>DASSGJ010000403.1:0-12507 GCA_035693545.1 Candidatus Acidiferrum sp.
AGCGATCGGAAGCGGTGATCGTTGGCCGCTTGCAGAAATATTTTCCGGGACATGCGGTGGCGGCGGAAGAAGGAAGCGGTAAAGAGACCGGCTCGGAGTATAAGTGGCACGTGGATCCGCTGGATGGGACGACGAATTTTGCGCATGGGTATCCGTGTTTTTGCGTTTCGATGGCGCTGGCGAAGGGCGACGAGCTGCTGCTGGGCGTGATTTACAACCCGATGTCCGAGGAGATGTTTTCGGCGGCGCGGGGAGAAGGCGCGTTCTTCAACGGGAAGCGGATGGAGTGCTCGAAGATACCGGCGCTGCGGGGCAGTTTGTTGTGCACAGGATTTCCAAACCATAAGAGGCATGCGCATCCGAATATTCATTACTACTGGGATTTCACATTGTGCTCGCACGGTGTGAGGCGCGACGGGTCGGCGGCTTTGGATCTGGCGTATGTGGCGGCCGGGCGATTTGACGGCTTTTGGGAGTTTGGGTTGAAGCCCTGGGATACGGCGGCCGGAGTGGTGATTGTGGAAGAGGCCGGCGGAAAGATTAGCGACCTGGATGGGAAGCCGTATGTTTTAGGCGGAAAGACGATCCTGGCGACCAACGGGTTGATTCACGCGGAGATGGAGAAGATGGCCGCGGAGATCAAGAAGAAAGAGAAGTTGAGTGCGTAGTGGTAGGTTTGGGTTTCGTGACCCGTGGCCCGAAGCAGCAGCGAGTAGAATCCACGGCATGGTTTTTCAGTTGGAAAATTCCAGATATTCGGAACGTAAGATCTGCCGCACCTACGGCGCTTTGGCTATTTATGTTGGTGTACCCAGCGCTCTTCGTAGCGTCGGTAATCCTCCCGCCCATTATGTCAACCGTTCACAGATTTGCAGACCCCCCTCCCCCCCCCGTTTTTTCGTAAGTGCTGGATAGAAAGAAGTTAGAAGGATGGTATCCGTAAGTGTTGGTTCTGAATGGGTTATAGGTTAGTTGTTTTGATCGGGTTGGGATCGAGTTTGTAAGTGTGGGCAGGAAAGGGTTTGTTGGGTCCGTACAGGCAAGCGCGGAATCAAAGAGGGTTACGACCGTGCATGGCAGACGAAAGAAATGGGGTCCCTGGGAACAGGATCAGGCGTACCTTAACCCAGCACTAATTATATTGAATAGTAATATTTTGTCAAGAGAAAAATTGGTTTGAAGGCTTAGAGAAGGCTGATTCGAGCTTCACAGAATTCTAATGGGCGAGACGCTAAGGTTGGATTGCAACGAAAGCGTCATCTTTTCCTTTATCTGGTGACATTTTGCGGTGCTGGGTAGGCGCCGATCCGGGGTCAAATTCGTTGTCCAAATCGAGTAGGAGAGAAGTCATGCGCAAGTCGGTGAGAGGTGGGTTGGCGTTTGCATTGAGCATGCTGGTGAGCTTAAGCGTTTGCGAGATGGGGCGCGCAGACGATGCCAAAACGGGAAACGATTCGAAACCTGCTGTGAGTAAGCCTGCGGAGAGCAAGCCGGAAGCAGGGTTGACAGACCGGGAACGCTGGCTGCTGGAGCGTGTGGAGCAGTTGGAGAAGCGCGTGGCGGATCTGGAGTCGAAGGATGCAAAACCAGCGGCGGAGCCGGCGGTGCCGGAGAAGGGCACGGAGCCGGGGCTGAATGCTTCGAACGGAATGACCGCTGGAGCGAAACCGACTGTGAATGCACCATCAGCCGCGCTGACGAGTGCTGGGACGGGAGCGGTGCCAAGTTCGATCTCAACTAGCATTGTGGCTGCGATTGGGCCGAAGCAGGATGCGAGCGCGTCCGCGAGTCCCGCGGGGCAGGAGAAGAAGAAAATCGAGCCGTTTTCAGATACGGACTGGACGTGGCTGAACGGGAATCCACGAACGAAGGAGATTTTCTGGGACTCGAAGTTTTTTACGCCGGAGATCCGGGCGGACATCAATTACGTGTACGACTTTAACCATCCGGTGGACCACACGATCGGGGGGTCGAGCGAATTGTTCCGATCGTCGGAAGTGCAATTGGAGCAACTGGGCGTCGGCGGAGATTTTCACTACGAAAATGTGCGTGCGAGACTGATGACACAGTTTGGGATGTATTCGTCGACGACACCGCGGAACGATCCGAGCCCGGGGCACGGGCAGTGGGACCTGACCGGGGCTTACCGATATTTGTCGGAGGCTTACGGCGGGTATCACTTTAACGTGCTGCACGGGATAAACGTGGATGCGGGAATCTTCATGTCGTACGTGGGATTGTTCAGCTACTACAACTTTGACAACTGGGCCTATCAACCGTCATATGTTTCGTCGAACACGCCGTGGTTCTTCCAGGGAGTGCGGGTGCAGATTTTCCCAACGGCGCATTTGAAGATCGAGCCATGGTTCATCAACGGGTGGCAGTCGTATGCCTCCGCAAATCACAAGCCGGGACTCGGGGGACAGATCAAGTGGACACCGAAGCCGTGGCTGAACATCATTTCGAATAATTACGGGCTGGGAGAGGACGACCTGTTCATCCATGGCCGCTCGCGCATCCACACGGACAACAGCATCGAGGTGAAATATTACGACAAGCCAGAGAAGACCCTGGACAAGATGGCGTTTTCGCTGACGGGAGATCTCGGTTGTGAATATGGCTCGGGTGTGAGCTGTTATGGAAATCACAAGGGCGGGCCGAAGCAGAGTTTCGTCGGCTGGATGGGTTACAACCGATTCTGGTTCCACCGGGATTTGTTTGGGGTGACGGTCGGCGGCGGGCAGATCAACAATCCTGGGCGGTACCTTGTGCTGATTCCACCGATCAACGGAGAGACGGCGGTGACGGCGGCGACGAATTCGCCGTACTTTACGGGGAATCCGGGAGACCCGTTCAAGGCGTGGGATTCTTCGATTACGTTTGATTACATGCCGAAGCAATATATTACGTTCCGGGCGGAGTACGACTACCGTCATGCCAGCGTTCCTTACTGGACCGGACAAGGCGGAATCACGCCGCCAAACGGGAATACCGGAGCGCCGCAATTTTATGTTTGCAGCAGCGGAGGGTCTTCAGGTCAGACGACCCTGGGCGCGGCGGAGACCGCGTGCGGAGGAGGTTTGAACAGCGTATGGTTCCCGGATTTGAGGAAGAATGAGTCGTTTATTGACTTGTCGATCTTGGTGAAGTTTTGATGAGGGTGACTGGTGATTAGTGACTGGTGACTGGTTTGTGGCGGCCTGCCAGTGGCCAGCAAAGAAATGGCGCTCCGATGTTTTGGAGCGCCTTTTTTGTTTGCGAGGATGTTGCCGCGCTTAGGCGGCGCCCATTTCGGCGTAGAGCTTGGAGATGGCGCCGGCGATGCAGAAGCCCCAGGCGAAGACGGGGTAGGTTTTGAATTTTTCGGGGATGACGTACTGATCGGTGGCGTCGGAAACCGGGACGCCAGCTTTGTGCATTTTTTCGGCTTGCAGGGCCAGGTCGTCGAAGAGATCGCGGAGGCCTTGAATGCCTTCCTGGCCGCAGACCGGGCCGTGGCCGGGAACGAAGAGGGTGTCTTTGTCCCAGGAGGCGAAGGTCTGGAGAGTTTTGCGCCAGCCGGCCATGGTGCACTTTTCGTCGAAGCAAGCGGGGTAGGCGTGATTGAAGAGGAGGTCGCCGGCGTAGACGACTTTTTGGTCGGGAACGCGAACGATCAGGTCGGTGCCGGAGTGGCCGGGATAGTGTTCGATAACGATGGGGAAGTGTCCGAGGTCGAGGTTCATGGGTAGCTTCGCGGGATCAAGAGGCTTGTTAGGGAAAGCGAGGGGCGTTTTGTTGGCCAGGTCGAAGACCGTACCAACGGCGCCGAGATCGCCCTGGGCGTGCTGTCGAGCGACGTCGGTTTTGGCGTCTTTGATGCGTTTTTCGATGGGAGCGAGAACCGCGGCGCGATCAGCTCCCTGGAGGGAGACGTAGGAATCGTTAATGCGCTTCGAGACAGCGCTGTGGCCCCAGAGTTGAATGCCGTTGGCGCCGTAGAACGCGCTGCCCATGGAGTGGTCGAAGTGATAGTGGGTCAGAAGCGCGTTGGGAGCGGGGACTTGGGTGACTTTGCGGTAGGCGTCCATCTGGAACGCGGCGCCGGGGGCGGAGCCGAAACCTTCGAGAAGCAGGCCGGCGTCTTTGCCGACGACGAAGCCGCCGTTGCAAATGGTGGTGAAGCCCTTGGAGGTGTCGGATATGGTGGCGTAAACGCCGTTGCCGATTTTGCGAACGGAGGCAAAGCCGGCGTCGGCGACAGGAGTTTGCGACACGCGCGGGTCGTCGGCAATGGAGGAAGCGAGAGCGGGAAGTGGAAGCGAGCCGGCGAATGCGTAGAGGGCGCTGAAACGAGACGCGTTGGACAGAAATTGCCTGCGATTGAATGGAGCGAACGAGTTCATTTGGGGACTCTCCAGGAGCGAAAGTTGGTGCGCGGAACGGATGATAGTTTAGCAGAGGCCAAGGAGTGAGGCGAAGGGAATGGACCCCATATAGAGGGAACCAAATTGCCTCTGGGCCCGTTACGCTTTCTGTGGTCAGAACGGGAATAAATTCGCGATAATGTGGGCAGTGACGCTCGCTGTTTGAACGCGGACGTCTGTCTGTGCTGAAGATCCACGAAGGATACATTTTCAATGACAGGATTCGCTACACCTGGAGCACCAATGACGGGCCGATTGCGGGAGCTGCAGCAGAACTACGAAGCCCTTAAGGCCAAGGGATTGAAGCTGAACTTGACGCGAGGGAAACCGTCTTCGGCGCAACTGGAGTTGAGTGAAGAGTTGCTGACGCTTCCGGGCCCCGGGAAGCACATGGCGGAAGGGGCGACGGATTGCCGGAATTACGGCGGATTGCAGGGGCTGGCGGAAGCTCGGAGGTTGTTCGCGGGGATGATGGGAGCGCCGGCGGAGCAAGTGGTGGTGGCAAACAATTCGAGCCTGGCGCTGATGCACGATTGCGTGACTTATGCGTTGTTGAAGGGAACCTGCGACAGCGCGGCGCCTTGGAGCAAGCAGGGGGAGATTGCGTTTTTGTGTCCTGTGCCGGGATACGACCGGCATTTCAAGATTTGCGAAGACTATGGGATCCGGATGATTTCGGTGGCGTTGCGAGAAGACGGGCCGGACATGGAGGAAGTGGAGCGGTTGGCCGCGGGCGATACGTCAATCAAGGGAATGTGGTGCATGCCGAAGTACAGCAATCCGACGGGTACGACGTATTCCGATGCGGTGGTTGCGCGGCTGGCGGCGATGAAGACGGCGGCGCCGGACTTCCGCGTGTTTTGGGACAACGCTTATGCGGTGCACCATCTGACGGACGAGCGGGTAAAGATCGCGAACATGCTGGAACTTTCGGCCAAGCACGGACACGCGAACCGGGCGTTTGTCTTTGCGTCCACTTCGAAAATAACGCTGGCGGGGGCGGGACTGGCGTTGTTTGCGGGGTCGAAGGAAAACGTAAAGTGGCTGCTGGCGAGGATGACGCCGCGAACAATTGGGCCGGACAAGCTGAACCAGTTGCGGCACGTGATGTTTCTGAAGGATGAAGCGGGGATTCTGGAATTGATGGACCGGCACCGGGCGTTGATTGCGCCGAAATTTCAGAAGGTGCAGGAGGTGTTTGAAGGGAAGCTGGGTGGTGTGGCGGGAGTGAGCTGGACCAAGCCGAAGGGCGGGTATTTCATCAGCCTGGAAGTGCCGAAAGGCTGCGCCAGACGGGTAGTGGCGCTGGCGCAGGAGGCGGGGATTGAATTGACGCCAGCGGGGGCGACTCACCCCTATGGGAAGGATCCGGAGAACCGAACGATCCGGATTGCACCGACGTTTCCGGAATTGGCGGAGGTCGGGCAGGCTGCGGAGGGTGTGGCGTTGTGCGTGTTGCTGGCGGCGGCAGAAAAGGCAGTCTAACGCGAGTGCTTGTGTCCTTCGCTTGCGTGGCGCGAGATGGCGTGAGAACATTTAAAGCTGTGGCGAGCGCGGCGAAAATGGCTGCGAACGACAATGGCGATATCGTCTAGGGGTCCAGGACGCCGCCCTCTCACGGCGGAAACCCGGGTTCGAATCCCGGTATCGCTACCAAGAAGAGTAATCAGTTATCGGTAATCGGTAATCAGTAAGAAAAAATCGAGTGCAGTTTCGCGACTAGGCGCCTTTGGGGCGCCTTTTTTTGTTTTTGGGGAAGAGCTGACGGCGGAGGGAGCGGATGCGAGGGGATTATGTGTAGTTTGTGGTTTTGGGGTGCCGGCGCTTCGACTGGGGCGGGTTCCATACGGGTGGAAAAGGCTCACCCCTGAAGGGGTGAGCTACAGGCTGGAGAGGAGTTTCTGGAGGGCTTCGCGGAAGATTTGGGTTGGGGTGATCAGGCTGAGGACCAAGTGATTGGTGGAGGGGAAGTCGTAGAAGTGGCCGGGGTGAAGGAGGACGTGGTGGTGGCGGAGGAGATGGATGGCGAGGGCTTCGTCGGAGGCGTGAGCGAGGGAGTTTGTGGAGTAGCGGAGAGTGGCGTACCAGCCGGCTTCGGCGTCGAGGAGTTCGCAGTTTGAGTGGGAGCGCAGTTGGGATTGGAGAAGAGAGAGATTTTCTTTGACGCGGGCGAGAAGTTGGGGACGGAGAGAGTGACGTTGGGCGAGTAAAGCTGGGAGCGCGGCTTGGGCAGGGGCGCTGAGGGAGAGATAGGTGTCGGCGATAATTTCGAGACGTTCGAGGGCGGGGCGGACTTGATTGGCGGGGCCGGTAACGGCGAGCCAGGCAATCTTCATTTGGGGAAGAGCGGCGATTTTGGAGATGCCGCTGAGGGTGAAGGTGAGGGCATCGGTGTTGGCGGCAAAAGTTTTGCGCGGGGCGGAGTCGAACGGGAAGTCAAGAAAGACTTCGTCGACGATGAGGGCGAGATTGTGCTTTTGGCAGAGAGCGTTGAGGCGGGCGAGTTCTTCCGGTTGGACGCAGGAGCCGGTGGGGTTGTTGGGATGGACCAGAAGAATCGCGCGGGTGCGCGGGGAGATGGCGCTTTCAAGGGATTGAAAATCGATGAACCAGCCGTGGGCGTAGGCGAGGGAGTAGGGCTTCAGATGGACATCCTGGAGTCCGGCCAGGAATTCGAAGAGGGGGTAGCTGGGTTTGGGCAGCAGGAGTTCGTCGCCGGGATTACAGAGGAGGCGGAAGGCGTAGGAATAGGCTTCGCTGGTGCTGGTGGTGAGGAAGAGGGATTCGGGATCGAGGGTGGTGTGGTGATCGTCACGATAGTATCGGGCGACTTCCTGACGGGCCGCGATTGTGCCTTTGGGTTGCGGGTCGTAAATGAGGGAGGCAGGATTTTGAAGAGCGGAGAGGATGGCGGCGGAATCGTAATGGAAGCCGCATTGGGTGGGATTGGATGCGGTGAGATCCAGAAGCGGGACGCCTGATGCGCGAAGTTCGTCAAGGGCGATGGTGAAAGGGTTGCGGGCGAGGGGCCAGTTAGTGCGGTCAGAGAACATGAAGGAGAGTTTTTAGTTGGTAGTTCCTAGTTTTTAGTTTCGGAGCCGACAGTCAACAGCTAACAGCTTACAGGCAACCTGTCGGAAGTAAAATCAAAGTCTCTTCGCCTGGAACGCAAAACTTGGAACTCAGGACTGGAGCTACGTTCAGCAAGCGGGGGCGATTCGGATGGAAGAAGGCGGCATAAAGCCGCCCCTACGGGACTAGGAGGCGGAGAGGGCGTGGAGGACGGATGGCGGGTAGTTGGTGCCTTCGAGGATGGAGTGGATTCGGGAGAGGGCTTCGGGGATGGCGCGTTGGACCGGGGCAGAAAGGCAGTAGGAAAAGGCGAAGGATTGCGCGCCGATCGTGAGGAGGAAGGCACGTTCGGGGACACGATGGTAGAGATGGTGACTGAGGCGCAGGAGAAGCGGGGGCGTGCAGGAGTGAGTGAGCATTGCGTGAGGTTGGCCAGTGAAGGGATGCACGGATTCGCAGTGGACGAAACCTGGGGAGAATCGGGCGGAAGCGTCCAGGAAGATGGCGAGATCGCAGCGGCTGAGAGGTTCGGCGAGTTCGGGAGTCCATTGATGGGAAGTGTGGACGGTGACAAGAGGGCCGGCGAATTGATCGCGGAGCCGGCGGGCGAGTTGGAGGGCGACGGCATCGTCACCGCGAACGGGGTTGCCACAGGCGAGGATGAGTGTGCGGGTCATGAAGGTCGCCTGGTTTCGTCGAGGACGTGGCCGTCGGAGGCGAGGAGTTGGATGTGCAGGGGGATGTGGCCGTCGGCGTGGGTGGAGCAGCTGAGGCAGGGGTCGAAGGCGCGGATGACGGCTTCGACGCGGTTGAGCATGCCTTCGGTGAGTTTTTCGGCGCGGACGAACTGACGAGCGACCTGGAGGATGCCGCGGTTCATGGCGAGGTTGTTGTGATTGGTGGCGATGATGAGATTGGCCCAGGTGATGAGACCCTGCTCGTCCACACGGTAGTGATGGATTAATGTGCCGCGCGGGGCTTCGGCGACGCCGACACCCTCGAGATTGTTGAGCGATGCAGTGGAGCGGACATGCGTGCTGAGGATTTCGGGATCGTTGAGGAACTCTTCGATGTGTTCGAGGCAGAAGAGAATCTCGATGAGGCGAGCGTAATGGTAATGGAAGGAACTGAGGACGGAGTGGCGCTGGAGCGTGCGAAATTCGACCCATTCCTGCTGGGCGAGGGGAGTGCCGCACTTATCCACGAGATTCAGGCGGGCCAGGGGACCGACGCGGTAGATTCCTTCGGGATAACCGAGGGGAAGGTAGTAGGGAAATTTTGTGAAGGTGAAAGGCTCGACAGCCTCGCCGAGAAATTCGGGGTAGCTGGAGGGGGCGAGATTGTCGGCGACGATTTTTCCGAAGGAATCGGTGAAGCGGATGTGGCCGTCGTAGTAGCCGGGGCGGCCGTCGGGAGTCACGAGTCCCATAAAGAGAGTGGGGAAGTTGGCGAAGGAGCGGATTTCTTCGCGGAAAGATTCCATGGTTTTCTTGAACCACTGGAGAGTCTTCAGAGTGATTTGAATGGTTTCGGGTATGGAGGCGAGAAGGAAGTCGCGTTTTTGGGTAGAAAGAGGTTCGTTAACGCCGCCGGGAACGACCCAGCGCGGATGAATTCGTTTACCGGCGAGAGTTTCGATGACTTGCTGGCCGAACTGGCGGAGGCGGATGCCACCGCGGCCGAGTTCGGGATTGGCACGCATAACGCCAAAGAGGTTGCGGTCTTTGGGATCGGCGTCCATACCCAAGAGAAGATCCGGAGAAGAAAGATAAAAGAAGCTGAGAGCGTGGGATTGAAGGATTTGCGCGAGATTGAGAACGCGGCGGAGTTTCATGGCGGCGGGAGGGACTCGGACGGCTAGGAGGGCGTCGCAGGCTTTGGCGGAGGCCAGGAGATGGCTAACGGGGCAGATGCCGCAGATGCGTTCCATGAGGTAGGGCATTTCGTAAAAGGGGCGGCCTTCGCAGAATTTCTCGAAGCCGCGAAATTGCGTGACGTGAAACTGCGCGTTGGAGATTTCGCCGCGGTCGTCGGTCTGAAGGGTGATTTTCGCGTGGCCTTCGATGCGGGTGACGGGGTCGATGGTGATGGTTTTGCCCATGGTGTGCTTTTTAGGCTCCGAACCGCGTGAGGGCGGCGATGTCCGGGACACGCCCGGCGAGAAGGTCGGTGAGAACGGTGAAGATGGTGTCGGCGGAAGGCGGGCAGCCGGGGATGAAGACATCCACGGGAACAAATTCGTGGATCGGGCGTGATTTTTTCAGCAGCGTGGGGAGATTCTCGGTGGGAGATTGCGGATTGTGAGTGGCTGTTTCCGAATAGGCGCGGGCGAAAAGCGCGGCGAGCGGGAAAGCGTTGCGCATGGCGGGAACGTTTCCTGTGACGGCGCAATCACCGAAGGCGACGAGAGTCCGGGTGCGCGAGCGGAGAAGGCGGATTTTATGCTCGTCTTCATCGGTGCTGACAGAACCTTCGACGAGAGCGATATCGATTTTTTCAGGGAAATGTTTCTGATCGACGATGGGAGAGCAGACGAGATCGGCGAGTTCACCGAGCTGGAGGATGCGCTCGTCGATGTCGAGGAAGGACATGTGGCAGCCGGAGCAGCCGTCGAGCCAGATGGTGGCAAGAGTTGCTTTGCTCATCGCTTGCCCTCGCGCATTTCCTTCAAGTAAGAGAGAAAGTCGGGATCTTTGCGGACGTGGACGCCAACTTTGCTTTTTTCGAAGAGCGCGCCAGTGGGGCAGACCTGAACGCATTTGCCGCAACTGGTGCAGGTGTCGGAGGTGCCCCAGGGTTGCTCGAGATCGGAGATAAGGCGGGAGTTGACGCCGCGGCCCTGGAGGTCCCAGGTGTGGGCGCCTTCGATTTCGGTGCAGACGCGGACGCAGCGGGTGCAAAGGATGCAGCGATTGTGATCGAGTGTGAATCGCTCGTGCGAAGTGTCCACCGGGAGTTGCGGGTAGCGATAAGGATAGCGGACGTGGGTGACGCCGAGGCTGTGCGCGAGATCCTGCAGGGAGCACATGTTGTTGGCGACGCAGATGGAACAGACGTGGTTGCGTTCAGCGAACAGAAGTTCGACGGTCATGCGGCGATATTTCTGGAGGCGCGGAGATTCGGTGGAAACTTCCATGCCTTCTTCGACGAGGGTGACGCAGGCGGGGTGAAGGCGCGGGGAACCTTTGAGTTCGACGAGGCAGAGGCGGCAGGCGCCGGCTTCGGAGAGGCCGTCGAGATGGCAAAGTGTGGGGATGGGAATGAAGTGTTCGCGGGCGGCGTCGAGAATCGTTTGGTCGGCGCGGGCGCTGACGTCGGCGCCGTTGATACGAAGAGTTTTGACGGCGGGGGCGGGGCTCATCGGGAGACCTCTTGCGTGGCGGAGACAGCGCAAGCGCAAACGCCGGCGCGGCAGTGCTTTTGTTCGATGTGCTCGAGATATTCTTCGCGGAAGTAACGCAGGGTGCTGAGGACGGGATTCGGGGCGCTCTGGCCGAGGCCGCAGAGGCTGGTGTTGCTGACCATGTCGCAGAGTTCTTCGAGAAGTTCGAGATCGCGCATGGTGGCGGAGCCATCGGTCATGCGAGAGAGCAGTTCGTACATCTGCGCAGTGCCGGCGCGGCAAGGGATGCACTTGCCACAAGATTCGGACATGCAAAATTCCATGAAGTAGCGGGCGACGTTGACCATGCAGGCAGAGTCGTCCATGACGATCATGCCGCCAGAGCCCATGATGGAGCCGACTTCCTTGAGCGATTCGTAGTCCACGGGGAGATCGAGGAATTGTTCGGGGATGCAGCCGCCGGAGGGGCCTCCGGTCTGGACCGCTTTGAACTTGCGGCCTTCGGGAACCCCGCCGCCGATTTCGAAAATAATCTGGCGAACGGTCATGCCCATGGGGACTTCGATGAGGCCGACGTTGCGGACTTTACCGGAGAGGGCGAAGACCTTTGTGCCTTTGCTTTTGGCTGTGCCGATGGAGGCGAACCAATCGGCGCCGCGGCGAAGGATGGCGGGGACGTTGGCGAAGGTCTCGACGTTGTTGATCAAGGTGGGCATTTCCCAGAGGCCGGACTGCGCGGGATAGGGGGGACGCGGGCGCGGCGTGCCGCGTTTGCCTTCGACGGAAGCGATGAGGGCGGTTTCTTCTCCGCAGACGAAGGCACCGCCACCGATGCGGATTTCAATGTCGAAACTGAATTGGGTGTTGCAGATCTGGATGCCGAGGAAGCCGAGGCGGCGGGCATCGCGGATAGCGGTAGTGAGGCGCTTGACGGCGAGAGGATATTCGGCGCGGACGTAGATGTAGCCACGATTGGCGCCGACGGCGTAGGCGGCGAGGATCATGCCTTCGAGAACACGGTGAGGATCGCTTTCGAGGACGCTGCGATCCATGAAGGCGCCGGGGTCGCCTTCGTCGGCGTTGCAGACGACGTATTTGCTGGCGCCGGCGGATTTGGCGACGGTGCTCCACTTGAGCCCGGTCGGATAACCGGCGCCACCGCGGCCGCGCAAGCCACTTTTCGATATTTCCTGAACAATTTGCGCGGGAGAAAGCTCTGTCAGAGCGTGGAGAAGAGGCTGGTAGCCACCGACCGCGATGTACTCTTCGATTTTCTCGGGATCGATGCGGCCGGAATTTTCCAGAACAATGTTGGCCTGGTGTCGAAAGAAGGGTTGCTCGCGAGGGCAGAGAAGCCGCGAGACCGGCGCATTTTCTGAGGCCGTGAGAATTTCGGCCGCGTCGCCAGGAGCGACATTTTTGTAGAGAAGATCACCGGGTTCACTGGTGACGAGCGGTCCGAGAGAACAGAGTCCCATACAACCTACGCCACGCACCCGGCAATCGGCACCGGTGCGTTTGACTTCGGCCTCGAGCGCGTCTTTGACGGTTTCACTGCGGAGCGTGAGACAACCTGCGGCGAGACACACATTTAAAGAGCGGGGGGATTGCTGGCGAGCGGCCTGGGCATCTTTCGCGTGTTGCTCGAGTTCTTCGGGAGTCATGTGGACTGCCAGCCTTCCAGAC
>DASSGJ010000404.1:0-2144 GCA_035693545.1 Candidatus Acidiferrum sp.
CTCCATCACTTCCCAGGACGAAAACTACGGCATGGCCATGTACGATGCTTTGAAAGACAAATACCTGATCGCACCGGCCCTCCGCACCAATCCCCAGCCCGGACAGGCTTGCCATTCGACTGGCGCTCCCGTCGAATCCACCCGTCCCCCGCGCCTTTTCCGCGCCTACCTGGAAATCTCTGGCCGCATCTGCGGTCCGCCGGCCATTGACCGCGAATTCAAAACCATCGATTTTCTCACCATTGTTGACCTCGCCAAATTACCAGACCGCGTCCGCAGCCGCTTCTTCTAGCACTTTGTAGGGGCGGCTTTATGCCGCCTTCTTGGGTTCTTTTTCTCTTTCTCCGTTCCCTCATCGATGAAGCTACATCTCATGTACCATAGGGGCATGTGCGCCGAATTCAACCCTCTCGACTGGCAACTCCTCTATCGCTTCCCCGAGCGCATGCACAAAAAATCCAGCTGGACCGAACACGTCCCCTTCGCCATGGCCCTCGTCGAGATGCTTCATCCACGCGTCATCGTCGAACTGGGCACCCAGCACGGTGTCTCCTACTGCGCTTTCTGCCAGGCCGTCGCCGAACTCAAACTCCCCACCCGTTGCTATGCCGTGGACACCTGGCTCGGCGACGTCCACGCCAACTACTATAAGGAGTCTGTATTTCTGGATTTGCAGCGATTCCATCGCCGCTATGAAAGCTTTTCCGTCCTGTATCGAATGACCTTCGACCAGGCCTTGTCGAATTTTCCTGACGACTCCGTCGATCTCCTGCACATTGACGGCCTGCACACCTATGAGGCCGTCAAGACCGACTTCGAAACCTGGCGCCGCAAGCTGAGCGACCGCGCCGTCGTCCTTTTTCACGATACGGTCGAAGCCCAGCGCGACTTCGGCGTCTATCGCCTCTGGGCCGAGCTATCCCCAAACTTTCCCAGCTTCAATTTCGAACACGGCCACGGCCTCGGCATCCTCGCTGTCGGCGCCCAGCAACCCTCCGGCTTCCTCGATTTTCTCCACACCGCCAACGCCAAACCCGCCGCCACCCGCGCCCTCTTCGCCTCTCTCGGCCGGCGCGTCCTTCTCGAAACCGAAAAGCGCTGGCTCAACCAGAAATCCCCGGTCCAGCGCGCCCTCACCGTCCTCAAATCAAAATCCCTCTTGCGCTAATCCAGTAGCGGCGAGGGCGCCTTTCTCCGTATTCTTCCATGTAGCGCTGGCTTTTAAGCCAGCCTCTTGGGGTCTCTTCAGTCGGCAAAATTCAACTGCCGCCAGGTTGCGCTCCTCACGCCGCCACGAGACGCTTAGCCAATTCCAGCACCGCAGCAGAACCCCGCGCATCCGCCAACTTCGCCCGCACAAAATCCTTGCTCCCCCCGCCCTTCCCCGGATGCGCCGCCAACACACTCTTCAACACCGCGCCAAGGTCCTTCCCTGCCGACGCATGCTGCGCGAACACCAACTGCCCGAACTCTTCCATCACCAAAAGCGCCACCGTCCGTTCATTCTTCGCGATTTCCGTCGCCAACGGCAGCAGTAATTCCGGATGCGTCCCCTGCAACAGCATCGAAACGATCCTCAACCCATTTGCCGCGGTGGGCACGGACGCTGCCAACTGCGCGGCCCAAACGGCCGCTAACTGTTGCAGTGCCCCCCGCAAACTCTTGAAGTTCGCATCCCGCTCCGCCGCCAATCGTTCCACCCCCGACGGCAGCTCTTCCAGCGCGCAGCCGAGCGATTTCATCAGCACCCGCGCCCGTTCGAAATCTTCCGTGGCCGCCTGCTCCGCTCGCCGCCCGCAAACAAACTCCACCCGCCAGTCCTGCCGCACCTTGTTGCAGCCCCGCACCAGGATCATCCCGATCTGTCCCGTGGACTTCACATGCGTCCCGCCGCACGGCTGCAAATCCGCTCCTTCAATCTCGATCGCCCGCAGCAGTCCGTCCCGTTCCACTTCCTTGCGCACTCCAAGCTCCGCCAGTTGTTCCCGCGTGCCATACCGCACACCAATCGGCCGGTCCTCAAAAATCACCTTGTTCGCGGCCCGCTGCGCCCCAATCAATTGATCACGCGAAGGCTCCCCGCCATGCAAATCGATGGTGCAAATCGCTTCGCCCAGGTGAAACGACACCGTAGGCAATCCAAA
>DASSGJ010000405.1:0-3106 GCA_035693545.1 Candidatus Acidiferrum sp.
ACCAATCGGCCGGTCCTCAAAAATCACCTTGTTCGCGGCCCGCTGCGCCCCAATCAATTGATCACGCGAAGGCTCCCCGCCATGCAAATCGATGGTGCAAATCGCTTCGCCCAGGTGAAACGACACCGTAGGCAATCCAAACCGCTCCTGAAACATCGCCGAAAGCAAATGCTGTCCCGTGTGCTGCTGCATGTGGTCAAACCGCCGCGGCCAGTTCACGCAACCCTTCACCTCGCCCTTCCCCACCTCGCGATCCACGATGTGCGCAATCTCCTCCCCTTCATCGCGCACATCCAGCACCGCCGCTTCTCCCAGAAGTCCCAGATCGTTCGGCTGCCCTCCCGATGACGGGTAAAACCCCGTCTGGTCCAGCAACACTTCCCAAGCCGGCTGCATCCCGGAGGGCCCCTGCACCGGTTCCGCCGGAGCGCAACTCAGCACCCGCGCCTCAAAATTCTGCAAATAAGCATCGTCGTAATACAGCCGGTGGGTCGCCATGCAAAAAAGTCTAACACACGCCTTTTCGCGCTTAGTCCGTCTCATCCCACGCTCAAATTGTCATCCCGAACCCGCGCCGTTTGCGGGTGAGGGATCTGCTTTTCTCTCTCCTATGTAGTGGCCGAACTTCAGATCGGCCCTCTTTTCCTCTCCTCCCGCCTTGTAGGGGAGGGGCTTGCCCCTCCCTCTTGCCCATGTAGTGGCCGACCTTCACGTCGGTCATCCCGAACCCGCTTGCCCTGAGCGCATTTCGCGAAGGGCGCCGTTTGCGGGTGAGGGATCTGCTTTTCGAAATCATCGAGGCGTCGGCGCGCTAAGCTACAATAGAGAGATGCCCGTCCAACTCATCGCGCTCGATATCGACGGCACTCTCCTCAGCAGCCGCTTCACCGTCTCCGAACGCAACCGCGCCGCCATCGCCGAAGCCACCCGCCGCGGCATCGAAGTTGCCCTCGTCACCGGCCGCCGCTACGACTTCGCCATGCCCGTGGCCGCACAAATCGATTCCCCGCTCACCATGATCGTCAACAACGGCGCTCTCGTCCGCACCAAGCAAGGCGAAACTTTGGTCCGGCATCTCTTGGCCCGCGACACCGCCCTCCGCATCCTCCAAACAACCCAGCGCTGGCGCCAAGCCACCTCGGTCGTTTTTGACCGCCCTCTCGCCAACCAAGTCATGCTGGAATCTATCGACCTCGAAGACGGCATCCGCGGCGCCTACTACAAATGGAACAAGCCCTTCCTCGGCGAAGCCAAGCCACTCGAATCCTGCCTCACCGAAGACCCCATCCAGGTCATGCTTTCCGGTCCCGTTCACCTGATGCGGGCAGCCGAACAGGCTCTTCGCAGCGTCCAATTTGCAGCCGAATTCTCTCTGGCTGTCACCGCCTACGAAAGCAAGGATTTCTCGATGATCGACGTCCTGAACCCCCAAGTTTCCAAAGGCGTCGCCCTCGCCGAATGGGCCGCCCTGCGCGGCATCGCACGTCAGGAAATCCTGGCCATCGGCGACAATCACAACGATGAGGAGATGCTATCCTTTGCTGGCATACCGGTGGTGATGGAGAACGCCGTGCCGGAACTCAAAACCCGCGGCTGGCACGTCACCCACACCAACGACAATGACGGTGTCGCCGCGGCCATCGAACGATTCGCCTTGCCGGAGTTGCCCGAGTGCGCCTGACTTTTCCAAAATACTTCTTCGCCGCGGGCCTGATGCTTCTCGCCGCATCCGTTCCCGCCCGCGCCGATTACGTTGTTCTGCGCAGCGGCGCCCGTCTCAATGTCACTGGCTACGAAATTCTCGGTGATCACTACCGCCTCCACGTTCAAGGCGGCGTTGCGGAAGTTCCCGTCGAAGACATCGTGGCCATCGAACCCGAAGAAATTTTCACTCCCAGCACCGAGCCACTCACCGACAAAACGCCCTTTCAAAAACTGATCCGCGATGCCGCCTCCCGCTACAATCTCGATCCCACGCTCATCCATTCCGTGATTTCCATCGAGTCCAACTTCAATCCCAAGGCCGTATCCCACAAAAACGCCCGCGGCCTGATGCAGCTGATGCCCCGCACCGCCGAACTCATGGGAGTGAAAGACCCCTTCGACCCCGTGCAGAATATTGACGGCGGCTCCCACTATCTGAGCGACATGCTGAAGAAATACGGCAACGACATTACCCTTGCGCTCGCCGCGTACAACGCCGGCCCCGATAGCGTTGACAAATACGGCCGCCGCGTCCCGCCCTACCTGGAGACGATGAAATACGTCCAGCGCATCGCAAAAACCTACGCCAAACTGAAAGCCGATGCGGCAAATCCCGCCAACACCGCAACCGGTCTCGCACTCCCCTGAATTTTGGTGATAACTTCGAAGCGGACCACACCTATGGTGGCTCTGATTACTGATTACTGATTACTGCGGCGTCTGCCCCGGCGGCGGGTTGTTGCCAGTCCCGGGAGTCGGATTCCCCGTCGGCGGCTGTTGCCCAAACCCGCTGTTACCGCCCTGGTTCCCGAAAATACCGTTCTGCCCGCCCGGTGTTCCCGCCGGAGGCACGCCGATCACCCCAACCGCTGCGCCGCCATTAATCGGCTCTTTCGAAGGATCCCAGATGAACTCAAACTGCCGGTAATTCTTGGCCTTGTCGTACCAGATGATCGAAGCTTTGTTGACCTTGCTCCCCACCCCGATTATGTTTCCGCCGACCACTTCCGTCGTGCCGTCCGAATTGGCGACTGGTTGCGGCGTGGAGAACGAATCCGATGACAGGCCGTTCTGCGCTCCTTGTCCCCCAGCCTGGCCCTGCGGATTGGCTGCGTTCGAATTGCCGCCGTTGTTGAACGAAGAATTTCCAAACGAAGAATTTCCGAACGAGGAACCTCCAAAGGAAGAATTGTTCCCGCCCTGTTGCGGTTGCGCGCCGCTAAAGAGCGACCCAAACCCGCCGCTGCTCCCCGATGCTCCCGAAACCTGCCCGTCCGGTCCCAGCGGCCTGCTTTTCAGGCTGCCAATCAGCTGCCCGTTCGGTCCCACGTAAATCATCCGCCAGGAGCCATCCACCGAATTCACCGGATCCTTGTACGCCTGCCTCATGAAGCGGATTCCC
>DASSGJ010000406.1:0-14389 GCA_035693545.1 Candidatus Acidiferrum sp.
GAACCACGAACATCGGCGCGAACGAACTCTTGAAGAAGAGGGAGGGGAGTACTCCCCTCCCTCTTCTTCAACACCACAACATTATTAAAAGTGTCAGGGATGTGCCCGGTCTAAAATGTCAGGCTTGTCCCCGGCTGCACATCCTGCCGCGCCTCCGGCGCTGGCGAGTGGGCAACCGAGGCCAAGGGTCAGAGAGCAAAATCCTTAAAACAGTTTCACTTCGCTGATTTGGATTGTTGGGTGGGTATTGGTGTAGTTGGGGATGTCGCCGGTGATCTCCGCCGCATGTGGCGCGAATGCGGCCTGGAAGGACTGAACCGATTCGAAAAAGAGATGCCCCATCGCCAGATACGCTGGCGGAGAGCCGGCGGCAAGGCCACCCAGTCCCCCTTCTACTTCAACCTTCTTGAGGGCAGCGCCCGACAGTTTGCGTACAAGCGGGATGTGTTTCGCGAGGTAGTAGTTCATGTCGAAGACGTTTCCGTCGCCGTTTGGATACAGCACGCTGACTTTGATCATGCGCCCCTCCTGACCTTCACCCTCTGGTTTACCGAACTGCGGGATGAAATTCAATCAGGCCGAGACCTTAGCAGACCAATCTTCGCTTTGATGGCGAGGAAACGCGGCCAAAAACATTCTGTTAACCAGGGCTTTCCACGGAAGTTGTTATAGGACGCGCGGAGGCACTTCCCTTCCCGCGAGCCCTGTGCGCGATTCAAGGCATGGCGCGTGTATTGTCGGTTACAAGAGGGGAATAAATGGATTGAGCTTCGCGAAGACTCGCAGTACGTTGTCGGAATAGCTGGCCGGGGTTGCCACGAAGTTTTAACTAGCGACGGAGACAAACATGCGAATTCTGAGAATGCTGATTGTGCTGGGCGTGGTGATGTGTCCTTTTGCGAAAGCTGTGCGGGGCCAGGAGGCGGGCGGCGGAAGACAGGTTCCCTGCTCTTCGGATGACGGCCGGCGGCGCTATTGTCCGGCAAACACGCACGCGGGCGTGGCACTGGAGAAGCAGACCAGCGGGGCGGCCTGCCAGCAGGGATATTCGTGGGGATATGACGGCGGAGGAATCTGGGTGGATCACGGATGCCGGGCGTACTTCCGGGTTGAGTATGAGCGGCCGGGAGAAAACCGGGGCGGGGAGTCGATCGTGCGTTGCTCGTCGGATGATGGCGGGAGGCACTATTGCGAGGCGGACACGCGCGGAGACGTGGACCTGATCCGGCAGCACAGCGAAGCGCCTTGCGACGAGGGCGTTTCCTGGGGCTTCGATGAACGTGGAATCTGGGTGGACCATGGATGCCGGGCGGAGTTTGTGGCTCAGCCGAACGAGCGGCCGGAGCATCCGGGAGGGTATGGCGGAGGGCCCGCGCAATCGTTGTACTGCGCTTCGGACGATGGGCGGAGAAATTATTGCCAGGTGGATGCGCGGGGCGGAGCCCAACTGGTGAAGCAGCGGAGCGGTGCGGCTTGCCAGGAAGGATATTCGTGGGGAGCCGACGAGCGCGGGATCTGGGTGGACCATGGATGCCGTGCGGACTTTGTGGCGACCGCGCGCGGCGAGTGGCATGAAGGGGGGCACCGGCGTGGAAGACCGTGCAATCGTTCGATCGGGCAGGAACGGGCGGACGAACTGGAACGGCAATGCAAGAAGGTAGCGCCGGGGAACCGCGAGGCTTGCCGGGACGAGAATTCGTGCCGAGTGATTACGGACGAGATCCGGCGGGGTTGCCAGTTGTTGGGGCGGGATGGACCGCGGTTCTGCGAGGATTACCGGTAACGATGAAAAATGTCGGCGCGCCGACATTGAAAGTGATACTTGAAGGTTTGCATTTCGCGGGTATGCGGATCGTAGGTTGCGGCGGTTGGGATCGAAGAGCGCTGGCATGAAAGCCAGCGCTACAAATGTTCTCAGAACACCGCGAGAGGAAGTGTCGCCCCTCTGGGGCTCCCGGCTCTTCCCTTCTTCGTACCCAGCGCTTACGCGCTGGGCTAATTTCTTTCGCGCCTCCGGCGCTGGTCCGCAGTACCCGCGAGAATAACCGCCAACTCTGGCGGCTAGCATTTTTCTTGAGTGCGGAGGCGGAGCCTCCGCTTTTAGGACTTCACAACGAGCGCCAATTTTGATTTGGACTTGAGTGCCTACACCGTAAAAGCGGCAGCAGGGCTGCCGCACTCCAAAGCGCTGCGCGTCGACGCAATGCACGGTACACTGGCGGAATGATTCCGCTGAAGGATATCAATCCGACCAAGAACTTTCCGTTTGTCAATGTGATGCTGATTGTGGCGAATGTGCTGGTGTTTTTGTACCAGATTACGTTGTCGCCTCATGCGCAGAAGGCGTTCATGCTGGCGAACGCTACGGTGCCGGCGCGGATACCGGCGTACCTGGCGGGGCATGCGCCGGCGAGCGTGGCGCTGTTTCCTTTATTCAGCAGCATGTTTCTGCATGGCGGGTTGATGCACCTGCTGGGGAACATGCTGTTCCTTTATATTTTCGGGGACAACGTGGAGGATGCGTTCGGGCATATCGGGTATTTGTTTTTTTATCTTTTGTGCGGTATCGGGTCGGGGCTGATTCACGTGATGTTCAACTGGGGCTCGGGGATTCCGGCCTTGGGGGCCAGCGGTGCGATCAGCGGAGTGATGGGTGCATATGCGGTGATGTTCCCTTCGCACCGGATATTGACATTCTTTTTTATTTTCCTGATACCGGTGCCCGCGATTTTGATTTTGGGGTATTGGTTTGCGCTGCAGTTTGTGGCGGGGATTAATGGATTGGGTATGGCTACGGCGGGGGGAGTTGCTTGGTGGGCGCACATCGGTGGATTCTTGATGGGCGTGGTGATCGCGTGGGTGCTCAAGAAAAGATAAAGAGGAAGACCGGATTTAACACAGAGAACACAGAGGTCACAGAGAAGGCGAGCACCCAAAGCTGAGGTTCAAGTGTTACTTGAAGGTTTGAACCTTGGCGGGGCATTGGAGAGCCTCACCCCTGAAGGGGTGAGCTACAGGTGCTTGGCGATACAGCTTGTGAGGTAGTCGGAGACTTCAGTGGTGGATTTGGAGCCGCCTAGGTCGGGGGTGGTGATGCTGTCGTTTAAGGCGGATTTTACGGATTGTTTTAGGGCGTGAGCTTCGTCGTTCCAGCCTAGAAATTCCATTAACAAGCCGGAGGTTAGAACAGCGCCGAAGGGGTTGGCAATTCCCTTTCCGGCGATGTTGGGGGCGGAGCCGTGGACCGGCTCAAAGAGCGAGGTGCGGCCGGGATGGATGTTGGCGGAGGGAGCGAGGCCGAGGCCGCCGGCGAGTTGCGCGGCGAGGTCGCTGATGATGTCGCCGAAGAGATTGTTGGTAACGATGACGTCGAACTGGCGGGGGTCGCGGACGAGTTCCATGGCGAGCGTGTCGATGTAGAGGTGGCGGGATTCGACTTCGGGATATTCGGCGCGGACGGATTTGAAGACGCGCTGCCAGAGGTCGCCGGCGTAGGTCATGGCGTTGGATTTGTCGGACATGCAGACGCGGAGCGGCTTGGTGGCGCCTGGGCGCGCCGGTTGGAAGCCGGCGCTGCCGGCACAGTGGGTGCGGGCGTACTCGAAGGCGTGGCGGATGATGCGCTCGACGCCTTTGCGGGAGTTGACGTCTTCCTGGGTGGCGATTTCTTCGGGCGTGCCTTTCTTGAAAAAGCCGCCCATGCCGACGTACAGGCCCTCGGTGTTTTCGCGAAAGACGATGAGTTGGATGTCGTTGGGGGTGATGTCGCGGAGCGGGGTGTAGCGCGGGTGGAGAAGTTCGGTGGGGCGGGCGTTGACGAAGAGATCGAGCTTGAAGCGGAGGCCGAGGAGGATGTCGGCGGCGTGCTGGTTGGAAGGGACGCGGGGATCGCCGAGGGCGCCGAAGAGGATGGCGTCGAATTCGTCGCGAAGCATTTCGACGGCGCCGGGGGGAAGGGTGATGTTTTCGCGGAGGAATTTGTCGGCGCCCCAGTCGAAGTGGACGAATTCGAGAGGGCGTTTGTGTTTCGCGGCGGCGGCCTGAATGGCTTTGACCGCAACCGGCGTGACTTCCTTGCCGATGCCGTCGCCGGGAATGACGGCGATGCGCGCGTTGGGACCGCGGTTGCGGAGGGGGATGTTGGGCACGTTTTTCTGCTCCAGGTGATTGTGGATGAAGGTTACGTTAGCACAGGTTGCGGAGGGTTATCAGTAATCGGTAATCAGTAATCGGTCAGAGGAGAGCGGATAGCAGCGATAACTGGAGGCGAGAGGCGGGGCTATACTTTGCGCGGGAATAAAACGGGAGGAGTTGGCGTTGGTTAAGCTGAGCGTACCTGAAATTTGCGGATGGAGGAATAACGATGAAAAACATTCGGAAGGCGATGGCGGTGATGGGCCTGGTGATGTTGTGCGCATGTTTGCGAGTTGCGGCGCAGGGTACGCCGGTGGAAGGAACCGTGGAGGCTACCGGGAAACTGGTGAAGGTGGTGGCGGTGGGAGGGGAGACGACGGGATGGGCGATCGAGTTTGAGCAGGAAGTGAGTTTTGGCGGGAACGGTGTGCACTCGATTGAGGTGGAAGGCGACGCGAAGAAATTTGGGAAGCTGGAGAACAAGAAGGTGACTGCGAAAGGGATGATTGTGCACCGGCCGGGAACGGAGCGGAAGGATCGGATGGTGTTTGTGGTGCAGAAGATCAAGGAGTGGAAGGCGCCGGCGGCGGAGAGGCCGAGCAGCTATTGAAGTGGAGTGGGCCTACGGTTATCACTGCAAGTCACGAGTGAACAAGGAAAAGCAGATCCCTCACCCCGCAAAAACCGCGGGGTTCGGGATGACACGCGCTAGGTCATTAATTTGATAGCGAGCGGATTGACTCGGGCGGAGGAGTTGAATAGGCTCACGACACCTGAGGAGGGGATATGAGAAAGATCGCGATGATGGGGATGTTAATGGCGGCGGTGATGCTGTGCGTTGGGGTGTGGACGGCGGCACAGGACAAGCCGGAGGTTGTGGAAGTGACCGGGATTCTGGTGAAGGTGTCGGCGGTGGGAGCAAATACGACCGGGTGGGAGATGCATCTGCCAAATGAGATGAATGTTGGCGGGAAGGTGACGAAGTCGGTGGAGGTGGATGGAGACCCTCACAAGTTTCAGAAGCTGGAGAATTTGCGGATTACGGTGAAGGGGATCGTCATGCGGCCGTCCGCGGATCGCGTTGTGATTAAGGTGCAGAAGATTAAGGAGTGACTGGTGACTGGTGATTCGTGACTGGTGACTGGTTGAAGAGGGCCAGTGGCCGACGACTTGCGACCGGTGAAGAAAGAACGGACTAACGCGGAGAGCGCAGAGAAAGAGCGTAGAGTTCGCTGAGAAGAGAAACCCAAGAGGGCCGGGGGAGCCCGGCCCCTACAAGGGCAAGAATCAGGAGGAGCGGGCGGATTCGGTTAGGAAGAGGCCGCAGAGGGCGAGGGCGGCGCCGAAGAGTTCGGACCAGGAGCCGCGTTCGTTGAGGAAGAGGATGCCGAGGATGGTGGCGGAGACGGGGAGCAAGTAGGAGAAGGCGCTGAGCTGGGAGGCTTCGAGATAGCGGAGGAGCCAGAAGTAGAAGAGGTAGGCGAGGGTGGAGCTGAAGATGGCGCTGAAGGCGAGGCAGGCCCAGGCGAGCCACGGGATCGATTGCCAATTGGAGAGCGGGCCGAGAGCGATGGCGCGGTTTAGCGCGATGGGAAGAACCAGGAGGCCGCCGAAGAGGTAGTTCCAAGTGGTCATGGTGAGGGCGTCGTACTTCCCTGCTACGCGCTTGCCGAGGACGACGTAGAGCGCAAAGGCGAGCGAGCCGCAGAGGGTGATGAGATCGCCGTGAAGCGTGGGCGAGTGGCGGGAGACGCCGCCGGAGCCGTAGGCGAGAATGGCGACGCCAATGAACGAGACCGTCATGCCGAGCGCTTTGCCGAGGGTGAGTTTTTCGAGGCGGAAGAGAACGGCGAGGATGAGGGCGTAGATGGGGCCCATGCCGAGAATTAGCGAAGAATGGGCGACGCTGGTGTAACGAAGACCTACCGTGAAGCACATCTGATTTAAGCCGACACAGAAAAGACCGAGATAGGCGAAGGTGAAGAGGTCGCGGAGCGTGCGCGGCTGTTTGTGTGCTTTGAGGTCGGCGGAAAAGGCGCGGAGGCGGGCGGCGATGGGATAGATGGCGAGCATGAAGGCGGAGGCGGCGACTACGCGGAAAGAGGCGAGGGTGAGCGGCTCGAAGGAGCGGAGAGCGATTTTGACGGTGAGGTAGTTGACGGCCCAGATGGCCATGATGAGGGTGATGGCGGCGACGAGGATGGAGCGCGAGGGACGATGGCCGTCGGAGGGTTCTATGCGCATGGGAGGGTGGGCATTTTTTGATTATACGTGGAAGAAGGAGAAAAAAGATTTAACACAGAGGGCGCAGAGGAAGAGCGCGGAGTGCTCAGAGAAGAATCCGGTAAGTCACTGGCGGCGATATTCCCCTTGCGAATATTATGCTGTGTATACGTATTTATAGTATATATACGTGGGTGCCGCACCCTGCGGTTTTCAGGGTGCGGGTTTTCGCAAATGAGGCAACCGCTGCAACGAATTTACGGTAGAGGTGACCTTCATTTCGTCACCTTTAGTTGTTTTCGGCGCCATCCGTATTTGATGAAACCTTCCGCGCGCACGATTCTCGTCGACATTCTGAAGGAAATCCGATCACGCCACGGATTCCACTTGTTCGGGTATGTGGTTATGCCCGAGCACGTGCACCTTTTGCTTGACGAGGCCGGAGCACTCAACCCTTCGAAGGTGATCCAAGTTGTGAAGCAAAAAGTCTCCAATCACTTTGGGCACGGCAGCGGGATACCCTTTTGGCAGAGGCGATTCTACGATTTCAATACCTGGAGCGCCGGGAAAATCAAAGAAAAACTTATTTACATGCATGAAAATCCGCTGCGACGTGGTTTGGTGGCGCATCCGCGGGACTGGCCATGGAGCAGTTGGTCGCACTACTCGCTTAGGGAGGACGGGTTAATTTCGATCGACTCATTTGCTTGCTTGCATGTAGCGGCAAACAACCTAACCGAGGATAGAATTGGCGACGTGGACGGAAAACCCGCACCCTGAAAACCGCAGGGTGCGGCACCCAGGTTTTTCGGAATCAGGTGAGGTGGAGCTTGCGGGTGGTGGCGTTGTCTATGCGTTTCAGGTTGGGGGTGAAGCCGATGCCGGGGGCGGTGGGGGCTTGGATGGTGCCTTGCGGAGTGACGGTGACTTCGGGGGTGATGATGTCTTTTTCCCAGTAGCGGGCGCTGGCGGAGACGTCGCCGGGGAGGGAGAAGTTGGATTGGGTGGACATGGCGATATTGTGGGCGCGGCCTACGCCGGATTCGAGCATGCCACCGCACCAGACGGGGATGGAATTTTTGGCGCAGAGGTCGTGGATGCGCTTGGCCTGGAGGTGGCCACCGACGCGGCCGAGTTTGATGTTGATGATTTTGCAGGCGCCGAGGGAGATGGCGGCTTCGGCTTGTTCGTAGGTGTGGATGCACTCGTCGAGGCAGATGGGAGTTTGCAGATTTTTCTGGATGGCGACGTGACCGAAGAGGTCGTCCCAGCCGAGGGGCTGCTCGATCATCATCAGATAAAAGGCGTCGAGCTGCTGGAGGAGTTGAAGATCTTCGGCGCGATAGGCGGAGTTGGCGTCAACAGAGAGTATGGTGCGCGGGTAGAGATTGCGAATGTGCTGGACGGGGACGAGGTCTTTGCCGGGCTTGATTTTTAACTTGATGCGCTGGTAGCCAGCGTCGAGTTCTTTTTTTACGGCGGCGGTGAGTTCTTCGAGGGTTTCCTTGATGCCGATGGAGACGCCGCAAGGGATTTCTTCGCGGTTGCCTCCGAGTAATTTCCAGAGGGGTAGATTTTTCAGTTTGGCTTCGGCGTCCCACGCGGCGGTTTCGAGCGTGGCCTTGGCCATGGTGTGGCCGCGGATGGGTTCGAGGAGCGGCCAGACGTCGGCGGCGGAGTGGATGTGCTTCCCTTTCAGCATGGGCCAGAGATAGCGGGTGATGATGTGCCAGCAGGTCTCGGTGTCTTCGGGAGAGTAGAAAGGATTTTCGCCGGCGGTGCATTCGCCCCAGCCAGTGGCGTTGTCGAGATTGAGTTCGGCGAGGAGGATGCGGCGTTCGGTGACGCGGTCCATGCTGGTTTCGAATGGGGCGAGGAGTTTGAGATGGATTTCGCGGAGGGTGAGGGAGCGAATTTGCATGAGGGAATTATTATGGCGCAGGTTGGGGGTGCGTGGGGGATTTTTGGAGAGGAGAAGAGAAAAGCTTTACCACAGAGGACACAGAGAAATGGCTCCGCTTCCAGTCGGGTAGGTGAACTCTCGTGGTTGCCAGGGTCCCTCCACTACGCGGCCCGACGCGCCAGAAACGGCGCGTAAGAAAAATCGGGCCGCTCCGGTCGGGATGACAGAAAGAGCGGGGAGAAAAACAAGGCACAGGCTGAAGCCTATGCTACTTGGAGGCTAGAAGTCGGACCAGGGTTGGAGGAGGTAGTCGGCGCCGGTGGGGGTGAAGTGGAGAGAGGTGGCGGCGTACTTTTTGGAGAACAGACGGAGGAATTCTGCGCGGATTTGGGATTGTTGCTCAGAGGTGAAGGATTCAGGGGGATCGAGTTTGGGGATGTGGATTGTGGCGGGAGCTTCGGTGGGGTCGGGAGTTAGGTCGTTGATGGCGGCGATTACGCGTTTGGAGTCGAGGCGCCATTCGGCGAGGAGGCGGTCGGTAGGAAGATTGCGGTGGAGCGGGCTGGAGGTGACGCCGTAAAAGTTGGGGATGTAGGTGCGGACGATGGCGCCGAGGCGGTTGAGATTGAAATGAGCGTTGCGAGTTTCGAGCGGGTCGAAGGTCCATTCGATGAGGCGGATGTCGCGGGAGAGGGCTTCTTCGCGCTGGAAGAGTTTGAGGGCGCGGCCGATTTTGCGGTCGCGGTATTCGGGGAGGACACCGGTCATGTGGGAGTGGAGGTAGGGGGTTTTATCACGGACGCCGACGAGGGCCATGGTGAAGCCGACCATGGTGGGGCCGTCGAAGGCGCCGAGGACCTGGCCTCCGGTTTGGTTGGCAACGACGAAGGTGACGTAGGGTTCGGTTTCGAGGTCGGATTCGCCCCAGACGGCGCGCTGGAGTTCGACGCAGCGGTGGAAGTCGGGGAGGGTGGTGCACTTTCGGATTTGAAT
Organism: Candidatus Acidiferrum sp.; assembly: GCA_035693545.1. Classification (GTDB taxonomy): domain Bacteria; phylum Acidobacteriota; class Terriglobia; order Acidiferrales; family UBA7541; genus Acidiferrum. The sequence continues at coordinate 9,254 of DASSGJ010000406.1, forward strand.
TTGCTGGGTCATTGGAAACTGGAAAATGGAAATTGGAAATTGGGAAGAGAAGAAAAAAGAAGGACTTTAACACAGAGGGCACAGAGAAAGAGCACAGAGGTCACGGAGAAGTGTGCGCTCATTTTGAAGTCGCCGTGGAGAGTTCGCGTTGCTTGGATTGGTCCCAGAGGGATTCGAGTTGAGGGCGGGGGATTTCGGCGAGGGTGGTTCCCTGCTCGCGGGCGATTTTTTCCATTTCGCGGAAGCGGCGGGTGAATTTGGCGCTGGCTTTGTGGAGAGCGATTTCCGGATCAACGTTGAGGAAGCGGGAGAGATTTACGGCGACGAAGAGGATGTCGCCGAGTTCGGATTCGATGCGGTCGGGGGAATCTTTTTTGTGGAGAACTTCGCGGAGTTCGGCGGATTCTTCGTTGAGCTTGTCGAAGATGCCTTCGACGTTTTCCCAGTCGAAGCCGATGCGAGCGGCTTTGCGGGTGAGTTGGAAGGCTTCGAGAAGGGCGGGGATGGTGGCAGGAACTCCATCGAGAAGAGAGCCGGGATTTGCGTTCGAGTTGGAGGTAGAGGAGGTAAAGGATTCGGAATTCGGAGTGGGAGTTGCAGACTTCGAGGCGCGTTCTTGTTTTTTGAGGAGCTCCCAATTGCGGAGGACCTGGGCGGAGGTTTTTGCTGTGACGTTGCCGAAGACGTGGGGATGGCGGCGGATCATTTTGTCGTGAATTTCGCGGATGACGTCGTTGATGGAGAAGCGGCGGTCTTCGGCGGCGATTTGCGCGTGAAAGAGGACTTGGAGTAGGAGGTCGCCGAGTTCCTCGGCGAACTTGGAGTCGTCTTTGGAGTCGAGGGCGTCGAGGACTTCGTAGGCTTCTTCGATTAGGTAGGTGCGGAGGGTGGAGTGGGTCTGCTCGCGGTCCCAGGGGCAGCCGCCGGGAGCGCGAAGGCGGGCCATGACGGCGGCGAGTTTGGCGAAGGCGGGGCCGGGGTTTTGCGGGCGCGGGGATTTTTTGGCGCGGCGCGGTTTGGGGTTTGATTTTTTGCGGGAGCGGGAGAGCTTTTTGGAGGGCATGCGCGCTTTTTCCTGGAGGAATTACTGTAAGGCGGGCAGCGTGGTTTGACAAGCGGGAGCGGAGAAAGAGAAGAGAAAGGCTTTACCACAGAGGTCGGAACGAGGTCCACAGAGTACACAGAGAAGAGAGACGAGGAAACGATTGGCCCGCGCCTTGAGAGAGAGTGCGAGGCGCGGGCCTTGTGGGAGAGTCAAAACATGGGGACTAGAGAGAGTTGAGGAAGGCGATGAGGTCGGCCTTCTCTTCGTCGGTCAGGTTCATCTGGAAACGCTGGTTGTAGAAATTCAGGAGCTGGTCGAGGCTTTGCGCGGCGCCGTTATGGAAATACGGGGCGCGCGCGGCAAGGCCGCGGAGGACGGGACCTTTGATGCGATTGACGTCGCTGCAGAGGCCAGTGAGGAGCGCTTTGCCGGGATCGGTGGTGTAGATGACGTAGGGTTCGGTGGATGGCGATGTGGCGAAGGGATTGGGGCAGCCATTGATCTGGTAGACGGGAAGATCGGGAAAGTCGAGTTGGGAGACGCCGGCGGCGATGAGCGGATCGGATTCGTAGGCTGGATTGTGGCCGGTGCCGATGTCGAGCGGAAGCGGGAAAGAGTGATTGCCAACGTTCGGAGTGTCGTGGCAGGTGGTGCAGTTGCCGGTGAACGGGGCGACGGGAGTGGCACCGAGCGCGGAGTTGTCGTTGAGGCCGCGGACGCTGGAGATGGTGAGCGGGCGGGTGTTGAAGAGGACTTCGCCGGCGGCGATGCGTTTGCGCATGGCGTCATCCGCCGCGCGGAAGGAAAGCCCGGTGGACGGCAGATTGGCCCAGGATTGGTAGAGGGTGAACGTGGCGGCGGGATTGAAGGGCAGGCCGCTGGGATCGTGGCCAAGGGAATCGTTGGTGCCGGGATGGTAGGCCTGCTGGGAGAGATTCAGAGCGCCACCGCCGGCGCCATAGTTGGAGAGCAGGCCAGCGGAGTTGTCGTAGGCTTGAGCGGAGTTGAGGCCGAGTTCGAAATTGACGATGGCGGTTTGCTGGTCGGTTGTAGGAGCAACGCCTTGCGCGTGGGTGGTGGTGGCACTGACAGACTGATGCATGAGGTCGGTGATGAGATTGGCGCGGAAGGTTGCGGCGTTGTTGAGCGGCTGGATGGTTTCGCGGCCGTCGAACATGACGGTGCTCAAGAACCCCAGGTTGGTCGTGGGGAGCGGACGGCGGTAGACGGAAACGGTTGGCAAGCCGGTGGCGGGGTCAGGGACGATGGCGCAGCCGTAGGGGTCGTGGACGGCGGTGATGGTGAACTGGGTGGTGCCGGGGAGAGTGATGCCGACGCGGATGAGGGCGCTTTTCAACAAGAGGCTATGGTCAGCGGGATTTCCGGGCGAAGTGACGTTGGGGCAGTTGGCGCCGTCAACGGAAGCAAAGAGGGGATCCTTGCCGCCGGACTTTTGGAAGATTGCCTGAACGCTGGAGACGCCGAGGCCGAAGGCGTCGCTGGCAAGGTGGCATGAGGAGCAGGAGCGGCCGTTGGTGCCGAGGCTTTGGAAGAAAGGATTCTTTTCATTGATGGGGCCGGCAGAGTTGTAGGTGGAAACCAAGCCAGTGGGGTCGAGGAACGGGAAGAGGCTGGGGATAACGACGGCGGCGGCGACCGAGGCAAGGGCGAACCAAGCGAGGAGAAGGACGAAACGGCGGCGGAGAGACAGAATTGCACTACGGAGGCTGGGATTGCTGAACATCGGGATCCTCCTGAAAATTCGGCCGAGAGCGGAAGAACGGAGGGTGGCCGAGTACTGGTGCCTAGATCGCAGAAAACGGGGCCAGGAACAATGGAGGCGAGGTGGAAAAGAGGTGTGATTGAGGTGAAGGCACAAACGGCTGATAACAGCAAAATTAGGTTGCACAGGAAGCAAGGCGGGGAGAGAATTCCGGACACCCAGTAGGTGTAACGATGGTAGTTCCGGCCCAAAGATTTCGATTCGGTCCGTTCGAGTTGTTGCCCCGTACCCGAGAACTCCTGAAAGAAGGCAGACGGCTAAAGGTGCGGCCCCAGCCGCTCCAGGTGCTGGAGGTGTTGCTGGAGCGTGGAGGGGACGTGGTGACGCGGGAGGAACTGCGGGAACGGGTGTGGCAAGCGGATACGTTCGTGGATTTTGAACACGGCCTAAACACGGCGATCAAGGAGCTGAGGGCGGTATTGAACGATTCGGCGACGGAACCCAGGTATATCGAGACGATGCCGAAAATGGGTTACCGGATGATTGTTGACGTGGCGGCGCCCGAGCCGGAAGGCGGCGTGAAGAGAGTAATCGAGCTGGGAGAACCGGCGGCACCGATCCGGGATTTCGTTTGGAGCGGAGAGAGCGGGTGGACGGGAATTGAGCGGAAGAAAGCAAAAGCAGAGGACAAACCGCGCGGCAGTTTAGCGCCTTGGGTTACGGTTACGGTGCTGACAATACTGGTGGTGGCGGGGATCGGAATTGGCGTCCGGTGGGGTCGCACGCGAGAGTCGGCGCGACGCGAAGAGATGACCCTGGCGGCGAAGAGCGGAAAAGTGATGCTGGCGGTGCTTCCCTTCCAGAACCTGACAGGAGACGCGGGGCAGGAATATTTCAGCGACGGGCTGACGGAAGAGATGATCGCGCAACTGGGGTTAATGGACCCGGAGCATTTCGGGGTGATCGCGCGCACGTCGGTGATGCACTACAAGAGCACGCAGGAGAACGCGGAGCAAATCGGCCGCGAGCTGGGGGTGCAGTACGTGCTGGAGGGGAGCGTGCGGCGGGACGCGGAGCGCGTGCGGATTACGGCGCAACTGGTGCGGGCGGGAGATCAGACGAGGCTGTGGACGAGGGAGTTTGATCGAGAATTGCAGAGCCTGCTGGCGGTGCAGAGCGAAATCGCCCTGGAGACCGCGGACGAAATCCAGCAGACACTGGGAGCAAAGAAGCCGGGTGCAACGGTATCCGCGGCGGCAATGTCGCGCGAAGACTACGAAGCGTATGACCAATATTTGAAAGGATTGTATTTTGGGAACAAGCGGACGATACCCGCGTTTGAGCAGGCGATCGCGTGTTTTCGGAAAGCGATCAAGAAGAATCCAAAATATGCGCCGGCGTATGCAGGCCTGGCGAATTCCTACACGCTGATGAATGGATACAGCCTTTCACCCTCGTCCAGGTTTATGGGGCAGGCGCGAGCGGCGGCGCTGCGCGCGCTGGAGCTGAACGACAAGCTGCCGGAGGCGCACACGGCCCTGGCGCTGGTAGTGCAGGATTACGACTGGGACTGGCAGACGGCGGAGAAGGAGTTCAAACGAGCGATTGAGTTGAACCCGAATTATGCGACGGCGCACCACTGGTACGCCGAGCACCTCGGATTTCGAGGGCGGTTTGAGGAAGCGTTCAGGGAGAGCGACGAAGCAAAGAGACTGGACCCGTTGTCTTTGATTATTGCGGCAGATCGGGGCGTGCTCTTCTACTACGCGCGTGATTACGACCGGGCAATCGAGCAGTTGCGCGCAGTGCAGGAAATGGATCCGCCTTTTTCACGCGGGCACATGATTCAAAGTGCATACGCGGCGAAGGGGATGTATCAGGAAGCGTTGGCAGACATTGAGAAGGGCAGGCAACAATCAGGGATAGGCGCGTGGTACTGGTCCGCGAAAGCGAGGATTTACGGCCAATGGGGACACCAAGCGGAAGCATATCGGGCGCTGCAAGAATTGGAACGAATGGACAAGCGGCAGGCGATCGATCCCACGCCTGTGGCTTCAGCGTATCTATGCATGGGGCAGCCGGAAGAAGGACTGCGATGGCTGGAGAAGGGGTATGAACAGCACTCGAGTGGAATGACAGCGTTGAAGGTTGAACCTATCTATGATGGTGTACGCAAGGATCCGAGGTTCCAGGAATTGTTGCGCCGAGTGGGATTGGGAGAGTAGACGAGCCGGGGCGGGAATCAACTGGATGGAAGTAGTTGCGGGTTCAGCTGGGGAGTGGCGAGGGCGGAGTTCCCTTCCCGTGATAAACTGGAGAGGAAATTCATACGCAAGAGACTGAGGAAGAGGAAGAACACCGTGTCTGA
>DASSGJ010000407.1:0-3779 GCA_035693545.1 Candidatus Acidiferrum sp.
TTCATCAGATAAATTCATTTACCTGCGGGTCATTTTAATGATAGGAAGAGGGACATCCGGGCAAGGGATGTTCCTCTAAGTCGCCTCGCCCCAAAGAGTTGTGCGGCACGAGTGGTTTCCGATTAAAGAGGCAAAGACCGATGACAAAGCAACCGACGCTCACGAAGGCCGATTTGATCGAGGAAGTGCTCCGGGTGACGGAACTTCCGCGGAAAGAGTCGGAAACGATCGTGGAAACGATTTTCGAGAGCATCATTGACGCGCTGCAGAAGGGCGACAAAATCGAAATTCGCGGGTTCGGCAGCTTTCGCACCCGGCAGAGGCGCGGGCGCATCGGGCGGAATCCGAAGACCGGCGAAAAGGTGGATGTGCCGGCGAAGAAGATTCCATTTTTTAAGCCCAGCAAGGAATTGAAAGATTTTGTGAATACATCGGCTGGCGCTGCGGCACAGAGTGAAGCCGCACCGTCGTAAGAAGTGACTAGTGAATGGTGACTCGTGACTGGTGAAACCCGATGCCTTTTCCAGTCACCAGTCACTAATCACCAGTCACACCAATCCAGAATCGCTGACTTACAATCTGACCTACAACCGATCCAACTGTGTACCAATTGGGGGTGAACCCGATGGACTATCTCTGGACTCCCTGGCGTTACCAGTACATGGCGCAAGCGGCCGCGGGCCAGCAGCCGGAATGCATCTTCTGCGACGCGGTGAAGAGGAATCAGGACGCAGAGACGCTGATCGTGCACCGCGCGAAGAAATCCTTTGTGATCCTAAACCGCTTCCCCTACACTTCGGGCCACGTCATGATTGTGCCGTATGCGCACGTGGCGGAACTTCAATTGTGCGAACCGGGTACGCTGGCCGAAATGATGGAATTGGCGCAGCGGGTGGAAAAAATCTTCGGCGCAAGTTACAAGCCCGATGGCATGAACCTGGGCATGAATTTGGGGCGCGCCGCGGGCGCCGGTGTCGCCGGGCATCTGCACCTGCACATGTTGCCGCGGTGGATCGGCGATTCGAATTTCATGACCGTCACGGGCGAAACCCGCGTGCATCCCGAAGACCTGTCGACCACCTACGAACGATTGAGCAAAGCGCTCAAAATGTGACAAGGGCGCGTGGCTCGGGCTAAAATCGTTATTCAAAATTGCATTCGAACCGCGCCGGAGATTTCCTTGAATCTGGAACTTACAGAAGAACAGAAGCTGCTGCAGAAGAGCGTGAGAGAGTTCGCGGAATCGGAGGTGCGCCCGCTGGCAAAGCATAACGATGAAAGCGGAGAGTTTCCGAGGGAGCTTTTCCGGAAAGCCGCGGAACTTGGGTTGACTGGGGTGGCGTTCCCTGAAGCAGAAGGCGGAGCGGGCTTTGATCACATTGCTTATACCATCGTCATCGAAGAAATTTCACGCTGCTGCGCTTCTACCGGCGTCATTCTGAGCGTGCAGAACTCGCTATTTTGCGATCCGATACATCGCTATGGCACCGATGAGCAGAAGAAGAAATTTCTGCTTCCTTTCACGCGCGGCGAAAAAATCGGATGTTATGCGTTGACGGAGCCGCAGGCAGGGTCGAATGCCGCGGCGTTGCAAACGAAAGCTGTAAAGAAGGGCGACACCTACGTAATTAACGGCACCAAGGCGTGGATCACCAACGGCGGGGTGGCCGACGCGGCGATCGTGTACACGAATACCGACCCGGCGAAAGGCGAAAAAGGAATTACCGCTATCGTGGTGGAAAAAGGTACGCCAGGATTCAAGATCGGCAAGGAAGAAAAGAAGCTTGGCATCAACGCTACCGCTTGCAGCGAGCTTGTGTTCACCGATTGCGTGGTGCCCGCCGGCAACCGCATCGGGAACGAAGGCGAAGGCTACAAGGTGGCGCTTTCGACGCTGGACGGGGGCCGCATCGGCATCGCGTCGCAGGCTGTAGGCATCGCGCAGGGAGCGTTCGAGGCGGCGCTGAAGTGGTCGCAGGAGCGCATGGCTTTCGGGCATCCTATCGCGCAGTTTCAAGCGATTCAGTTCATGTTGGCCGACATGGCGACCGAGATTGATGCCGCGCGGTTGCTGGTGCGCAAGGCGGCGTGGAAGCAGGACTCCGGCGGGCGCTTCAGCCAGGAAGCCGCGACGGCAAAACTGTTTGCGAGCGAGATGTCCACGCGCGTGGCGCACAAAGCGATTCAGATTCACGGCGGTTATGGCTACAGCAAGGAATACCCGGTTGAGCGGGCTTATCGCGACGCGCGCATCACGGAAATTTACGAAGGCACCAGCGAAATTCAGCGGTTGGTGATTGCGGGCTGGCTTTTGAAATCGTAAGAAACACCCGTTGAGGATGATGCTCGGGCAAATTTGTAGGGGCGGAGCTCGCTCCGCCCGCGGTGGGCAAAGAAGAGCGGTACTCATTGCAACAATCGAAGAGCGGGCCGGGCAAGCCCGGCCCCTACAATCGTGCCGGCACAAAGCAGCGGAAAACGCTCCGTAGTATCCTGACGGGGTGCTGGAACTCGACGCGGGGCTGGAATTTAATCCTGAAAACGACGAGGAATTTTTCTCCCTGTTGCCGGAGCGGCCGGCGGTTTGCCTGATTGAGGCGCATGAAGAGAAGGCCGAGCCGCATCTGATTCGCACGGCAAATCTGCGCCGTCGCCTGCAACGATTGTTAGGCCCTCTCGACCCCACCAGCAAACGTCTGAACCTGCGTGACTTTGCGCACCAGGTGCGTTATCGCGTCACGAACACCGCGTTCGAACAATCGCTTACCTATTACAAAATCGCGAAGCAGCGATTTCCGAAACGCTATCGCGACCTGATGCGGCTTCGCCCTTCACCCGTGCTGAAGATCAATCTCAAGAACGCGTATCCCCGCTGCTACGTCACGCGGCACATTGCAGTGAACGAGCAGGGTGTGCCCACCGGGGGAATTTACTATGGGCCGTTTGCATCGCGCCGCTCCGCGCAGGTCTACGCGGACAGCGTGCTGGATTTTTTCAAAGTGCGCCGTTGCCAGATTAAGATTCGCCGCGATCCCACGTTCCCCGGCTGCCTGTATTCGGAAATGAAGATGTGCCTGGCGCCGTGTTTTGCGGGCTGCACCAAGGAAGAGTACGACGTGGAAGTGAATCGCCTGGTCGGCTTTCTCGAAACCGGCGGCGGCTCGCTGCGCGCAACCTTTGAACAAGAGCGGGAACGCGCAAGCGAAGAACTCGATTTCGAACGGGCCGCCGCGATTCACAAGAAGCTGGAAAAACTGGATGATGCCTTGCGCGCCGGGCCGGAAGTAGCGCGGCGAGTGCAGGATCTTGACGCGGTGATTTTGCAACGTATGGCCGAGGAGCAGACCATCGGCCTCTTCGGCGTGCATGGGGGCAGGCTGGCGGCGCCGCAAGCGCTGCGATTTGGAGATACCAGCCAGCCGCGTTCGGCGGAAGAAGCCGTCCGCGATTATCTGGAAGCGATGATGAGCGCACCGGCCGCTGCCACGACTCCCAAGCAATCCGCAACGGAACTGGGCGAGCATCTGCGCATGGTGGCGCGGTGGTTTTACAGCAATCCCCGCGACGGCGAGATTTTCTTTCGTGAAAAGGATTGGCCATACCGAAGAATACTGAGAGCCTGTTCGCGTTTGCTGGCACCGCCGAAAGAAGAGGCCAACGAATTGAGCAAATAGAGAGACAATCAAGAGACAAAGAGAAGGCTTCTCACTGAGTGCGCAGAGAAGGAACACAGAGGACACAGAGAAGAGGGACATTGAGATGAGCCAGGGTGCTACGCC
>DASSGJ010000408.1:0-12832 GCA_035693545.1 Candidatus Acidiferrum sp.
TCGTTGGGCGTAAATGCCGTTCGAAAATAGTGGCGGGGGGTTTCGAGCTGGACGGGACGATCCGTCAGAAGAATCAGCGGTACTTTCTGGGGCTCGGTGAGGTAAGGCCCGACGGAGTTCCAATGCGGGTTCGCGCCCGGCCCGGTGAACGTCTCCAGCGCCGTGGAACGCGGCGGGTCCTGAGCCATCCCTTGGCTTGCGAGGGGCCAGCCGCCCGCGGCCAGGCCGCCTCCGGCAAAACCAAGCACCTTGAGCAGACTCCGACGTGAAAGACATCGCTCGACCACAGTCATGGGCAACCTCCCGACTGCGGCACTATCTTCCACGGCCGCAGGAGGTGTCAACCTCAGGTGTTCCCGTGGCATCCCCCCAGCCCGGCCGCCTCATCCAAGTGGGGTACGGTGCAACTTGGCACACGACCCCCTTGTTAACAGGTGTTTTGCTTCCGCCAGAGGGTGTACTATAAACAGGTCGCCAAACGCACGAATACTGGCACTATGCCTGCGAAATCAAAGCGGTTTTTGTTCGTGGCGCTCCTCCTGGGAGGCATTCTCCTGGCGGGGCAGCTGCACTGTTGCGTTGACCTGAATTCGCGCTCGCTTGATTCGCACGTCTGCCCGATTTGTTCCGCGGCGGGCACCGCCATCCCGACGCCTTCTTTGATCGTGGAGATGGCGCCGGCCATCAACCGGCTGGAAATCTCCGGTGTAGCCGTTTCCGTTCCCCTCGTTGTTCCCCGCAGTATCGCGCCGCGCGCGCCGCCCGCGGTTTAGCGCTCTCCCTCGGCCCCAATCACTCAATCACCATAGTCGCCCGTCACTTCCATCGTGACGCGCGAGGAGTCTTCACTTGAAGCAAGTAAAGTTCTTGATTTTGGCATTACTCCTGTCGGCTCCGTTTGCTGGCGCGCAGCAGAGCCCGCCGTCTGCTCCGCAGGCGCCTTCGGCGAACGCCACGTCGCGTATTTCTCTGGACGATGCCATCCGCCTGGCGCTGCTGCATAACCACGCGCTGCAGGCGATGCGGACGACCATCCAGCAAAGCCTGGCCGAGGAAATCACAGCGAACCTTCGCCCGAATCCGACCCTGGGCCTCGACGCCCAATTCCTGCCGATTTTCCAGCCCAACAAACTGGACGCGGACTATCTCGACCAGTCGGCGCAGTTCGACGCCGGCATCGGCTACCTCTTCGAACGAGGCAGGAAGCGACAGCACCGCCTGCAAGCCGCAAAGGACCAGACCTCTGTGGTCCGCTCGCTTGTCGGGGACAACGAGCGGCAATTGGTCTTCAACGTCAGCCAGCAATTTGTGGACGTGCTGCTGGCCGAGTCGACGCTGGAATTTGCGCAGCAGGACCTCGACAGCTTCCAGAAAACCGTGGACATCAGCAAAGAGCGCTTTCGCGCGGGCGATATGAGCGAAGGCGATTTTCTGAAAATCAAGCTGCAGTTGCTGCAGTTCCAGAGCGACGTCTCCGCCGCGAAGCTTGCCAGGCTGCAAGCCCTCGCCGCGTTGCGCCAGTTGCTCGGTTTTGAAACCGTTCCTGACGACTACGACGTGCAGGGCACGCTCGACTACCAACCGGTTCACGCCGATCTGAACGGGCTGAAAAACGTCGCGGCCTTGAACCGGCCCGACCTGCGCGCCGCTCAGCAGTCTGTCACCGCCGCCGAAAGCCAGTACGCGCTGCAAAAAGCCAACGGCAAGATGGACATCACCGGCACGTTCAACTACTCGCATACGGCCGGCGCCAGCAGCGGCTCATTTTTCTACAGCATGCCGCTGCCAATTTTCAACCGGAATCAGGGAGAGATCCAGCGCGCGCAGTACGCCATCACCCAGGCGCGCGAGCAGGCCAGCGAAACCACGCAACAGGTCTCGACCGACGTTGCCACCGCCTTCGCCAATCTGCAGACCAACGACCAGATCATTCAGCTTTATCAGGGCGGTTACGTCGATACGGCCAAACAGTCGCGCGACATCAGCGAATACGCCTATCGCAAAGGCGCCGCCAGCCTTTTGGACTACCTGGATTCCGAACGATCTTATCGCGCCAATCAGCTTGCCTACCGCCAGGCGCTTGCGAGTTACATGCTGGCGCTCGAACAGATGCGCCAGGCCGTGGGCACAAGGAATCTGCCATGAAACCTTTCGCAAAAAGACGCGCCACTTTTTATTCGATGCTTGCGATCGCCGCGCTTCCTCTCGGCGGTGTGCTCTCCGGCTGCGGCTCCGGCGCGGGTGAATCGCAATCCAGGATGACTTCTTACACTTCTTCGGAGTCGAAGGCGGACACGGCGGAACTCTTCACCGTCCCGAAAGAACAGATGGCCCACCTGCAAATCGCGGCCGCCGAAAAGGGTCCACTTCCGCGAACGCTTCGCCTCGCAGGGGCGGTGGCTTACAACATGTTTGAAACGACGCCCGTCTTCGCCGCGATTGGCGGGCCAGTGCACGAGATTCTTGTCGCGCCGGGCCAGTTTGTCCACGCGGGCCAGCCGCTCCTTACCGTCACCAGCCCGGACTATTCCGCGGCGCGCTCCGCTTACATCAAATCGCGCGAAGCTTCCGCCCTTTCCGACAAGCTGTTTGCGCGCGCGCAGGACCTTTTCACCCACGGCGCCATTTCCGAAGCCGACCTGCAACAGGCGGAAGCAACCCGCAATCAGGCCCACGCCGACCTGGAATCCTCCACCGACGCTCTTCGGGCGTTGGGAGTGAAAGATCCCGATTCGCTGATCAAGAATGGAGTCCGGCCAACGGAGAGCCCGGTGCTCGCTCCGGTCACCGGCGAAATTGTGGAGCGCCTTGTCGGCCCGGGACAGTTGCTGCAGAGCGGCGCGACGCAATGCTTCACCATTTCCAATACCAGCAGCGTGTGGGTGCTGGTGAACGTTTATCAGAGCGATCTGCCGTATGTCCATGCGGGCGACGCCGTCGAAATCAACACCGACAGCTATCCGGAACTGTTTCACGGGAAAATCTCCTACCTTGCGCCGGCGCTCGATCCCAATACACGCACGCTGCAGGCGCGCATCGTCACGGAAAACTCCGGGAAGAAATTGAAGAAGGACATGTACGTGACCGCGACCGTCAAGGCGGGCTCGGTAGCCGACGCCATCACCGTTCCCGAAGCGGCCATTTTGCGCGATACGGAAAATCAACCCTTCGTTTACGTGCAAGCGGGCCCCAACCAGTTCGCACGGCGCGTGGTCACGCTGGGGCAGAGCGTCAAAGGCCGCACGCAGATCACCAGCGGCCTGAAGGAATCTGAACAGGTTGTCGGCGACGGGAGCCTGTTCCTGCAATTCAAGAATTCCATTCAGCACTAGGAAGAGCGCACCGGAGACCTCTCGATGATCCATCGCATCGTCCAATTCGCTCTTCAGCAGCGCTTCCTGGTGCTGATGCTGACGGTTTTGATCGTTGTCATAGGGGCGTGGTCGTTTCGCCAGATGCCGGTGGATGCCTATCCGGACCTTTCGCCGCCGATGGTCGAACTGATCACCCAGTGGCCGGGCCACGCCGCGGAAGAAGTGGAACGCCTCACTACATTGCCGTTGGAATTGGCGATGAACGGCTCTCCGCACCTGAAGGTGATGCGCTCGATCTCGCTCTACGGCCTTTCCGATGTGCGATTGACGTTTGACGAAGGGGTTGATCCCTATTTCGCGCGGCAAGTTGTCTTCCAGCGCATCAGCGACGCCACGTTGCCGCAGGGCGTAACCCCCAGCATGGCGCCGCTCTTCAGCCCCAGCGGCCTGGTGTATCGCTACGTGATTGAAAGCCCGGACCGCTCGCCGATGGAGTTGCACACGTACGAAGACTGGATTATCGAGCGCGCGTACAAAAGTGTGCCGGGCGTGGCCGACGATTCCGGCTTTGGCGGGCCGACGATGGAGTACCACGTACTCCTCGATCCCGTGAAGCTCTACAACTATCACTTGCCGGTCGTGCAGGTGGTCGCCGCGCTGAACGCCAACAATTCGAACACCGGCGGAGGCTTTTACACGCAGGGCGGCCAGTTTTATTACGTGCGCGGCCTTGGCCTGGTGAAAAGCACGGACGACATCGGTGAAGTCGTCGTCGGCAGCGGCAACGGCGTCCCCATTCGCATCAAGGATATTGGCCGGGTCGAAATCGGCCACGCGCCGCGCCTGGGCATCTTTGGCTTTCAAACTAAGGACAAAAAGAATGATGACGCCGTCGAGGGCGTGATCCTGATGCGCCGCGGCGAGCAAACCCAGAACGTGCTTGAAGGCGTTGAGAAAAAAACGGACGAGATCAACAAAACGCTGTTGCCGCCCGACGTGAAGGTCCGCCCCTACTACGACCGCAGCGACCTGGTCCGCGTCACAACGGACACGGTGGAGGGGAATCTTCTCCGCGGCATGGTCCTGGTCCTGATCGTGCTGATTTTCTTCCTGGTCAGTTTCCGCGCCGCCATCATTACCGCCTTGACGATTCCACTGGCTCTGCTTTTCGCCTTCATTTTTCTGAACCTGACCGGCGAAGCCGCGAACCTCCTTTCCATTGGCGCCATCGATTTCGGCATCATCATTGACGGCACCATCGTCATGGTGGAGAACATCTACCGCGAACTCGGCCTGCGCCACGGCACCGAGTACAAACTGCGCGACGTGATTCTCTCCGCCGCGAAAGACGTGGACCGCCCGATCTTTTATTCCGTCGCCGTCATCATCGCGGGCTACTTGCCCATCTACGCTCTGACAGGTCCAGCGGGGAAACTCTTTCATCCCATGGCGGACACCATGGGCTTCGCGCTGATCTGTGCGCTAATTCTCACGCTCACGGTCGTTCCCGTGCTCGCCTCCTACTGGTTCAAGAGCGGCGTCAAGGAGAAGCAGAATCCTGTCTACAACTGGATCCGCGATCAATACACCGGCCGGCTGCAATGGTGTCTGAACCACCCTGCGGTCACTCTGATTGTAGCCGTAGCCATTTTCTGCGCGACGCTCCTGCTGGTGCCTCTGATCGGCGGAGAATTTCTTCCGCATCTTGACGAAGGGGCCGTGTGGGTTCGCGCCACGATGCCGTACACGATTTCCTTCGAAGAAGCGGCAAAATTCGCGCCGCAAGTCCGCGACCTGCTCATCAAGTATCCAATGGTCACGGTCACCGGTTCCGAGCTTGGCCGGCCCGACGACGGCACCGACCCGACCGGCTTTTTCAACTGCGAATTTTACGTCGGCCTGAAGCCCTATAACGACAAGTCCTGGTCGCAATCTTCGATTCACACGAAAGAGCAGCTCATCGCCGACCTGCAGAAAAAGCTCGATGCGTATCCCGGGGTGATTTTCAATTTCACCCAGCCCGCCGAAGATGCCGTGGACGAAGCGCTCACCGGCCTTAAGAGCGCGTTAGCGGTGAAGATCTTCGGCCCCGATCTCGACGTGCTCGAGAAAAAGGCCGTTGAAATCAAGAATGTTCTGGAGAGGACCCCCGGCTTCACGGGACTGACCGTCGTGCGGGAACTCGGCCAGCCCAGCCTGCTCATCGAAGCGGATCGCGCAAAAATCGCCCGCTACGGCATAAACGTCGCCGACGTCCAGGCAGTTGTGCAAGCCGCGATTGGCGGACAGGCCGCCACCCAGGTGATTCAGGGCGAAAAATTATTCGATCTCGTCGTCCGCATGGACCCGAAATTCCGCTCGGATGCCCGTGAAATCGGCAACCTGCTGGTGCCTGCTCCGGCCGGGCAGCAGATTCCGCTGTCGGAACTTGCCACCCTCAAGGAATCCACCGGCGCTTCCTTCATTTATCGCGAAAATAATTCGCGCTACATCGGCATTCAGTTTTCCATTGAAGGGCGGAACCTCGAAGGCATCGTCAGGTCCGGCCAGCAGGCCATCGCCAGTAAAGTGAATCTTCCGGAAGGTTACCGCCTCGACTGGGGCGGCGAATACAGCGAACTGCTCGATGCCAAGGCGCAACTCTACATCATCGGCCCGCTGGCGATTTTCCTGATCTTCATGATTCTTTTCGCGCTTTACGGCAACTTCAAATTCCCGATCACCATCGCCCTTGGCGTGGTCCTTACCGAGCCGGTCGGCGCCCTGATTGCGCTGAAGCTGACGCACACGCCGCTCAGCGTTTCCAGTGCGCTTGGACTTCTTGCGCTTCTCGGCGTCTCCGTCGAGACCGCGGTTATTCTGGTCAGCTACATCAACAAATTGCGCCTCGAGGGCAAACACATTCGCGAGGCAACCCTGGAAGCTTCATTGCTCCGCCTCCGCCCGATCATGATGACCGCGCTCGTCGCCTGCCTTGGGCTTCTTCCCGCCGCGATGTCCACGGGAGTCGGCAGCGATACCCAAAAGCCGTTCGCCATCGTCGTCGTCGCGGGCCTGCTTTCCCGCTTGTTCCTCGGCTTCTTCGTCAACCCGGTCCTCTATGAACTTGTCGCCCGCGACGGCGACGTTCTGCAGGTGTAACGGCGCTTCTCTCTGGCCCTCGAACCGGGACGTGTGATAGAAGTTGTCCCACGAGAAGGGCCTGAGCCATGGCAAAACCAAAAAACAACGGCATTCCACGCCGTGATTTTCTGCGCAATGCTGCCGCGGGAGCAGCGGCGCTCGCCGCCGCACCCGGTATCCCTGCAAAACAACCGCCGCCCGAACGCGGATCAGCGTCTCCTCCGGCAATTTCCCCCGAAGCCGAGGTCGGGACGCCTTCGCCCGCGGAAGTTCTCACCGTGGAACGCGCCGGCTCCGACTTCATGGTTGATGTCATCAAGTCGCTCGGGATCGAATACGTCTGCTCGAATCCCGGCTCCAGTTTTCGCGGGCTGCATGAATCGGTTATCAACTACGGCGGAAACAAGAATCCCGAGTTCATCACTTGCCTGCACGAGGAATCTTCCGTCGGCATGGCGCACGGCTACGCCAAGATTGAAGGGAAACCGCTGCTGGTGTTCGCGCACGGGACGGTCGGGCTGCAGCACGCTTCCATGGCGGTTTACAACGCGTATTGCGACTACGTTCCGGTGATCGTCGTCGGTGGAAACATTATGGACGCCACCAAGCGGATGCCTCCCGTCGAGTGGGCGCACAGCGTACAGGATGCCGCGGCGATGCTGCGCGACTATACCAAGTGGGACGATCTGCCGATCTCGCTGCCGCAATTCGCGGAATCGGCCGTCCGCGCATACAAAATCGCCATGACGCCGCCCATGATGCCGGTGGTGCTGATTGTTGACGGCGAGTTGCAGGAAAATCCCATCCCCGCCGACGCGAAACTGAGCATTCCGAGCCTCGCCTTGGCCACGCCGCCTCAGGGTGATTCCGCGGCCGTTGCGGAAGCCGCACGGATGCTGGCCGCCGCCGAACATCCCGTGCTGATCGTTGACCGCGCGGCCCGGACGGCAGCCGGCATGGCGCTAATCGCCGAGCTGGCGGAAGCTTTGCAAGCCCCCGTCGTGGACATGGGCGGCCGCATGAATTTTCCCTCGCGCCACCCGCTCAACCAGACCTGGCGCGCACATGATGAAATTTCCAACGCCGACGTGATCCTCGGCCTGGAACTTGCCGATTTTTGGGGAGCCATTCATTCTTATCGTGACCAGGTGGAACGCACCTCGCGGCCGCTGACCAAGCCCGGGACAAAGCTGATCAGCATCAGCTCCACGGGCCTTTTTTTCAAAAGCAATTACCAGAATTTCCAGCGCTACCCCGAAGTGAATCTGGACATGGCCGCCGATGCGCAGGCCACGCTTCCCTCTCTGATCGAAGCCGTAAAGAAACAGCTTCCCGCCAGCCGCAGGAGCGCGTTGCAGGATCGCGCCTCCCGGCTTGCAGCCGCACATCAGCAAACGCTGCAAAACGCCCGCGAGGCGGCCACCTATGCCTGGGATGCCAGCCCGATCAGCACGGCCCGCATGTGCATGGAACTCTGGGGACAGATCAAGGACGAAGACTGGTCGCTGGTCTGCGCGACGATTCAGTTCGTCAGCCGCTGGCCGATGAAGCTGTGGAATTTCGATAAGTATTACCAGTACACCGGCGGGTCCGGTGGTTACGGCGTCGGCTACGGCGCGCCGTCCGCTGTGGGAGCGGCCCTTGCGAACAAAAAACACGGCCGCCTCTCCGTAAACATCCAGTGCGACGGCGACCTGCTGTACGCGCCGGGAGTTCTCTGGACCGCCGCGCATCACCGCATCCCGCTGCTCACCATCATGCACAACAACCGCGCCTATCATCAGGAAGTGATGCAGGTGCAGATCATGGCCGACCGCCACAGCCGCGGCATCGATCGCGCAAAAATCGGCACCGCGATCGACGATCCCGGCATTGATTTTGCAAAGCTCGCGCAGGGTTTCGGCATGTATGCGGAAGGCCCCATCTCCGATCCGAAGGATCTTGGGCCCGCGATTCGCCGCGCGCTCGAGGTCGTCAAGCGTGGAGAGCCGGCACTCGTGGACGTTCACACGCAGCCGCGCTAGAGGATGGATGATGAGCGCAAAAAACATCTCCCGCTATATTGCGATTGCCGCCGCGCTTGCGTTCTTGCCGCTTGCAGAGC
Organism: Candidatus Acidiferrum sp.; assembly: GCA_035693545.1. Lineage (GTDB taxonomy): Bacteria > Acidobacteriota > Terriglobia > Acidiferrales > UBA7541 > Acidiferrum. The sequence goes on from DASSGJ010000408.1 coordinate 8,542, forward strand.
GATCCGCCGAGGCCCGCGAAGGCCGCGCGCAGGAAACAGCGGGCAGAACTTCGACGGGTAACGCGCAAAAGGGAAAGGCGGTCTTCGAGTCTCTTGGCTGCAACAAATGCCACGGGTCGGAGGGCGAAGGCGTTGCCGGTACGGGACAAAGCGGCGGCGTTCCGCGAATCGCCTCCACTTCGCTGGCCCTGCCGGCCTTTATTCAACTGGTTCGCAAACCGAAAAATGTGATGCCGCCTTTCGGCACTGACAGGGCGTCTGACGCCGAGCTGAGCGACGTGTACGCATTTCTGCAAACCCTGAAGCCGGCCGCAAAACAAGAACCGGCCGCTTCCGCGAATACCAGCAATGGCCAACGCTTATTTGTGAGGGATGGCTGCTACGAATGCCACGGCTATCTGGGCCAGGGTTCTACGTCAACCGGAGGAACGCGCCTGGGGCCGCCCCAGATTCCACTTTCAGCCTTCGTCAGCTATGTGCGCGAACCAAGCGGCCAGATGCCGCCTTACGCGGCGAAGGCAATCTCCAACGAAGATCTCGGCGAAATCTACAATTTCTTGAAATCGGTTCCGCCACCGCCGCCGCTGAAATCTATCTCTTTATTGAACCAGTAGCTCGCCGACACTTACGCGCGCTTCGCCAGCGTTTCCGGCAACGCCTTTGCCAGGCAATATTCAGGCCGGTGAAAGAATGGCGGAAGCGAGCCCAGCCGTTGCTGCAACTTTTCAAACTGATCCGCCCGTACAGTAACATGCCCGAGCTTTCTTCCGGCGCGCGGCTCTTTCCCGTAAAGATGCAAATGCGCATTCGAAACATTCAGCACTTCCGCACTTTCCGGAAGTTCGCCGATCAGATTGATCATCGCTGAAACGCCCATCGCCGCGGTCGATCCCAGTGGCATTCCCAGGATAGCGCGCAGGTGATTTTCAAACTGGCTGGTTACCGCTCCTTCGATCGTCCAGTGCCCGGAATTGTGAACCCGCGGCGCCATCTCATTCGCCAGCAGCCGCCCTCCGAGTTCAAAAAACTCGATGCACAGCACGCCCACATAGCCGAGCGCCTCAAGCACTTTTCGCGCCGCATGTTCGGCTTCCTGCTGCAAACTCGCCGCCAGATTTGGCGCCGGAGCTAACGCCAGCCGAAGAATCCCACCCCGGTGGTGATTTTCAATCAGCGGATAAAACGCAATCTCTCCGGTACGGCCGCGAACGCCCAAAATGGATAGCTCGCGCGCGAACGGCACGAATTTCTCCAGGATCAGCGGCACATCCGGCAACTCGCGCCGCGCTTTTTCCACGTCTTCCGCAGACCGCAGCAGCCACTGCCCCTTCCCGTCGTAGCCCATCCGGCAAGTCTTCAGCATTGCCGGCAAGTCAACCTGGCTTACCGCGGCATCCAGCTCTTCCCGCTTCGCAATTTCAGCAAATTCCGTCGTGGGAATTTCCAGCCGGCGGAACAATCGCTTTTCACGCAAGCGGTCCTGCGCCTCTTCCAGCGCCGCCGCCGGCGGGTACACAGGCGCGCGCTCGGCTAGAAATTTCGCCGCCGCCACCGGAACATTTTCGAACTCGTAGGTCACCACTTCCAGGCCATGGGAAAATTTCTCGAGCGCCTGCTGATCCTGGAAATCCGCTGTCACGCGATTGGCGATGCGGCCCACTGGAGCTTCCGGTGACGGATCCAGGAACCGGAAATGCAATCCCAGCGGATAACCGGCCAGCGCCAGCATATAGCCCAGTTGTCCTCCGCCAAGGATGCCGATGGTCATTTCTTTTTCTTCCCGGAGAGTTGCGTGTGCGCGGCTTTCAGCGCCTTCCGTGCTGCTGCGGCCGGATCGGGTTGCGCGAGGACTTTTTTCGTCTGGGCTATACGGAAGGCCCGCAGCGCTTCGCGAATCGTCTTGTGCTTGGCGCCCAGGATGGCCGCGGCAAGCAGCGCGGCGTTGATTGCCCCGGCTTTCCCGATCGCCAGCGTGCCGACGGGGATACCTCCCGGCATTTGCGCGATCGAAAGCAGCGAATCCAATCCTTTCAGCGCCTTCGATTCCACCGGCACGCCGAGAACCGGCAGCACGGTCTTCGACGCGGCCATGCCCGGCAAATGCGCCGCGCCGCCCGCGCCGGCGATGATTACTTCAATCCCGCGCTTTTCGGCGCTGGCCGCGTATTCGAAAAGGAGATCCGGCGTACGGTGCGCCGAAACCACTCGCGTTTCGTGGGCCACGCCAATTTCGCGCAGCGTGTTCGCGGCGTGCTCCATCGTCTCCCAGTCGGAAGTGGAGCCCATGATGATTCCCACCAGCGGCTCTCTTGAATTTTTCCCTGCGGCTCTCGTTTTCTTCATGCGCCGAATGTTTGCCCCTGCATTTCGCCGGCCTTACAAAACAGAACGCCGGCCGCGCGGCCGGCAGCAACCGGAAAGAAGCCCCATTCTACGGTCTTTTCTATCGCGATGCGACTTTTCCGCGCGCGTTCCATGCGTGCCGCAATTCGCCTACAAGATAAAGCGAGCCGGTGATAAAAACGGCGTCCTCCGGCCCGGCCTTCGCCAGGGCCGATTCCAGGGCAAGCTTCGCATCCTCGATAATCGTAAATTGCCTGGCGTGGTCGCCCGCCATCTCCGCAAGCTGCCTGGCGCTGACCGCTCGCGGCGTCCCCGGCTGGGTGAAGATCACTTCCTGCGCGTATGGAAAGAGCGTCCCGGTGACTTCATCCACCGCTTTGTCGCGCATCGCTCCGAAAATCAGGAACACCTTGCGCCCGGCGAAATTTTCCTCCAGGAACCGCGCCAGTGCCCGCGCCGCGCCCGGATTGTGCGCGCCGTCCAGATACACGTCCGGCCGGGTCTGCAGGCGTTCCAGGCGTCCGGGCCATTCCGTGGTGGCAATTCCGTTCACAATATGTTCGTCGGTAATGCGATAGTTGCGGTTCTGAAGGATCCGCGCTGCCGCCGCGGCGTTCAGTGCGTTCTGCAATTGAAATCGCCCGGCGAGTTGCGGTTCAAGCGAAAATGTTCTCCCACCCGAGGTTTCCACCACCGTTGCGCTCACGCAACCGTGTTCCAGCATTTCTTTTTCGACACGAAAGAATTCGGCTGTCTCCACGAACGGGCAGCGCAACTCCGTCGCCCGCGTCACCAGCACTTCGTGCGCTTCCGGCAACTGCGCCGCGAACACCGCCGGCACCTGCGGCTTTAAGATTCCCGCCTTCTCTCCCGCGATTTCGCGCAGCGAATGGCCCAGATAGTTTTCGTGGTCGAAATCGATTCGCGTGATGACGGACACCAGCGGCGTCACAACGTTGGTCGCGTCCAGCCGGCCACCCAGTCCCACCTCGATCACCGCGAAGTCCACGCGCTCCCGCGCAAACGCCTCGAACGCCAGCGCGGTCACACATTCGAAATAGGTCGGGTGCGCGCGCAGTTTGCCTTCGGCGAGCAACTCTTCAATCACCGCGTGAATCCGCGTAAAAATCTCGGCAAACCGCTCGTCGGCTATCTCTTTCCCGGAAATGCGAATGCGCTCGTTGATCCGCTCAAGATGCGGCGACGTATACAGTCCCGTGCGAAATCCCGCCTCGCGCAGAATCTTTTCCAGAAATGCCGCAGAGGAGCCCTTTCCGTTCGTGCCGGCAATATGCACGCACGGATACGCGCGGTCGGGCCTGCCGAGCCGCTCCAGCAAAGTGGTTATGTTTTCCAGGTTGAATTTTGCCGCGGCCGCCTGCGTGGGCGCCGCCAGTTCGCGGCCCAAAGAAAGTAAATACCGAACCGCGCTCTCGTAATTCATTTTCAGGAGGTCAACAGATCGAGCGCGCTGGAGATGAAGCCCTTCATATCCTTGCGGTGCACCACGGCATCGAGGAACCCGTGCTCCAGCAGGAATTCCGAGCGCTGGAATCCTTCGGGCAACTTCTGCCGGATAGTCTGCTCGATCACGCGCGGCCCCGCGAAACCGATCAGCGCGCCGGGCTCCGCGATATTCAAATCGCCCAGCATTGCGAAACTCGCGGTGACGCCGCCGGTGGTCGGATCGGTCAGCACCGAAATGTACGGCAACTTCTCCTCATCCAGCCGCGCCAGCGCAGCGGACACCTTGGCGAGCTGCATCAGGCTGATCGTTCCTTCCATCATGCGCGCGCCGCCCGAGCATGACACCACGATCAGCGGCTGCCGCGTCTCCATGGACATCTCAATCGCCCGGGTCACTTTTTCGCCGACCACCGCGCCCATCGAGCCGCCGATAAATGCGAACTCCATCGCGCAGCAGATCACCGGCTTGCCGTTCAGTTTC
>DASSGJ010000409.1:0-3195 GCA_035693545.1 Candidatus Acidiferrum sp.
GCAAGCGAAGGAACACTCAGGATTCACCGCTCGATCGCGGGTACGTCGGCGCCGTTTCGCGTGACGTATCAGGCGTATCAGGATGGTGACGAGCCGGCCCCAGCCGCGGAGCGTTCTTTTCATCATCTTCAGGATGTCCGCGCGTTTCTGAACGTGCTGGGCCTCGGAGCGGATTATGTCCGCGACGCGTTGCGGGAATTGACCGCGGGGCGTTCGGCGTTTTTGACCAACATTGCGTTGACCGAGAAGGCCATCAAGAATGCGGGTTTTGGCTCTCTCGTTGCGGCGAAGGGCTGATTGTTACTGGAATTGAAACTTGAAGGAGCTACCTGTCCATGGCATATAGCGAAAAAGTAGTCGATCATTACAACAATCCCCGCAACGTCGGCAGCATGCCCAAGGAAGATCCCAACGTCGGGACCGGCCTGGTCGGCGCGCCGGAATGCGGCGACGTTATGAAGCTGCAGATGAAGATCAATCCGGACACGAAGGTGATTGAAGAAGCCAAGTTCAAGACCTTCGGGTGCGGGTCGGCCATCGCGAGTTCTTCCCTGGCCACGGAATGGGTGAAGGGAAAGACCGTCGAAGAGGCGCTGGCGATCAAGAACACGGACATTGTCCGCGAGCTTTCGCTTCCTCCGGTGAAGATTCACTGCTCCGTTCTGGCCGAAGACGCCATCAAGGCGGCCATCGGCGACTGGAAGAAGAAACACGGTATTGAAGTTCCCGCGCACGAAAAGTCGTCGCACTAATAGCGAGGCTACGCGGGGGTAGTGGCGTCTTCCGGCGGCGAATTGCGACCGTCGGAGGATGCTGTCGAAGGATTCGCTCCAGAACTGTTTTGGAGATGCGGAATATGACGGCGGAAATCACAACGCAGACTGTAGAAAAAGAGAAGGCCGGCCCGGCGATTCACCTGACCGAGAAAGCGGCGAAGAAGATTATCGCGCTGCTGGAGAAGGACGGCGTGTCGCCGCAGGTTGGCGGGCTGCGCGTGGGCGTGCAGGGCGGAGGATGCTCCGGGTTGTCGTATGCGATGCGGCTGGATACGCAGGCACGCGACCGCGACAAGATTTTCGAGGAATTTGGCGCGCGGTTGTTCGTGGATCCGAAGAGCCTGCTGTATTTGAACGGCACGGTCCTGGAGTACGAAGAGACGCTGATGCGGCAGGGATTTGTGTTCCAGAATCCCAACGCGGCGCGCAACTGCGGCTGCGGCAGCAGTTTTACGGCGTAATCGCAGAACAGGCTTCAGCCTGTCAGCTGGCCTTACCCAGCACAGGGACTTACGTAATTCCGGCTGGCAGCATCGTGCGCCAGCCACTTTTTTTGTGACGGAGTTGGTTCAGCAGAACCGAAATGAGCACACCGTTCCCCATCACCGATTCGCCGCTGGTCTGCTGGAGTTGCCACGAACGCACCATCGGCACGCACTTCTGCGGGTCATGCGGGAAGATGTTGCAACTCCCCGAGAAGAGCGACTATTTCGCGATGTTCGAGATTCCGCGGAAGCTGTGGATCGAGATGAGCGCGCTGGAGAAGAAGTTTCTGCAACTGAGCTGGAAGCTGCACCCGGACAATTATGTAAATGCGACACCGGAAGAGCGAGAAATTTCGCTGAAGCGGAGTTCGGAGCTGAACGATGCGTACCGCACGCTGCGGGAACCGGTTGCGCGTGTGGAATACCTGCTGGCGATCGAAGGCGCTCGCGTCGAAGGTAAAAACAAACAGCAGGCGCCGCCGGAACTGCTGGAAGAGGTTTTTGAGTTGAACGAATCGCTGGATGAGCTGCGGGAAGCGAAGGCAGCGAGTGGCGATACCACGGCGCTAAAGCAGAAATTGGGATCGGCGCAGAAGAACTTTCAAGCCAAGCTGGAAGAGGTAGATGGCGAGTTGCAAAGTGTCGCCAAGGAATGGGACGCGGCGATCGACGCCAATGCGGATGAAACAAGGCGCAAGAGCGTTATGACGAAGCTGAACGAATTGCTGAATCGGCGTTCGTATATTCGAAATCTCGTTGTGAATGTGCAGAAGGAATTGCTGTAGCTCAGGCAGGCCTTCAGGCCTGAGGGTTTCCCGGTGGGTAAGGTTGGTCGAAATGGGTGATGAAAGGCCTCACCCCTGAAGGGGTGAGCTACAGAGATTATGGGCCGCACAGTCGGTATCGATCTTGGGACTACGAATAGCCTGGTCGCGTATGTGGACGCGAAGACGGGGGAGCCGAAGTGTATTCCGGGGCCGACGGGAAGCACGCTTTGCCCTTCGGTGGTGAGCCTGGATGCGGATGGCTCCATTATTGTCGGCGAGCCGGCGCGGCGGAGATTACTGACACAACCGGAGCGGACGATTTATTCGGTAAAGCGGCTCATGGGGCGCGGCCCGGCCGACGTGCAAAGCGAGTTGAGGCTTTTCCCGTTTCGCATTGATCCCGCCAGCAAGAGCGTGATTCGCGTGCAGTTGGGCGACAAGATTTTCACGCCGCCCGAGATTTCCTCTTTTATCTTGCGCGAATTGAAGAACTGGGCCGAGGCCTACTTCGGTGAAACCGTGGACCGGGCGGTAATCACGGTCCCTGCGTATTTTAACGATGCGCAGCGGCAGGCCACGAAAGACGCCGGGAAAATTGCCGGCCTCGAGGTGTTGCGGCTGGTGAATGAGCCGACCGCAGCGGCGCTGGCTTACGGCTTGCACGAAAAGCAACGCGGGACGGTGGCGGTCTACGACCTGGGGGGCGGCACGTTTGACATTTCCGTGCTCAAGCTGATTTCGACGGGCGAAGGCGACATCTTTCAGGTGCTTTCAACGAACGGGGACACGCATCTCGGCGGCGACGATATTGACAACCTACTGCAGGCGTTTGTGCACGAGCAGATTCTGCAACACGACCAGATCGATTTTTCGCCGCACGGCGAACTGGCGCAGGAGTTGCGCAAGGAGCTCATCGCGGTGAAGCACCGGCTCTCCGAAACGGACAAGGTCGCGCTGCAATTTCCCTTGCCAAACGGAAAAGTGTTCGAACATGAGTTCACGCGCGGCGCGCTGGAAGCGCTGATTCGCCCGGTGGTGGACCGCACTATGGCTCCGGTGCGGCAGGCTCTGGCGGATGCGCAGTTGAGCCCGAAGCAGGTTGAAGAAGTTGTGCTGGTTGGTGGCACCACGCGAACGCCGTTGATTCGCCGCACGGTGCAGGAATTT
>DASSGJ010000410.1:0-7369 GCA_035693545.1 Candidatus Acidiferrum sp.
CCCGGCATGGTGATCCAGCATGAGGGCCAGCTGTTTACCGTTTTCAGCACCGACCACCGCACACCGGGCAACAAGCGCGGGTCCATGCAGACGCGGCTGAAGAATCTCCGCAACGGGGTCATGATTGACTACCGGTTCCGAGCGGAAGAGTTCGTGGACCGCGCCGTCCTGGACGAAATCGAATTCGAGTACCTGTACAGCGAGGGCGACGAATTCCATTTCATGAACACGGAAACTTTCGAGCAGATGCAGATGACCCGCGACGAACTCGGGGAAACTGTGAATTATCTGATACCGAACACCGTGGTGAAGATCGAATTCTTCGAGGAAAAGCCCATTGGCGTGGACCTGCCGGACACCATGGACATGAAGGTGGTGCAGACGGAGCCGACGCTGCAGAAAGCCACGGCCAGCGCGGTGATGAAGCCCGCGACGCTTGAAACGGGCCTGGTCGTAAACGTGCCGCCCTTCGTCAACGAAGGCGACCGCATCCGCGTGGACACTTCCGAAGCCCGTTACGTGCAGCGCGTCGAATAATTTCCGCCTCCGCAGCCGGGCCGGTTTTCCACGCGCCCGAATGAGGCAATCGCAAGAAGAGCTCCCGCCGAGCCGGGAGCTCTTTTTGTTTCCAGAATCTTTGTCAGGCTTTGTTCGCCACGCCGCGTTCGCCGGCAGGGTGTTCGCCGAACACGCGATCAAAGATATTGTCCACGTACCGCAGCTGCCGCTGCAAATCAAAAGCGTGTTCCAGTTCCTTTGGCGCCAGATATTTTTTAATCCTAGCATCCTTCTCGACACGCTCGCGGAAGCTGGTGTCCGTCTCCCACGAAGCCATGGCATTCTCCTGCACGGCTTTGTAGGCGTCGTCTCTCGGCATTCCCTTTTCGACGAGGTCCTGCAACAACGTGCCTGAAAAGACGAGGCCGTGGGTGGATTCAAGGTTGCGCAGCATACGCTCTGGAAATACCCGCATCTGGCTGACGAGTTGGGTCATTTTCGAGAGCATGTAATCCACCAGAATCGTGGAGTCCGGAAGAATGACGCGCTCCACGCTGCTGTGCGAGATATCCCGCTCGTGCCATAAAGCAATATTTTCGTAAGCCGCCACCATGTTGCCCCGCACCAGGCGGGCGAGGCCGCAAATCTGCTCTGATGTGACGGGATTGCGTTTGTGCGGCATGGCGGAACTGCCCCGCTGCTCGTTGCCGAAGTGCTCTTCCGCTTCGCGCACCTCGGTGCGCTGCAGCTGGCGGATTTCCAGGGCAATCTTTTCGAGCGAAGCCGCGATCAGGGCAAGGACGCTGACGTACTGCGCGTGGCGATCCCGCTGGATGACCTGGGTGGCCACGGGAGTGACCTGCAATCCCAGCTTTTTGCAGATTTTCTCTTCGATTTCCGGGCCGAGGTGCGAAGCGTTGCCCACCGCTCCGGAAATTTTCCCGAATTCCATGTTGCGCGCGGCTTCGCGGAAGCGGGCGATGTTGCGCTGATTTTCAGCGAACCAGTTGGCGATCTTCAGGCCAAAGGTGATGGGTTCCGCGTGAATGCCGTGGGTGCGGCCAATCTGGGGAGTGTGGCGGAATTCGTGAGCGCGTACGTCCAGGACTTCCCCAAAAATAACGAGGTCGCGTTCAATGATATGCGAGGCATCGCGGACAAGAAGGGCTTGCGCAGTGTCCACGACATCGTTAGAAGTCAGACCGTAGTGCAGCCAGCGCGCGGCGTTGGGATCGCCAATCGATTCACCGACGGCCATGGTAAAGGCGATGACGTCGTGTTTCACCCGGGATTCAATCTCGTTGATGCGGTCGGCGTCCACCTTGGCGCGCGAGTGGAGAACCGCGGCAGCGTCTTTGGGCACTTGCCCAGCTTCGGCGAGGGTGTCGGCAGCGGCCAGTTCAACGTCGAGCCACTTCTGGTAGCGATTGGCGTCGCTCCAGACCTGGCCCATCTCTTTGCGGGTGTAGCGTGGAATCACGTCAGCATCTCCCGTGCAAATCCTTTGTAATGATACGGTATTTCAGGCCCGTGGGGCGAATCGAGGGCGGCCGCGGCCAACCTAACCGGAAGGGAGAGAACCTGTCTAACCGTTGGAATGAAAGAAGGCGCCGGGATGGCTGAAGAGGTTGCGGTCAGCGACTCGATGGCCGTCGAGCGGACGCTGGCGGGCGATCGGGACGCTTATCGTGTCCTTGTGGAACGGCACAGCCGGTCGGTGTACCGGATGGCGTACCGGATGATGGGGAACGCTCACGATGCGGAAGAAGTGGTGCAGGAGTCGTTTTTGCGGGGTTATCAAAAGTTGAAGCAGTTTGCGGGAAACTCGAACTTCGGGACGTGGGTTTACCGGATTGCCGCGAATTATGCGATCGACCGGATTCGCCAACGAAATGCCGACGAAGCAAAGCGCGAAACGCGAAGCAAGCCAACGGAAGACTCTCTCGAGGTAGATCCGTTGAGCCAGGTGCGGGATATGTCGCCTTCACCGGAGCGATTGGCGGGAAGCGCGCAATTGGCGGAGCGGATGAAATCGGCGCTGGCGGAGTTGAGCCCGGCGGAAAGAACGGCAATCGTGATGCGGCATTGGGACGGATGCGGAATCGAGGAGATTGCGGCGGTGCTGAAGTCGAATCCGAACGCCACCAAGAATACGGTATTTCGCGCGGTACAGAAATTGCGGCGGTCGCTGGCACCGTATCTTGAGGGCAACGAAGCCCGCGCGATGGGAACCGAAGGATGACACATCGAACGGAAGAAGAGCTGATCGGATACCGCGATGGCGAGCCGAAAGAGCGGGCCGCAATCGCCGCGCACCTGAAGGAATGCGTGGAATGCCGCGAGGAACTGGTCCGCATTGAGGCTGTATTTGGCGCGCTGGACGCGATGCCGATTCCCGATCCCGGGGAAGACTACGGAGAGCGGGTGTGGCAGCGCGTTGCACCGAGACTTGGGGAGAAGAAAGCGCGTTGGTGGGAAGCGCTGATCGTGCCACAGCGGTTGGTGGCGTTAGGCGGGGTGGCGGCACTGGTGATTCTGGCGTTCGTGGCGGGCCGGATGACACGGGTGCCGGTGACTCCAATGGATCAGGTGGACGCGGCGAAAGTGCGTGAACGCGTTCTGGTGGTGGCCGTTGGAGAGCATCTGGGGCGCACGGAAATGGTGCTTATGGAGCTGGAAAACGCTCCAGCACAAAAGGGCGAGAAGACCATCAACTTTTCGGAAACACAGCGCCGCGCGGAAGATCTGGTGGAGGAAAACCGTTTGTACCGGCAGACGGCCTTGAAAGAGGGCGACCGGGCGATGGCCAGCACGCTGGATGAACTGGAGCGCGTGCTGCTGGATATAGCGAACAGTCCGAACGAGTTGACTCCGGCGGCGTTTGAGTCAATCCGGAAGCGGATTGAGGAGCAGGGGCTGTTGTTTAAAGTGCGGGTGGTGAAGCAGGGGCTGGACGAGCGGAAGACGAATCCTGAAGCGAAGCCGGCGGAAAACCAAGCGAAAGGCACAGAGAGGAAAAAGGTATGAGCATGGGAAAGATTTTGGTGCGTGCAGGAATCGTTTGCTTCACCGCAGCGATATTGAACCTGACGGTGGGAACCGGTGTGCTGGCCGCGCGACAGGGCGGAGGGAAAGGCCAATCGTCGGAAACCGTGGATGAACTTCAGGACGAAAAACAGCAAGCAGAGCCCGACCGCCAGGAGGAGGCGAAAGAGAGAGAACGGGAACGAGCCGAGCGCATGCAGGAGTTGTATGACGAAGGGCGAGAGGCACTTGACGATGATCAATTCCGGGACGCCGAACGGTCGTTTACGGAACTGGTGAAGCTGAACGGCCCGCAGACCGATGCGGCCCTCTATTGGATGGCTTACGCGCAGAACCGGGAGGGAAAGAAAGAGGCGGCGATGGGAACCATCGCCGATCTGAAGAAACGTTATCCGCAGAGCCGCTGGAAGAAGGATGGCGAGGCGCTGGAGATCGAGGTGCGCGCTTCAACAGGCGGCAAAACAAATCCCGAAGGGCAGAACGATGAGGATTTGAAACTACTGGCACTGCAGGGATTGATGAACAGCAGCCCGGATAAGGCCATTCCGCTGGTGGAAGGAATCCTGAACGGCGCGGGGTCGCCGCGAGTGAAATCGAAGGCCCTGTTTGTGCTCGCTCAGAACGGGTCGCCACAAGCGGAAGAAGTCCTGGGGAAGATTGCGCGAGGGCAAAGCAACCCGGATCTGCAAAAGAAAGCCGTGTCGTACCTGGCCACGTTTGGCGGAAAGGGAGCGGGGAAAGTGCTGGCGGAAGTTTACACGACCAGCAACGACCCGGAGATCAAGCGGGCAGTGATCCGGAGCTACATCATTTCGGGAGACCGCGAACAGCTTGCGAAGCTGGCAAACAGCGAGCCGAATCCCGAGTTGAGGAAAGAGGCTATTCGGAACCTGGGAGTCATTGGTGGCCAGGGAACCTTGCAGGCCTTGTATTCAAAAGAGACGGATCGCGCAGTAAAAGAGGAGATTTTGAATGCTTATTTTATCGGCGGCGATGCGAAAGACCTGATCGCCGCAGCCCGCGGAGAAAAAGACCCGGAATTGAAGAAAAAGGCGGTGGAGAAGCTTTCGCTGATGGGATCGAAGGAAGCGAATGAATACCTGATGGAGCTTCTGCAGAAGTGAGGTGGAACATGCGGTTGAAGAACAGTTTATTGATTCTTGCCATCTCCATCGCTGGACTGTGGGACGCCGCCCCAACCGCGCTTGCGCAAGGCGAAACCGCACAAGTGGTGAATACCCGGCTGGAAACGCGAGCCGCGGGACCCAGCCTGATGGCGACGATGAACGAAATTGCGGCTTCGGCCGATAGCCCCATCTGGATCGGTTACGACGTCGCTGCCGTGCCGGGGGAGCACGGCGATTGCTGCGGGAACTACAGAGACGGAATGAACCGTGGAGCAAAGGGCGTCTGGTATCTGGAAAAAGAGCATGGCAGTGACGGTGAGAGAGCACACTCGCAAAATGAATTGAAGCTGGAAGGTGAAGGAACGCTGAGGATTCTTTACCGCGCCGATAAAAAGCACGTCGGACGGATTCGGATCATGTCGAATCAGTGCCAATTGGATGCGGGAGGGCTGCGGCTGGTCTGGCTGAAGGACGTGAAGAGCGAAGAAAGCATCGCGTACCTAGGCAAATTCGTTCAAGGGTTTGACAATTCCGGCGGCGATGAAGATCGGATTGGAGAGCAGGCGTTGACGGCAATCGCTCTGCACGCGGACCCCGCTGCTGACGTCGCGCTGGCCCGGTTCAGTTCTCCGGGCCAGCCCGAGGAGTTGCGAAAGCGGGCATCGTTCTGGATGGGGGCAGCACGAGGGGCGGCAGGTCTGGCCCAGCTTGAAACTATGGCCAAGACAGACCCGAGCAGCGAGGTGCGGGCGCAGGTAACCTTTGCCCTGTTTGTGAGCAAGGAGCCGGGAGCGACAGAAGCGATCATCCGGATGGCGCGAGAGGACGGAAGCCCGCATGTTCGCGGCCAGGCGCTTTTTTGGCTGGCGCAGAAAGCGGGTGCGAAAGCTGCCACCGCGATCTCCGGAGCGATTACGAACGACCCGGATACGGAAGTAAAGAAGAGGGCGGTGTTCGCGCTGAGCCAAATGCCCAAGGATGAAGGAGTGCCCAAGCTGATTGAGGTGGCACAGAACAACAAGAATCCCGAAGTCAGGAAACAGGCAATGTTCTGGCTGGGGCAGTCAGGAGATCCGAGGGCGCTGGAGTTTTTTGAAAAGGTCTTGAGAAATTGAGACGAGGGAACACCGGGTCAGCGAAAAAGGAATGCCTCATCATCCAGCTGGCTAATCCAAACAGTTGAGGTTCTTCGGGCATCCTCGTCGGATGCCCTCAGAATGACAAGATCTGCGTCCCGTGATTTGGTTTCGCGCCAGTGCGAAGGGAGAGACTATTCGTCCTGAGACACTTAGCGGAGAAAATCTTCGAGCTGGATGCGGGAGCCGGTTTTGGCGTCGCGATACTTGACGATGACGGCGCAGGAGAGGGACAAGCCCCATTTTTTGGCGGCGGGGTGCGAAACGGCGCGCGAGCCGGGAATGACAACGGCGTCTTCGGGGATGATCAGAGGCTTGTCGTCGGTGGCAGCGTAGACAGCATCGCGCACAAGGTCGTATACGGGGATGGAACGATTCAGCATGGTGCCTGTGCCAAGAACGGCGCGGCGTTTGACGATGGTACCTTCGTAGATTCCGGAATTCCCGCCAACAAGAACGTCATCTTCGATAATTACCGGAAGCGCGCCCACGGGCTCGAGAACTCCCCCAATCTGCGAGCCGGCCGAAATGTGGCAGCTGCGGCCGACCTGGGCACAAGAACCGACCAGCGCGTGGGAATCGATCATGGTGTTTTCACCAACGTAGGCGCCTACGTTGACAAACATGGGCGGCATGCAAATGACGCCGCGAGCGATGTGGGCGCCGTCACGAATGCTGGAGCCGCCGGGAACGATGCGGACACCATCGGCAGTGGAGAAGGAGTGGAGCGGGTAGGTGGATTTGTCAAAGAAGGGGAGCTTTGCGGAGTCCACGGACATATCGACGATGGTCCCCATGCGAAAGCCGAGGAGGATTCCCTTTTTCACCCACGCGTTGGTGCGCCAGCCCGTCGGGGAAGAGGGCTCCGGTTCAGCGGCCCGAATTGTGCCGCGATTCAGAGAATCCTTGAACGATGCGAAGACGCTGTGATGCTCCGCCGTGTAAGCGGCCGGCGGAGCATCGAAGAGAGATTCAATTTGATCTTGCAGCATGGACTCGCTCAACGAGATTGAGGGATTCGAGCACAGCGCGAATACGCGCGAGATTCTCGGGTTTTGGCGCGACCAACGGCAGCCGCCAGACAGGTTGGAGCAAACCCATTTCGGCGAGAGCGGCTTTTACCGGAATAGGATTCGACTCGACAAAATTGATATCCATCAAAGAAAGATACTGGAAATGGAGGCGGCGCGCCTCGGCAAAATCACCGGCAAGAGCGGATTGCACGAGCCGGGTCATCTCCGCGGGAATTTCGTTGGAGGCGACGGAGATCAGGCCCCGCCCGCCAAGGGCGATGAGGGGAAGCGTCAGAGCGTCGTCGCCCGAGAGGACCAGGAAATCCTTGGGAACGAGATTGAGGATGGCACCCATCTGGGAAATGTTGCCGGAAGCTTCCTTGATGCCGACGATATTCGGGATTTGCGAGAGGCGGAGGACGGTGGAGGGCTCGATATTGACGCCGGTGCGGCCTTGGACGCTGTACAGAATGATTGGCAAGTTCACGGCGGAGGCGATGGCTTTGAAATGCTGGAAGAGGCCTTCCTGCGTGGGCTTGTTGTAGTAGGG
>DASSGJ010000411.1:0-2160 GCA_035693545.1 Candidatus Acidiferrum sp.
TCCACGAAGGACGCGGTGGGCGTAACTTCGGCTTCATCCACACCAAGCTGCTCGACGATAATCTGCTTTACGCGTTCTTCCACGCTGGCCATTCCCATTCCTCCGCGACCTGATGTCGCTCTGACGTAGTTCGTACTACCTTGCACGGTTCTCCGGCCATGAGGCCGTCTACCATGCCGATTAGGCTGCCCTAGGTAACCTTGCCAGTCTACTTACCCCGCGCAGCAAGGTCAACTTGCGGGTTCAGCCGTTAGCGAATTTCCGCAATCCACAATGCGCACAACTTCTCGCGAGCAGAGGTGACGCCATGGACCAGCCAAAAAACTTGCCGCACCGCGGGCATCGCCACACCGCGACTCGTGCCCCGGTGATTATGACTAGAAATATCCAAGCCAACGCTAAAAGTGCATCCAGAAAATTTATTACTTTTGTCTGACCCAGTTGGCGATCGAGAAAAATGCTCGCGACCCTGACGGGGATGATCCCCCCGACAGCGAGCAAGACCTGATTCCTCAGTTTTCGATACTCGCCCCATTGTTGTGTATAGTCGGCCATCACGCCAAATACATGCCGCCGTTAACGTCGAGGACGTGGCCGGTGATGTAGGCGGCTTCGTCGCTGGCAAGGAACACGATGGAGGCGGCAATGTCCTTGCCGGTTCCCATGCGGCCGAGCGGAATGCGTACTTTCAATTCTTCTTTCACTTTGTCGGGAAGGACGGCGGTCATGGGCGACTCGACGAAACCGGGAGCCACGGCGTTCACGGTGATGTTCCGCGAAGCGATCTCGATGGCGATGGCCTTGGTAAGGCCGATGAGGCCGGCTTTTGAGGCGACATAGTTGGCCTGCCCGGCGTTGCCGCTTTCCGCGACGACGGAAGAGATATTGATGATGCGTCCCGCACGGGCTTTCATCATCGGCGGCAGCACCTGCTGGATGCAGATGTGCGCTCCAGTAAGATTGGTGCGGAGGACGGCTTCCCAGTCGTCGGGCTTCATGCGCATGGCCAAACCGTCGCGGGTGATGGCGGCATTGTTGACAAGGATGTCGATCTTCCCGAATTTTTCGAGGATGGATTTGAAGCCCGACTTGATCTGCTCGATGTCAGCAACGTCCATCTTCACTGCGAAGGCTTCCCCGCCCTTGGCGATGATTTCCTGAACCAGTTCGGCCAGCTTTTCTTCATTGCGCGCCGCGACGGCGACTTTTGCGCCCGCTTCGGCGAGCGCGTGCGCGGTGTCGCGCCCAATACCCTGCGACGCGCCCGTGACGACTGCTACTTTATCTTTCAAACTAAACATTCGCGTTTATCCTCAAATCCGTCGGCTCTTGTAGCATAGGCTTTAGCCTATGCGCCCGATCCGCAGCAACAATTTCAGCAAATCCGAAATACCGCAAGGAGGCGGCCTAAAGCCGCCCCTACAATCGCTAAAGGCGCCCGCCTCAGAAAGCGGCCGCTACAAAACCTCAGGCGGCGTCGGATTTGGCCGCCGTGATGCGTTCCACCGTCGCCTGCAAACTTTTTTCGTCTTCAACGTTCAGCGTGGTGACCGAGCGCTCGATCTGCCTCATGATGCCGGTCAGCACCCGTCCCGGCCCTACTTCGATGAAAGTGTTCACGCCTTCGTCGAGCAGCATCCGCATGGATTCTTCCCAGCGCACGGGCATCGTAACCTGGCGAATCAACGCTTCACGCGCTTCGTCGCCTGTTTTAATCGTATCGGCGTCCACGTTGGTGACAACGGGAACGTGGGGATCCGCAAATTTCGTCGCGCGCAAATCCTTTTCCAGCTTTTCCTGCGCGGGCATCATCAACGAGGAATGGAACGGCGCGGAAACGGGAAGCATGACGGCGCGCTTGGCTCCGGATTGCGAAGCAATTTCGACCGCCCGCTTCACGGCAGCAGCGTCGCCCGAAATCACGGTCTGATCCGGCGAATTCAGATTGGCCGCAGTGCAAACTCCGCCCTCCGCGGCCCGCTTGCACGCATCGGCGACAACAGCCGGTGACAATCCAAGAATCGCGGCCATCGCGCCCTGTCCTGCCGGAACAGCTTCCTGCATATAGGTTCCGCGCTTGTGAACCAGCCGCACAGCGTCTGAAAATTGCAGCGAGCCGGCGGCCACAAGAGCGGAATATTCGCCGAGGCTGTGGCCCGC
>DASSGJ010000412.1:0-2181 GCA_035693545.1 Candidatus Acidiferrum sp.
ATGGCGCGAGCCTCTTCCGGCGGAAACTGATGAAAAGACGTAAACATCGTTCGGAACCCATGCAATTCACGGCAGACTTTCATTGCATCAACCGAGTCCCTGTAGAAAACAACGTGATTCTCTGAAGCCGTTCTGGCGCCTTGGAACGCCCTGAGGTTTGGATATTTATCCGTGAGCAAGATGTGAAAGACGCGTGCATCCTCTTGGAGCTTGCGGGAAAGGCTTAACCAGGGACCGCCGCCGCCCGAACACAGGTCAACAATCGATCGGCTTCGCGTAGAGTGGAGGACGCTTTGAAGTAGCGGGGCGATGGGCGCATACGCCTTTAAGAGATTTAGCCCGAACTGAAGCGCATCCGTAATTTCATTTCGAAGAAATGACGGGAACCATGGTTGTTCATGGAGTTCGATGAACTGCACCCGGCGCATAGCAACTTGGCCTCGGAAACAGTATGTGACAATCCGCCTGTGCCAAGGCAAATACTTAATCAAAAATGCGCGGCCTGGCTGAACCGATCGGCCTCGCCTGGAATCTGCAGCGATTCCATTCTTGACACACTGCGTCTGGACGGCCACAGCTGCCAAATTCAATTCTGCATGGGGCTGGGCTCCCGCCTTTGTATCTGCCTGTTTCATAAGGGTTTGTTTTGAACTTCGAACACCTGTCGGACCCCCCAGTTGGCACCACGATTGCTCCTTTGCTAGCTGTTGTCATTCTCGCCAGCGGCGCCTCTTCCGGCTTTTCGCCGTCGCGTGCGGATGCCGTACACTAGATCTTTCAGGAAGATTCATGACCCGCAGCCAGAAAAAGCAGAGTCCCCCTGATTTTGTCGGGCGCCCCGTATGGGCGGAAGTTTCGCTCTCCGCGCTCACCGGTAATCTACGGGCTATCCGTGATTACGTGAATCCGGCGCCCGAAAAACGCAAGACGCCACGAAAAGTTCTGTGCATTGTTAAAGGGAATGCTTACGGCCACGGCGGCCCTTGCGCCGCGCAGGCGCTCGAAAAGGCCGGTTCGGACTGGTTCGGGGTAGCTTCGGCCGGCGAGGGCATGGAGATCCGCAAAGCCGGGGTTCGCACGCCGATTCTGGTTCTCGGCGGGTTCTGGCCCGGCGAAGAAAAGAATCTTCTCCAGCATAACCTGACGCCGGCGATTCACCGCTGCGAACAGCTTCTCGCGTTCGAAGCTGCCGCGGCGAAGCTACGCAAGAAAAATGTCGCCGTGCAGCTCAAGATTGACACCGGAATGAACCGTCTCGGCATCATGCCGAAAGATGCCGATTGTTTCTCGCGCCAGCTGGCCAAGTGCAAGCATGTTCATTTGGCGGGCACGTTCACCCATCTGGCCTCTTCGGAAGTGCTGACCGACACGGAACTCGGCCATCAGACCAGGCAGCAAATCGATCGCTTTTACTCGACCGTCGAGCGTCTGCGCACTCTCGGGGCCGATCCCGGTATCCTGCACATCGCCAATAGCGCGGCCATCGCGGCGCGTCCTGAAACCTGGGCTGACATGGTACGCCCCGGCGCGATTCTCTATGGCTATCATCCCGGCTTTGATCCACCGGAACGGCGCGCGGAATTCGAAAAGAAATTGCCGTTGCGTCCGGTGATGAGCCTGCGAGCGCGGCTAATGAGTGTCCGCTGCATCGCCGCCGGGGAAGCGGTCGGTTACGACGCCACCTGGATCGCGCAGCGTCCGTCGCGGATTGCTGTTCTCTCCGCGGGTTACGCCGACGGCGTGCATCGCTCGCTCGGCAATCGCGGCGTACTTTACATTCGAGGCCACGCTGCGCCGATCATCGGCATCGTTTCGATGGACGTGGTCATGCTCGACGTCACGGACGTTCCCGACGCGGCGGTTGGCGACGTCGCCACGCTTTATGGCACCGACGGCGACAACGTCTACCCAGCCAATGTAGTGGCGCGCAGCATCAGCACAGTGACCTCCGACTTAATCAGCGGCGTCAGCCAGCGTGTTCCGCGTTTCTATCTTCCGTAAAGACACAATTTCTGTGCGCTTTTAGACGGACTTGACGTAACGCTAATTCAAGAGTATACAGTCCATCACGTTGCCTGCTCCGGCAGGAAGGGCTGTGTTCCCCAGGTTGCCTTCTTTGCTCCCAAGCTTCACGGAGCGGTTCATCGTAAGCCGTACCGTGAGGTCCTATGAACGGTCCAG
>DASSGJ010000413.1:0-4480 GCA_035693545.1 Candidatus Acidiferrum sp.
CTGTTGCAGCAGATGCAGCAAACCGCTCCTTCGGGCAACGACTACAACTCCCGGGTGCAACGCGCTCGCAACAACGACTACTTCGAAAACATGGGCCGCACTCTCCGCCAGGGGATCGAGACCACCATGAATCGCATGGAGCAGCACACCAACGAAGTCCAGGTGCTCTCGCCAGTGCGCGCTGCGATGATGTCTGCTCAGGCGGCGCGCATTCTGAATCGCACCTGCGAACTCCCCGCCCAACGATGATGCCCGGCCATATTCCCACTGACCCTGGCTTTCTTGATGACCTACGATCCCACGCGGTTGTCATCCCGAATCCCCGCGCTTTTTGCGGGGTGAGGGATCTGCTTTTCGCTCGCGCACTGCGTTCCAGCGAGGATGTCAACAGAAGCACCGAACCTCAAGCATCGATACGCCGACCGGCGAGTGCCGCACTTCTCCACCGGAGCTTTCTGGCGATCGCGATTCTCTCCACTCCGTTCTTCATTTCCTCCTGCGGGAAAAAGGACTCCGTACAAAAATCGCAGTCCGGCCCGCACCTCAAATGGTCAGTCCGCGCCGACGGCATGGCCGTCTCCCATCCGGCCATCGCTCCCGACGGCACCATCTATATCAGCTCAAACGTTGGCGTTCAGGCTTACTCTCCGGCGGGCAAACAACTCTGGAAGCTGACCCTGGCCACTCCGGGCACTCCGGTAATCGCCGACGATGGCACTCTCTATTTCGCATGCAATTACGGGCTTGTTTTCGGCGTAAGCTCCGCCGGCAAGCTGATCTGGCGGCCTCAAATTGGCCTCACCGGATTCCGCACGCCTCCGGCCCTCAGCTCCGACGCCTCGCTCTTTTACGTGAATTCCCCCTCCGATATTTACGCCTTCCGGCCCAGGCAATCGGATAACGTTTATTGGTCTCTGCAAACCTTTCGCGAAGGCCTCCTGGAAACGGCCAACATCCTTCCCGGCAGCGCGCGCGTCGAGCACGCCGGCGGTGGCACTCCGGTTCTGCTGGGAGATTCCACCCTCATCGTCGCTCGCCAGAGTTTCCTTCATTCCATTTCTTCCAGCGGCAACCGCTCCTGGACTCTTGAATTCACTCCCGGCGGCGTAAGCCTGGGCGCTATCGGCCCCGATGCCACGATCTATGTGAACGACGGCCGCAACGTTCTCTATGCCCTCGATCCCTCCGGTTCCACGAAGTGGCAATTCGAAGGCGGCGGTTTTCTCGGCTCCGCCGTGGTGGATACCGCCGGCGTCATCTATTTCACGAATGGCGACGCCGTTTTTGCCGTGAATCCAGATGGCTCCTTGAAGTGGCGTTACTCCAAGCAGCTGCAACCCCATTTCGTCACTTCGCCCACGCTTGCCGCGGACGGCACGATTTACGTCGGCGCCGAATTTGGCCTGCTCGCGTTCAGCCCCGATGGCGCTCTTAAGTGGAACCTGCGTGTCTACACGCCCACCTCGCCCCTTACCATCGGGCAGGACGGCACCATCTATTTTGCTTGTGGTTATTCTTCGCTGTGCGCGGTCGAGGGCGACGGCGCTCCCCTGATGCGCAGTTCCTGGCCCAAGGCTTATCACGATCTGGCCAATACCAGCCGCTATTCTCCGCTGAACGAATGAGGTCCTGTCCCATGCCACGAAAGCCCATTCTCCCAGTGACTTTCTCTTTGCTTCTCGGACTTGCTTGCCTCGCCGGTGGTTGCAAACCTTCTTCGCCATCCACCGCCGTCTCCGGACAGGCCTCCACCTTCGAAAAGAAATGGGAGTACACCCTGGGCGGCAGAATGGAAGGCTCGCTCGCCCTCTCCGATGACGGCACGATCATCGCGGCTTGCCAGGACGGCTTCGTTTACGCGGTTGACTCCAACGGAAAGCTGCAGTGGAAAACCTACATCGGCCCCACGTTCTCATCGCCTTCCATTGGTCCGGACGGCGCCATCTACATCGCCAACAACGACGGCGCCGTGTTCGCGCTCAATCGCTCCGGCACCAAGCGCTGGACCTCTGTCGTGTATCCCGGCAGCACCTGGGGCCATAACGCCGCCGCTATCGGCGATACCTTCCTCTACACACCCTCCCGCGACGGATTGAAAGCCCTCAGCCTCTCCGACGGACGTGTCGAGTGGTCCGCGGGCATCGGCACCAGCCAGTGGGGAGCCGTGACCCTGCTCATGGATGGCACAATTCTTTTTGGATCGCACGGCCGCCTGCTCGCCGTCAATACCCACGGTGATACCCTCTGGCAATATCCCGCGCTTACCGCGGAAGCGACTAGGCGCAACGGAGGGTTCCCTCCGCCGGGCAATTTCATGACTGGCTCGGGCATTACACCCGGCCCGGATCGCCTGCTTCTTGTCGGTGAAGGGCGCGATCATCTCGCCGCCGTCGGCCAGGACGCCACCCTTCGCTGGGATTTCAACTCTCGCGGCAACAATATGAATACTTCCTCGCCTGTGGTCGCCGCCGACGGCACCATTTATTTTTCCCACGCCGACCACCACTTGTACGCGTTCGATTCCTTCGGCTCAAAAAAGTGGGACGTGGATATCCGCGACTTCAATCCCTCCACTCCCATGCTGGCGGCCGACGGCACTATTTTCGTGGGAGGCGGCCGCGACCTCTATGCCATCACCCCGGCCGGAAAAGTAATCGCCAAGATCAACGTCGGAGGCTCCGTCCTTTCCTCGCCCACGCTCGCGCCGGACGGCACCATTTTTCTCGTAAACGACACCGGCGTCCTTTCCGCTTACGTTGGCGGCCACGGAGGCTTGATGGACAGCCCCTGGCCCAAATTCCAGGCCGACCTCGGCAACACCGGCCGCGCCCGCAATTACTGATTCCACCTTTCCGTTTGGTTCATTCACAAATCTGTGTAGAATCGTGCGCATGAAACGCCGAACCTTTATCGAGTCGTCTTTCGCCGCCGTTGCTTCCGCTTCGCTTCCCTTCCGGGGGCTCGCCACCGCTCCCCAGGGCGATCCCATCGGCATGCAGCTCTACACGGTCCGCGGGATGATGGGCACCGATGTCCCCGGCACCATCGCAGCGGTCGCCAAGATCGGCTATAAGGAAGTGGAATTTGCCGGCTATCCGTATCTTTACTCGCCGAAGGATCTTCGCGCGATCCTCGATGCCAACGGCTTGTCCTCCCCGTCTGTGCACGTCTCCTACGACGTCGTCCAGCACCGCATGCCGCAAGCCATCGAAGCCGCTCATGTTCTCGGGCACAAGTACATCATCTGCCCGTGGATTGACGATTCCCAGCGCGCCTCTGCCGACGGTTACAAACGCGCCGCCGAACTATTCAACAAGGCCGGCGAAGCCACCCAGAAGGCGGGAATCCAGTTTGGCTACCATAATCATTTCTGGGAATTCCTCCCGGACAAAAATCTGGGCGACAAATTGCCCTACGATTTCCTTCTCGAATCCTGCGCTCCCGCAAACCTCACCATGGAACTCGACCTCTGCTGGATCACGGTCGCGCAAAAAGACCCCATCGCCTACTTCAAGAAATATCCCGGCCGCTTTTCGGAGGTCCACGTCAAGGATCTCAACAAGATTCCTCCAATCATCCCCGGAAAAACTTCTGACGAGATGATTGACAACGTCGCCGCAGGCTTTACCGCGATCGGCGGTGGTGTGATTGACTGGAAAACGCTTCTGCCCGCCGCGCGAGAAGCGGGGGTAAAGCATTTCTTTGTGGAGAACGACAAACCGAAAGACGCCATCGTGAACCTCACCGAGAGCTACGCGTACCTTTCGAAACTCCATTTCTGAACCAAAACGGGAAATCATTCGAAAACCTGTGGAAATCGTTTCGAAAGTTTTTGCCGTAACTTGTTTGTTCCAGCCACTTACGCAAATCGGATAGTCCCGGTATTTTGTAAATAATTACCTTCAAGTATTACTTTAAATGTCGGCGCGCCGACATTTTTTCTGTCCCGCATTTCGCCATTTAGGTAGTTCGATTGATTGACAAAACTCCCGCCTGCCGTCTACTGTGCTTACGAAGCTGCGAATTGAATTCAAACTAAAAAGACTACACCCGACATGACGACAGACTCGACGCAGTCCCCGCAAAAGTCCGCCGCCCACCTGAAAGTTCGCAAAGCTGTTTTGCCCGCCGCGGGCCTCGGCACGCGCTTTTTGCCCGCCACCAAAGCGCAGCCCAAGGAAATGCTGACGGTTGTGGACAAGCCACAGATTCAATACGTCGTCGAAGAATGCGTCGCTTCCGGCATTGAGCACATCATCATCGTCACCGGCAAGGGCAAGAATTCGATTGAAGATCACTTCGATAATTCCCCGCTCCTCGAGCGTTTTCTGGAAGAAAAAGGCAAACACGATCAGGCGGAGATGGTTCGCCGCATCAGCAATATGGTGCAGGTCAGTTACACCCGGCAGAAAGAGCCGCTCGGCCTCGGCCACGCCGTCCTCGTCGCCAAAGATCTCGTCGGCGATGAACCCTTCGCCGT
>DASSGJ010000414.1:0-6947 GCA_035693545.1 Candidatus Acidiferrum sp.
CACCTGGCTCGCATGGCTCGAACGCATCGCCGACCAGTCGCGCGAATTCGAACCCGTGGCCGCCATCTCCTGGCTCGAACTCCGCACCTACATGGCCAGCACGCTTCTTCGCGATACCGACTCCGTCAGCATGGCCCGCTCCCTCGAAGTCCGCGTCCCACTCCTTGACACGCCGCTCGTCGAATTCATGTGCGCCCTCCCCGACGAAGCCCGCGTCCGCCCTGAAACTCCCAAAGCCCTGCTCCGCGCCGCGCTCGAAGACCTGCTCCCCGCCGAAATCCTCCAGCAAAAAAAACGCACCTTCACCCTCCCCTGGGAAAACTGGATGCGCACCGCCCTTCGCCCACGCCTGGAAGAAAGTTTTTCGAATCTCGCGCCAGCGTTGGCTCCGCATCTCCACTCCGCCGGCATCCAAATGGTCTGGGACAATTTCCTCCACTCCCGCACCACCTGGTCCCGCCCCTGGTCCCTCTACGTCCTGAACGAATGGTGCCGCCGTCAGTTGTCGTGAATCCCTAACCGACTGGCGAGGCCGGCGGTAGTTCAGATCTCGTTCATGCGTTTAGAAGAGGTGTGGATTACTTTCGCGGCGGCGCGACTATTTCTTGTGTTTCTCTTCAAAAGAACTTCGGGAGTATTTGGCGACGTATTGCTTGCCTTTTTCCTCATCGAGAAGATCAATGTCAGTCCCGCCCATTGTAAGGTTCTGGCGCAGGTAGTAGGTTTTCCCTTTTTCGATTACCAAACTTAGCAGGCCGGGTTTGTCTAAAGCCGCTTTCACGCAGAAGTAATGAGGCCCGGGTTCGGCCTCTACATAAAAATAATTGCCCATGCCGTTTACTCCCACCCATTTCCCATCCATCGCCAGCTTTACCTGGACGGCCGCGCCCTCCAACCCCTTTGTCCGGAGAACATAGATGAGCCCCTTATCGGGAGGCTGTTCGGGAAGAGCTTGTGGTCCCTTTTCGGTGTGATGCGAAAAGTGAACGCCGGAAGGGCCGCAAGCCAGCTGTTCCAAACGCTTCCTAGTTTCGCCTTCGCTCCTCTGTTTTCCGTCTGCATCGGATGCCGTAGAACTCGAAGGAGGCGTGGCGGTGGTCTCCTGCGCCTGCACAAAGCGCGTCACCATCAGGACCATCAGTAGAGCGATGGACATTTTTTGAACAACGGTCATTTGGGTGCGCTTCTCTCCTGAGGAACCACGCCAGCATCTTGAAATCTCGATGGATCCAACGGGAAGTCGCCCACTATGTAGGCTGTGATTTCAGTTCCGGCGGGAATCGTTGCGTTGTTCCCCTTGACGTAGATAAGGAAGCCGAGGGGCGAAACCGGCCAAAATGCAAACCCTGCTGCAATTCCGGCTTCGCCCGTAAGTGCGAGCGCCCGGTTTTCCCCGCCCTTCACGTCTTTCACGGCCCGCACCGGCACAAGCTCACCATCCGCCAGGCGAATGTTTTCGATTTTGAACTGCATGCCGCCGCCCCGCCCCATACTTCGGCCCGCCTGGGCCATCGTCACGATGGCCTCCTCGGCACTGTGCTGAGTTATTGCAGCCAACTTGCCTGCGAACACCGGTTCAACGACTTCGAGCGGCAGCTTTTCCCCGGCAATAACCCGCGAAGACACAACGGCTCGAACAAACTTCAGGCGAACCGGGGTGCCGTCGGCAAGCACCGGCTTGGGAGCGTTTGCGGGTGACCTGCCCGGTTCAGATTGCTGGAACTGGCGGGCAACCGAATCCGATCCTCGCTCCCGTTGGATCTCATGTGGATTTGGCAAGGAAAAGTCTCCCTGCCACGTGCTCACGCGTGCATTCAAGCCGAGACTAAAAGCAAGAAAAAGCGCGGATACAGAGGCCACGTGCAGGAGACCTTCAACAATTCGAGAGCCACGGGAGGTCTGCGACATTAGGTGTCCACCAGGATAAGTGTACCGCGAGGAACTTCTAACGGTCAGATGAGGGTACACTCGGGGGCTTGAGAACTCAACTGCCTCGCAAAGCCGCGAGAGACCATTCGATAACACGCAATCTTTAATTTAGGTACACTGAATGATTCAGAGATGAACATTCTTGGGATCAATGCGTACCACGGCAACGCTTCGGCCGCTCTCGTTTGCGACGGCAAGTTGGTTGCCGCCGTCGAAGAAGAGCGCTTCAACCGCGTGAAATATGCCGCGGGCTTTCCCGCCGCGGCGATCCGCTATTGCCTGAAGGAAGCCGGGATCACGCTCGCCGATCTCGATCACGTGGCCGTCCCGCGCAATCCCTACGCGCGCCTCGGCACGAAACTCTTCTACGCACTGCGCATGCCGTCGTTCGCGCGCGAACGGGCCAAAGTGCTCACCAAATTCACCGGAATTCCGGTGGCGCTTGCCGCAGCCTTCGAGAGCGACCCCGCAAAAATCAAATCGAAATTTCACCGCGTAGAGCACCACCAGGCGCATCTCGCCAGCACGTTCTTCGTTTCCCCGTTCGAACAGGCCGCATTGCTCTCCGCCGACGGCCTCGGCGACTTCGCCAGCTCCATGTGGGGCGCGGGCAGCGGCAATCGCATGCGCATTGACGGCGCGATCGCCTTTCCCCATTCGCTCGGCCTGTATTACAGCGCGGTCACGCAATATCTCGGCTTCCTGAAATTCGGCGACGAATACAAGGTGATGGGCCTCGCCGCCTACGGCCAGCCCGCCTACCTCGACGCCTTTCGCGACATCCTGCGCTTCAGCAGCAACGGCGGCGACTTTGGCTTCAAGCTCGGCCTCGACTATTTCACTCACCACAAGACCGGCCCCGAAATGTCCTGGGCCGAATCCGATCAAACTCCGATCCTTGGCAAAATGTTTTCTGACAACATGCCGCGCCATCTCGGCGCCCCCGCCCGCCAGCCCGATGAACCTCTCGACCAGCGCCACCACGACTTGGCGTCAACTCTCCAAGCCCGCCTCGAAGAGGTCTATCTCGGCATGTTAAAGAAACTCTCCGCAAAGACCGGCGCGAAAGCTGTCTGCCTCGCCGGCGGAGTCGCCTTCAACTGCGTCGCCAACGGGAAAATCTTCGACGCCACGCCTTTCGAACAGGTCTACGTCCATCCCGCCGCAGGAGACGCGGGCCTGGCCGTCGGCGCCGCCTACTACGTCTGGCACCAGATTCTCGGCCAGCCCCGCTCGTTCGTGATGAATCACGCCTACTGGGGCCCCGGCTACTCTCCCGAAGAAATTCGCACGGCCGTCCAAGCCAGCAGCGTCTCGCAAGGCGGTTACACCATAGTCGAATTACAAGACGAAGAACTCTTCCGCCGCACCGCCGCGATTATCGCCGATGGAAAAATCCTCGGCTGGTACCAAGGCCGCGCCGAATGGGGCCCCCGCGCCCTCGGCAATCGCAGCATCGTCGCCGACCCGCGCCGCCCCGAAATGAAGGAAATTCTCAACCGCCGCATCAAGCATCGCGAAATCTTCCGCCCCTTTGCGCCGTCGATCCTCGCGGAAAAAACCGGCCAGTGGTTCGATAAATCGCATCCCTCCCCGTTCATGAGCCTCGCCTATTCCGTCCTCCCCGAAAAGCGCGACGCGATTCCCGCGCCCACCCACGTCGACGGCACCGGCCGCCTGCAAACCGTCACACGCGAAGCCAATCCACGTTTCTACGCATTGATCGCCGAATTCGAGCGCCAGACCGGCGTCCCCGTGGTACTCAACACTTCCTTCAACGACAATGAACCCATCGTCTGCCGCCCAGAAGAAGCGCTAGACTGCTTCCTGCGCACCCAAATGGACGCCCTCGTCCTCGGCAACATCCTCATCACACGTCCGTGAAACTCAAACCATGAAACCCTTCACACCAAATCTTGCAAAGTGGGGCCCGCCCGTTCTACTCGGCATTCCCCTCGACCACAACTCGTCTTTTCTTCGCGGCGCCGCCCAGGCACCTCCACTCATCCGCGAGGCGTTCCACTCCGAGCACTGGAACAAAACCAGCGAAACTCGTGTCGACCTGGGCGGGCCGGGAATTTTCGAGGACGCCGGAGATTTGGCGGTAATGGAATCTCCCGACGCCTTCACGCGCATCGAAGACGCCATCGCAAAAATCGTCGAAGCCGGAAAACGCCCGGTCAGTCTCGGCGGCGATCACTCCATCACCGCCCCGATCCTTCGCGCGATCGGCAAACGCATTCCCGCCATCACGCTTGTCCACTTCGACGCCCATCCCGACCTCTACGCCGATTACGAAGGCAACCCGCACTCACACGCCAGCCCCTTTGCACGAATCCTGGAAGAGCAACTCGTCCACCGCCTGATCCAGATCGGCGTCCGCACCCTGAACGCCCACCAGCACGAGCAAGCGGAAAAATACGGCGTGAGGGTTTTCGAAATAAAAGATCTTCCCGATCCGACGCACCTCAACCTCGCGGGTCCCATCTACGTCTCTTTCGACATGGACGCGCTCGATCCCGCCTTCGCTCCCGGCGTTTCCCACTGGGAACCCGGCGGCCTCACCACGCGCGAAGCCATCGGCTACCTCCACGCGCTGCCCGGCCCGATCATCGGCGCCGACCTCGTCGAATTCAACCCCGTCCACGACCCCACCGGCCTCACCGCCACCGTCGCCGCCAAAATCCTAAAAGAACTCCTGGGCAAAATGCTCGCCGCTTAACGAAGATCCAATACCTCGCCTACGAGAGCTCCCGCTTTCGCCGCTGACGGCCCACTGGTCGAAGTTATGCGCGGAAGTAAGTCGTCATCCTTCGCTCCGCGGTCTACATTCCGGAGCGAATCGCGGCCTTCCGCGTGTAACTTCGCGGGAGCCGCCAGTGCCTGCGTCACACAAACCAACGCAGCCGCCTGGGTGCATTTTCGACTTTCGATTTTTCAGGTTGGATTATTTCGCCGCGTAGAAAAGATAGTCCGCCGAATACGGCACGCGAACTTCCGCTCCTGCGTGCGCCGCATCGCAGCCCGAAGCCGGCGCTTTTCCGCCCTTGGTATTGATCCGCTGAATGCTGGTCGCGCGCGAAAGCACGCCGCTGCCCTCGTGACCCACAATGTTCACCAACAGCCACGGAATGGAATCCGCATCCGGCGAAGGCACATTCGCGACCGCCTTGCCCGTGACCCGGCTGCCGTCGCTCGCTTCCCACGAAGGCCCGGCGAAATGCTTTCCGAACGGTTTCCCGTCCTTGTCGAAAAGCTGCGCGTCGGGAGCCTTAAGCGCCCAGGCAAATTGCGCGGCGTCGCCTTTGCAGGTATAAACCTGGTCGCCCTTCGCGTGCACCTGCAACAAAAGCTGTTCGCCGGCCGGCGGTTGGAGTTGCGAAGGAACTTGTTGCCCGCAAACGGCAAACGCGGCCAACAGGTACGCCGCGCCGACAAGCGAACTCAACGCGAATCTGCAAAAGGGTTTGTCCACGGTTCAGTTCCTCCCCAATAAGCCTGCCCTGCGGCCAGTAACAATATAGCTCAACTCCCCTCTAGCGGCCCGGAATGAAGTAACATCTTGGCTCTCCAATGGGATACGGACAAATGCCCGGTCGCCGGAAAGGCCTTGCACAATCGCACGCAACCTTCCCCTCGCAATTTCATCTACTTACACGATCGTCTAATTGTTCAGAGGTAAAACGCTAAGGAATCGAGGATCCTCACCATGGGAAAGCTCTCCAATCAGGTTGCCGTCGTAACCGGCGCCTCCAAAGGGATCGGCGCGGCGATCTCCATCGCGCTGGCCGCTGAAGGCGCCTCCGTCGTCGTCAATTACGCCTCCAGCAAGGAAGGCGCGGATCGTGTCGTGAAAGAAATCACCGGCAAAGGCGGCAAAGCCATTGCCGTTCAGGCCGACGTCTCCAAGCCCGCTGACGTCACGCGCCTGTTTGCGGAGACCAAGAAAGCCTACGGCAAGTTGAACATCCTGGTGAATAACGCGGGAATCTATCAATTCGCGCCGCTCGAAAATGTCACCGAGAAACTATTCCACGACCATTTCAATCTCAACGTGCTGGGCCTGTTGCTCGCTACCCAGGAAGCCGTGAAACTCATCGGCCCCGAAGGCGGCAGCATCATCAACATGGGTTCCGGCGTCAGCACCATCAATCCGCCCAACAGTTCCGTTTACACCGCCACCAAAGCCGCCGTTGACTCCATCACCGGCGTGCTTGCCAAGGAACTCGGCCCGCGCAAGATCCGCGTGAATTCCATCAATCCCGGCATGATCGAAACGGAAGGCACTCACAGCGGCGGTTTCGTGAAAGGTGATTTTCGCGCGTGGATTGAGTCGCAATCCCCGCTCGGCCGCATCGGACAGGCGGACGACATCGCGCCGACCGCAGTCTACCTGGCTTCGTCCGACTCCAAGTACCTCACCGGCGAAGTCATCCGCGTAACAGGCGGAATATTCTGACGAATTCACCACTCCGGCTGTGACGGTCCCATCGAATGAATTGAAGGCCGCGTTTGCCTGTCAGGACGCGGCCTTATCTTTTACCCTACTCGGAGTCGCGAAACGCTTCGCGCAACTCATCCAACAAGTGCCCGCTCTTCACTTTGCCGCCTTCGGTCTTGTGTTTGCTCCACCACAGGGTTTGGCCCGTCCTGGGTTGCAGTAAAGCAATCCGCGTATATCCGGGCGGCACGGCACCTTCCATTGTCTCGCTCGCTGCCGCCGGAACGTACGCGCCTTCGCGCACCAGGCGCACCCGAGTGCCGCTGTCGAGTCTCAGGATCAGGTCCGCCTTATCGCGGCTCGCCGCCAGTTCAAGATGTCCCCATTTGTTTAATTCGAGAATCGCTGTGTATTCCAACTCGACGAATCCGGTGTCATTCTGGATCAACACCGTGTGCGCGTTCACTACCGCCTCCGGCAGCACCGAAGGTTGTGCCCACGCGCTCCATCCGGCCCAGCACAGCACGAAAATTGGTAGGGAAATTCCCAGTCCCGGGAAAGAATTCTTCCACATGCG
>DASSGJ010000415.1:0-13931 GCA_035693545.1 Candidatus Acidiferrum sp.
CACCACTTCCAGCGCTACGATGGATTTCTCGTCCCATCCCGCGCGCAGCTTGATGGTCAGCGGAATTTTCACCGCTGCGCGGACACCCTTCAGGATTTCTTCCAGCAACGGCAACTCGCGCAGCAGTCCGGAGCCGCCGCATTTCACCACTTTCTTCGCCGGGCAGCCGAGATTGATGTCCACGGCGTCGTAGCCGAGGTCTTCCACCATGCGCGCAGCGTCGGCCATCACTTGCGGATTCGCGCCAAACAATTGCGCCGCGATCGGATGTTCGTCTTCTTCAAAGAAAAGATACCGCAGCGTCTTCTTCGCGCTTCGGGTGATGCCCTCGGAGCTGGTGAACTCCGTCATCAGCAGCCCGCAGCTTCCCAGGCCGCGAATCACGCGTCTAAACAGGGTGTCCGTCACGCCCGCCATGGGCGCAAGGATCGTCGCCGGGCGGATGGCAAGGTCGCGGACTTTGTATTCGGCCGGAATCATGGCAGTAGGCACATAATTAGTTTACCAGTAACTGCCCCTGTTTCGCGCCACGACCTCGACAGATTGCTTCATTGTCAAAATCTAGATATTATCTAGATATGCTTGCGTTCGAGTGGGACGAGCGGAAGAACGGCGCAACCGGATCAAACACGGCATCTGGTTCGAAGAAGCCAAGACGGCATTCGAAGAGACCCTCGGGCGATTGTGGTTGATGATCCGGACCATTCGGAACATGAGGAACGATTCCTTCTCCTGGGAACGAGTTCTTCCGCAAGGCTACTGGTCGTCGTTCATTGTCTAAGGGAAGCTAAAGGAACGATTCGGTTGATTTCAGCCAGAAAAGCGACGAAGAAGGAGGCGAGGATTTATGAGGAAGGAATATGACTTCTCCAAGCTCAAAAAACGAAGGAATCCGTACGCCGGGAAAATCAAGAAGGGTGTTGGAATTAATTTGAGCCCCGAAGTGTTGGACTATTTCAAGGGTTTGGCAGAGGAGACAGGCCTGCCGTATCAGAAGCTGATTGATCTGTATCTGCTGGATTGTGCCAGGAAAGGCAAAAAACCCTCGATGAAGTGGGTAGCCTAGGTCCGGCCAGTCGGTGGCGGCCTCATCGGCTCGCCCGCGCCGCTTTCTGGAAACGCCTGGCATGATTGACTAGCACTACCGGCCATCGTACGCTGCCGTGCAGGGCAAAATTCCCGCAGTTTCAGGCCTACATGATGCGTTGGTCTTCACTACCCCATCGCTTGCTCCCTACGCTGGCAATCATCTTTGCCGCGGCAGCCATTGTTTACGCCTCTTTCTGGATGTACATCGAACGCACTCCGGGTTCTAAAGTAGAGTTGGGCTTCAACCGGCAGCATTCCACGCAATACGACGGAACCACGCACTGCATGAAAGTTGGCGACGTGGTGCCGGACAGCCCCGCCGAACGCGCCGGGTTGCGCGCCGGAGATCGCATCATCGGCGTCAACGGCCAGGCTCTTACCACCTCCCGCCCTTTTGACCAGGCCTATGCAAAAGCGAGTCCGGGCGACGCCATTACGTTCACCGTTCAACGCGCAGGGGAACCGGGGCCGCTCGACATCCACGGAACCTTTCGCGAATCCTTCCAGGATGGACCGCCGGAAGGCCTGGCCAAGACCTCCGCCGTGCAAGTGACGCGATCGTTCCCCGTTCTATTTCTTCTGGTCGGATTGACCGTTCTGTTTCTGCGGCTGAACGATCCAAATGCCTGGTTGCTGGCTTCCCTTTTTTGCGGATTTGTCGCCGAACCGGGTTTTTCTCATCAGCTGATCGTAAATCCTCTGGTGCGCTCGCTTGCGCTCAGCTATCAGGTTATTTTTTCCTCGATGCTCTGTCCGCTGTTCTATATCTTTTTTGCAGTCTTCCCCGCGCGCTCGCCCCTGGACCGCCGCGTCCCCTGGTTGAAGTGGATTGTTCTCGCCATTGGCGTTGCGATGGCGCTTACCGGCGTGTTGTACGGCGATCTGAGGAATTCGGGCGTGGCTGCGGATCTCCTCGGCCAACGGCCCGGGGATGCCCTCCGCCTGTCACTTATCTACGTGGACTACGCGCTCATCGCGCTGGGCCTCATTTCCCTGGCCGGGAACACTTTTGCCGGAACGTCCGATCCGGGAGTGCGGCGGAAATCCCGCGTCATTCTGTGGGGCACGCTGATCGGCGTGCTGCCAATGGTGATCGAGCGCGCCGCAATGGATTTCACGGCATACCACCCCACTTTCTGGGTCAACACCGTTCTGATCATCATCTGCGCTCTCTATCCGCTTTCGTTCGGGTATGCCGTCGTGAAGCATCGCGTGATGGACATTCCTGTATTGCTGCGGCGCAGCGCGCGATATTTCCTGGTGCAGCGCGGGTTCATCGTTTTGCTTTTCGTGGCGGCATTTTCTGCCATCGCCTTCTTCTCGCACACGCTCGCGCGGTTTTTCCAGCCGAATACCAGCGCGGGAATGATGTTCAGCGCCGCGTTCGGGATCGCGCTAGTGTGGGCTTCGGCTCCTCTGGTGAAGCGCGGGACGCAGCGCATCGACCGCGCGTTCTTCCGCAGCGCGTATGATGCCCGCGTGATCCTGCAGGACCTTGCCGAGAAAGCCCGCACGGTGACCAGCCGCGCGGAGCTGGCCGCCCTTTTGCAGCTTCATCTGGAAAAAGCGCTGCATCCGAAACACTTCATCTGCTACTTCGCCGCGGGCGACTCGACGTTGGTTGCGGAGTACGGCAATCCGCCGGCCGGCGCGGAAACGTTTTCCACCGGGCTGATGTCGCTCGCGATGCTGACGTTGCGCGGTAAATCGTGGGACGTGCCGCTTCCCGGCGAAGAAGGGTTCGAAGATCTCGATGTGCTGGCCCCGATTGCGCCAGAATGCCTGGTGCCGATTCTGGATCACGCCGGACAGCTTTCCGGCTTGCTGGTTCTGGGACAGCGGCTATCCGAAGAGCCGTATTCGAGCGAAGACAAGCGACTGTTGGATTCCGTGGCCAGCCAGGTCGGCATTGCCATTGAAAATTTCGGGCTTGCGGAAAGAATGGCGGCGCGTCTGGAAATGGACCGCCGCGTGGCGCGCGACATGGAAATTGCGCGCGAAGTGCAGTCACGTCTCTTCCCGCAATTTATGCCGCCGCTCAAGACGCTGCAATATACGGGGAAGTGCATCCAGGCGCGCGTGGTCGGCGGCGATTACTATGATTTCCTCGATCTCGGCGCGGGAAGACTGGGCATCGTGCTGGCGGACATCGCCGGCAAAGGAATTGCCGCGGCGCTGCTGATGGCCAACCTTCAGGCGAATCTTCGCAGCCGGTTCATGGTCGCCCTCGAAGATCCTCACCAGTTGCTGCAATCAGTGAATCAGCTTTTCGTGGAGAATACGCCGGACGACAGCTACGCCACGCTGTTCTACGCCGATTACGATGACGCGAATCACTTGCTCCGTTATGCGAACTGCGGGCACAATCCCCCGCTGTTGGTGCGCGCGAACGGCAACATCGAAAGACTGGAAGCGACCGCAACGGTCCTGGGCCTTTTCCCCGATTGGGATTGTGAAGTAAAACAAATCTCGATCGGTCCGGGCGACTTGCTGGTGATCTACACCGATGGAGTTACCGAAGCTCCCAACCAGGCGAGCGAAGAGTTCGGAGAAGGGCGGCTGCGAACAATCATCCGCCGGCACGCGCAACGGCCCGTAACTGAACTGCTCTCTGTGATTCTTGACGAGGTGCAGAAGTTCAGCGGCGCGAGCCAGGCCGACGACGTGACGCTGGTCATCGCGCGAGTGCAATAGGTCGCGTGGGTTGAGAGTTACTTCTTCGCTGGCGGTTCTTCCTTGAGGAATCTATCCAGGCGCAGAAACTTGCGGCCCAGGGCTCCGCTGTAAGCCGACCATTCGGGCTCGCCGGAGTCGATTGCCAGGGCCGCGCGGACAGCGCCCATCTTCGAATCCAGGTCATCCATGTAGTGGAACGCGAGCGCTTCGCGAATCATCGGCAGTTTGGGCGAGCCGAACTCGTATTCGCCGTGGTGGCTGATCAGAATGTGCTTGACCACCGTCTTAAGTTTTTCGGGGAAGCCTTCGATCGCATCCATCTCTTTCGCCACGGTTTCCACTTCCATGGTGATGTGGCCGAGCAACTGACCTTCCGGGGTGTAACTTACGGCCCGCTCGTAACACAATTCGTCCAGCTTGCCGACATCGTGAAGAAGCGCCGCGGTCACGAGCAAGTCTTCGTCCAGTTCGGAATAGTGGGCGGCCACCAGCTTCGCCAGGCCGCACAATCCCACCACGTGCTCGATCAACCCGCCGATATAAGCGTGGTGCATCACCTTCGCGGCAGGCGCGCGCTTGAATCGCGCCACGTTCGCGGGGTCGGTCAGGATTTTCGAGGTCAATTTCTTGAGCCAGGGATTTTTCATCCCTTCAATGAAGCCCAAAACCTGCTCGAAAAGCTTTTCGACGTCGTACGGCGTGCGCGGCAGGAAGTCGCCCAGATCGATCTCATCCGGCTTGGCCACGCGGAACTGCTGCAGGGTCAACTGCGGCTTGTTGCGATAAATTTCAACGCGGGCCTGCACTTTAACGAAGTCGTCGCGGCTGACTTCCTTGGCCAGCGCATCGAACTGATCCCACATGCGCGCTTCGACGGTGCCGGTACGGTCGCCGAGCTCCATGCGCAGGTAGGGCTTTCCGTTGGCGGTGTTGCGGACTTCTTTCTCGTGGACGAGGAAAAACCCGGTGATGGATGGATCGGGTTCAAGGTCCTTAACGAAGAGTTTCTTCACTCCGCTTTATCCGTTTCTCTTCCCGAAAAGCAGATATTTCTTGTGCGCCTTCTTCGTTTTTGATGCTTCCGGCGTCGCGCTGACTTCTTCGATCTCCGAATTGCCGCCGCCCGCCATATCCTGGTAGCCCGGCTTGACCACGACGTAGCTTTGTTCGCGCAGCGTCTTCAGGTATTCGCGCAAGGCAGGCTCCATCCGCTCGCTGTAGAGCTGGTCCATGATTTTGTTTTCCACTTTATCAAAGGGCTGCTCACCCTCTTCGAATCGCTCCAGCACTTGCAGAATCAGGAAGCCCTGCTTGGTTTCAATCACGTCGGTGAGCTGGTTTTTCTTCATGGCGAAGACCTGATCTTCCAGCTGCTTGGAAAGCTCGCCGCGTTTGTATACCCCGAGATAGCCGCCCTGTTGCGCGGTGCTGCCGTCGGAAAAGCGCTTCGCGAGCGTGGCGAAATCCTCGCCGTCCTTGATGCGTTTCAGCAAGTCGTCCGCTTTTTTCTTCAGGTCGGGAAGATCCGCGTCTTTTTTCGCATCGGTGCTGATTTCAATGGCACGCAGCGCCACCTGCTCGGACATCACGAATTCCTTTTTGTGCTCTTCGTAATACTTCATTGCTTCTTCGTGGCCGATGTTGATGTGCGAGCCTACTTCCCGGCGAATCACTTCCTGGGTCAGGAGCTTGTTCCGGATATTGTTTTTGAAATCATCCCAGTTGAGGCCTTCTTTGGTAACCGCTGCTTCCAGCTTCTCCATGCTGTCCAGTTTGTTCTGGATGCGGATCACGTCGAGCTGTTTTACGACCTCGCCTTCGACGTTGACGCTCATGTCCTTGCCGCGCTGGGCGAGCAACGACTGGTCAATCAAATCGCGCAGGGCAAACTTCTGGCGGTCTTCCAACGCGACTTGCAACTGCTCTGGAGTGCATCGCCCATTGCATTCCTGTTGAGCGTCTTCCGCGGCGGCCGAACGGGCTTTCGCGAGTTCAGAGCTGGTGATGATTTCGTTGTTCACCCGGGCCACAATCTCCTCAACCACTTTCCCTTCGCCCGTCAAGGCGGGCTTCGCGGGCTTTTCCGTTTTAGCGGGAGGCGCGGCCGGCTTCTTCGGCTGCTCCTTTTCGGGTTCCGGCGCGGCCATTTGAGGCGCTTCCAGCGATGGCGTCTTCTGGGCCGGAGGATTGTCCTGCGGCGTGGGATTCGCAGGGGGATTGGCCGGCGGGTTCTGCGCCAGCAGCGGCAGGGCAAACAGCAAGCCGGCAAGCAATACGGTCTTCTTCATTATTTTCACCATTGAATGAGTTTAGCCTTCTCCGCGCAAGCCGAGCAATACGTTTCTCAGCGCCCCGGGAACCGATTCCCCGCGCTGGAGTTCCATCCACAGCACGCCGCTGGGGTCCAGCTTGATGCCCTTCCGCGAGCGCACCACCTTGACCACAGCGGCGGGGTCTAGTTGGGTTTCCGGGTGGAACCTCAGCGCGACCCGCGTTCCCTGGCGCTCCACCGACGCGATGCGCAACTTCTCGCTGATGGATTTGAGCATGGCGTACTCCAAAAGGTTTTCTACGGATTTGGGCATGGCGCCAAAGCGGTCTTCCAATTCCTTGCGGACGTCCTGCTTTTCGGCCTCGGTGGCGATGGACGAGATGCGTTTGTAGGTCCTCAGGCGCAGGTTTTCGCTGGGGATGTACTCCTGCGGAATGCGCACGTCCATGCCCAAGCTGAGGGTGGTGCGCAGTTCGGGCATGGACTCTTCACCCTTCAGTTTGGCGACGGCGCTTTCGAGCATCTGAACGTAGAGATCGAAGCCGATGGACTCGATATGGCCGTGCTGCTGGCGGCCGAGAAGGTTGCCGGCGCCGCGGAGTTCGAGATCGAGAGCGGCGATGCGGAATCCGGCGCCGAGTTCGCTGAACTCTTTCATAGCAGCGAGGCGCTTGCGGGCGATGTCCGAAAGGATTTTCTCGGTTGGAACGAGCAGATACGCATAAGCGCGGTGATGCGAACGACCCACACGGCCGCGCAACTGGTAAAGTTCGGCAAGGCCGAGTCGGTCGGCGCGATTGATGAGGATGGTGTTGGCGCGGGGAATGTCGAGACCGTTTTCGACGATGGTCGTGGCGACAAGGACGTCGGCTTCGTCGCGGATGAATTTCAGCATCACCGCTTCAAGCTCTTTTTCGCCCATCTGGCCGTGACCGACAACGACGCGGGCCTTGGGCACGAGTTTCGTCACCAGAGACGCGAGTGAATAAATGGACTCGACGCGGTTGTGGATGAAATAGACCTGGCCGTCGCGGGCCATTTCGTTTTCAATGGCGCGTTTGACCAACTCTTCGCTGAAGGGCGCGACGGAAGTTTGAATCGCCAGGCGGTCGCGAGGAGGCGTTTCGATCAGCGACATATCGCGCAAGCCGACCAGGGACATGTGCAGGGTACGCGGGATCGGCGTGGCGGAAAGAGCCAGCGCGTGGACGTTCTTGCGCATTTCTTTCAGGCGTTCCTTGTGCGCGACGCCGAAGCGCTGCTCTTCGTCCACGATGAGCAAGCCGAGATCCTGAAACTTGATGTCCTTGGAAAGCAGGCGGTGGGTGCCGATGACGATGTCCACTTTGCCTGCTTCGAGGTCGGCAAGGATTACTTTCTGCTCGGCGGCGGTGCGGAAGCGGCTGAGCATCTCGATGCGCGTGGGAAAAGCGGCGAAACGCTTCTTAAAAGTTTCAAAGTGCTGAAAGGCGAGCACGGTTGTTGGCGTGAGAACGGCGATTTGTTTGCTGTCGGCAACCGCTTTGAAGGCTGCGCGCATGGCGACTTCGGTTTTGCCGTAACCGACGTCTCCGCAGAGCAGGCGGTCCATCGGCGTGGGTTTCTCGAGATCTTTCTTAATGTCGGAGATTGCGGTTTGCTGATCGGCGGTTTCTTCGAACTCAAAGGCATCCTCGAATTCACGCTGCCAGGCGCCGTCGGGAGAAAACGCGAACCCTTCCGCCGTTTTGCGCTCCGCATAGAGTGCGAGCAACTGGTCGGCCATATCTTCGAGGGATTTTCTTACGCGAGTTTTGCGCGTGGCCCACGATGTCCCGCCAAGCTTATCGAGACTGGGCTCCGTCCCTTCGACGACGCGGTAACTTTGCACCAGGTCCATGCGCTCGAGCGGAACGTAAAGCCGCGCGTCCTCCGCGTAACGCAGCAGCATGAATTCGCCGCGCCGGCCTTCCGATTCGATCAGCCGCAAACCCTCGAACTGGCCGATGCCATGATCAATGTGCACCACGTAATCGCCGGGCTTCAGTTCCGCGAAATCGGCGAAAAAGCCGCTAGTGCGAATCTTGCGGCTGGGGCGTTCAACGGACGGGGTTACGTCAAAGAGGTCGGCGTTGCCGTACACGGTGATCTTTGCATCCGGAAACGAAACGCCCTGGGCAAACGGTGCGCGCACCAGGACGAGGGCCGCGCTTTCCGTGGCGCTTTCGGCGGTGAAGCCCGCGGCGGCTTCCTCGGTTTCGCCGAGCACGTAGGGAACTTCGTATTCGCGGCAGATGTCGGCATAGCGTTCGAGTTCACCGAGGCTGGCCGCGGTCATATAGACCGTGCCTCCGGAAGCAAGCTGAGATTTCACGTCAGCGACGCAGGCTGCCACGTCGCCGTGGAAACGGGTGCTTGGCCGCGAACTGAGCTCGAAACGCTGGCCGCCATTCTGGGCCAAATTCAGTTGTTCGAGTTCGACGCGCGAAGTCTTCACCAGCGCGCGCTCCCAATCCGTTTCGTTCCAGAAGTAATGGGAAACTTCCGGCGAATTCGCGTGGCCGTGGCGTTCGTAATTTTCGGTGGCCGCCTCCTGCAATTTCTTCGCGGCTTCGCGCAACGCCAGCGGCTCGTCGAGAAAGATAACCGGCTTCAGCGAGCTTTCGGCAAGTTCAAAGAGCGCGCTGCCGCCGGGTTCGGAGGTTCCACCGAGCCAGCGGCCCGGTTCCCACTCTTCGGCTTCGCGGCTGCCGGGCGCGGGAACGCTCCATTCGGTGAGCGGGAGAATCGTTGTTTTGTTCACCGGCGCGATGGAGCGTTGGGTGCGCGGATCGAATTCGCGCACGGACTCGACCGTATCGCCGAGGAGTTCGATACGCACGGGGCGCAAAGCTTCGGGAGAAAAAACGTCAATGATGCCGCCGCGAACGGCAAACTGCCCGGGGAGGTCCACCATTTCCGTGCGGGCGTAGCCGATGCTGCCGAGATGCTTGATGAGCGATTCGTGGGAAACTTCGGAATCTTTCGCAAGGATTTGCGCGAGCGTCAGATAAACGTAGGGATCCTGATAGCGCCAAAGCGCGGCGGCCATGGGAGCGATAACCAGCGAGACTTCCCCGTTGGCGAGACGATAGAGCGTGGCGGCGCGGCGTTCCAGAATGTCGGCATGCGGCGCTTGCGAGTCCCACGGGAGATTGTCGAACGCGGGCAAGACGGCCACGCCGCCGGTTGAGCCCGGGAAAATCTGGCTGAAGAAGCGCACGCTTTCGGCGAGATCTTCGGCGCGGCGATTGCTTTCGGTCAGGAAGAAGGCGGGTCGCCGCAATTCATGGGCGAAATACGCGGCAGAGAAGGCTTTGGCGACGTCCTGCAGTCCGGAAAGGCCAACAAGGCCCGCGCCCGCGCGTAGTTCTCCCAGCGCGCCGTCCAAAGAGGGGTGGCGCAGCAACCGATCCAAACGTTCTCGAACCGCGGGCAGTATCATGCAGCTGACAAAACTTTTTCTGGCCTTCTTGCCGGGCGACCCATTCCTTCGTCAGAGCAAGCCTGAGGGTCGCCGCTACGTGGCGCGTATCTTGCTCAAGATTTCCGTCGTCGAATAGCCTGGAACGACGTCGATCAACACAACTTTTCCCCCGGCCGCTTCCACTTCTTCGCGTCCTACGATCTGGTTGCCGGGCCAGTCGCCGCCTTTTACAAGAATGTCGGGCAGCAGCGCCGCCACGGTTTTTTGCGGGGTCAACGCATCGAAGACCACCACCGCGTCCACGCACTGGAAGTTCGCGAGGACCTCCGCGCGCTCCTGCTCGGGAATCACCGGGCGACCCGCGCCTTTCAATTCGCGCACGCTTTCGTCACTGTTCAGGCCGACCACCAGCGCGTCCCCCATCGAGCGGGCCGCTTCCAGCAATTGGATGTGGCCGGGATGCAAAAGGTCGAAACATCCGTTGGTGAAGACCACGCGCCGCCCGTTGCGTTTCCCCGGGCCAAACCGCAGAATGAGTTCTTCGAGAGTCAAAACCGCGGGGTGCAAAGGGTCTCCATGCTCGCTTGTGACGGCGCCAACGTGAATCCGTGTGAAATTCAATTCTATCATGCTGCCTGGGAAGGCCGCTGGCGCGGCGAGTGGCGCGCATGAACCGCAAACCAATCTGGCAAGCGCTGGCGGGAATCGGCCTCTTGATCGTGGGTGCGGTGTGGGTCTACGCCGAAGGCCGCGATTACACCGAAAAACGCGTGAACGCGGTGGCTGGTGCTTGCCGCGCGGATATGACCATCATTCAAAAGAGGGACGCCCCGGCGCAGGCGAATCCGGGGGCCGTCGTGCTGTTCCACGGGCTGGCCGCGAACAAATACATCATGCGGTATCTGGCGCGCAGCTTTGCGGAGCTTGGCCTGACGGTGTACGTTCCGGACCTGCCCGGGCATGGCCGGACCGCAGGCCCGTTTACTTCCGAGAAGGCGGAGGACTGCGGACGCTCTTTGCTTCGCGGACTTTCCGCGCGCGGGTTGATTGTGCCGGATCGAACGATACTGGCCGGGCATTCGATGGGCGGGGCGATTGCGCTGCGGCTGGCGCCGGAGTTTCGCCCGGCGGGAGTGATTGCGCTGTCTCCCGCGCCGATGCAGGCCAAGCACGGCGTGACGCCCGAAAAGCTGTTATTTCAGAATCCGCCGCAACTCCTGCCGAACACGTTGATCACCGCCGGGCAATTGGAACCACAAGGCCTTGCCGCAAACGCCCAGGACCTGGTGGCCGGAAACACGGACCCATCGATTCAGTTTCATTCCCTGCCGGGCCAAACGCATGTGAGCGTTTTGTTTTCTCCGTGGGTTGCGGGGATCGCGCAGGCGTGGGCCGCGCGGGTGCTGAACATTCCGA
The DNA here is from genome assembly GCA_035693545.1 of Candidatus Acidiferrum sp. Lineage (GTDB taxonomy): Bacteria > Acidobacteriota > Terriglobia > Acidiferrales > UBA7541 > Acidiferrum. Next base: position 10,899 of record DASSGJ010000415.1, read on the forward strand.
ATCCGGCGCGCCTTCCGGGGATTCTGTACCTGGGTGGCGGCGTGCTCGGCTTCGTCGGAATCTTGCTGCTGTCCGGGCCGTTTCTGCGGGAACTGGCTACGGTCGCTCCGGAGGAGACCCGGGAAGAGACCAGCATACTGGGCAGGCTGCGATTTCTCGGCGAGCTCGTCCTGGTTTCGTTTGCAGCAGTATTTATCCTTCGCCACTTCGTGCCGCTGCGAGTGCTGCGGTTGTTTGAGGGAGATTATCTGGCCAGCTTTTTTCTCCTGGCCGGGGCAATTCTTTTGTTGCTGCATCCCAGGTTGGCGTGGAACAAGCTGGCGGCAAAACCCGGCGTCGTGTTGAGCGCCATCGCCGCGGGATTGATCCTGCATGTGCTGGTTACCGGATGGTTCGAGCTTACGCTAACGGGCGCCTGGCTGACTTTGCAGAGGTGGGAGCGCTTTCCGCTCTTTTTCGCCGCGACCTTTGTGTTCTTGTATGCGATTGAGGTATTGCTCGGCCCGGTGAGGGAACCTCGCAAGCGGCTGGGATTCGACTATCTGGCCATTCTGCTGGCGTGGCTGGTAATGGTGTTCGGCACATTTGTGCTGCACAGCGGCCAGATTCTGGTTGTGCTGCTGATGCCCTACTTCATGGCGTTTTTTTTATTCATGCGGATGGGTGCACAATTGGTACGCCGGCGCACGGGTTCTCCCACAGCCGCCGCAATCTTCGGTGCTATACTTTTAGCGGGTTTCTGCCTGGTGCTCTTTCCTGTGTCCTAGGAGCGGCCGGCCGCCCACTGAATGGCCCTGTCCCGCCTGAGCCGGAGACGCGAACATAGTTCACCTAGAACGAACGAATGGCTGAGATTGTCATCATCGGTGGCGGACCTTCGGGCGCCATGTGCGGGGAACAACTCGCGCGTGCGGGATATTCCGTAAACATTTTTGACGAGCGGCTGGCGTGGGAAAAACCCTGCGGCGGCGGACTGACCTACAAGGCCACGGAACACTTCCCTTTTCTGCTGGATAATCCCCACCCGAAAAAACTGGTGCGCAACGTAGAAATTATCAGCGCGGAAAACCAGCGCGCGAAGCTCGACCTGAAGCATCCCATCGTGATTTATTCGCGGCGGGTGCTGAACGGCTTCCTGCTGGACCGCGCGCGCGAAGCGGGCTGCGAAGTGCATCACAGGCGCGTGCAGCAGATTGACACGACCGCCGAAAAGCCGCGGTATTGCGTCGAGGGCGAATGGCGCACGGTGGATTTCATTGTGCTTGCATCGGGCGCGCGCAACCAGATGCTGCCGGGCACTCGGGCGCTTTCGGCCGACGAACTGGAAATGACCCAGGGCTACTTCGTGCCGCAAACCGCGGAAGAGATCATCATCAAGTTCCTGCCGGAGTTCGAAGGATACATCTGGTCGTTCCCTCGCGCGGATCACATTTCGCTGGGGATTTGCGGCAGCATGGCGTCGCACACCAGCAACGAACTTCGTTCCCACCTGCATACATTCGCCGCGGCGGAAAACTTCGCAACGGAAAACGCCAAGTTTTACAGCCATGTGCTGCCTTCGCCGCAGGTGCGCACGCTGGCGGACCGCGCGGTGATTGGGAAGAATTGGGCGATGTGCGGCGACGCGGCGGCTTGGGTAGACCCGCTTACCGGAGAAGGATTGTTTTACGCGATGCGCTCGGGCGAACTGCTGGGCCGGTCGATCGCGGAAGGCTGCCCGGAGCTGTATCCTTCGCGGGTGCGCGCGTCGTTTTCGCTGGAGCTGGAATTTGCGGCGCGCATCGTTCGACGGTTTTACCGTGGATCGTTTCTGGGCTGCTCGGTCACAACGCGCATGGTGCAGTTTCTCCAGCGCAACGCGGTGTTCCGGCAACTGCTCAGCGATCTTTTCTGCGGCACGCAGGACTACAGCTCGCTGAAGCAGCGCGTGCTGGGGCATCTGGGCGGAACGCTCAGCCAGTTCGTGACCAGCGTGTTGAATTTCGAGAAGCCCGCGCCCAAACTGCGCCGCACTGTTCCCGCCGCGGACTAGACAAACAAATCCTTTCTTTCGTTCCTGATTGGCAGCTTCCGAGAGTCTTTTGCTCCGGCAAGTAGACGTGGCTCATTGCCGCATCTTTTCCATTTTGGAACTTCGCCGAAATAAAGTCCTATTACTATTCTTTGTATTGCATTGCAGTTTACGCGGGAGTAGGGTCAACTCCTATTTCAACTCGAGGCTCCAGCCTCGCGGAGGAGATCCCCATGAAAACCAGGCATGTCGTACTTCAGGATCAATCGTCACTGAACCTCACCCTTGAACAGCTAGATTCGGTAGCACAGGCTTTACAAACTCAGTTGGATCGCGACTTCACTCCGATCTGGGGCGTGCACGCGCTGGTGCAGGCCATTGACCGGAATCAGCGCGTTCCACGCGGCGCTTGGCCCATGAGCATTCTGGACAAGTCCGATGCCGGGCTCGGCGTGCACTTGGACAAGAACGGCAAACCGTTCGCGGAAATTCAGGCCGGGACGGATTGGACCATCACCGCGAGCCACGAACTGCTGGAGATGCTGGTGGATCCTCTCGGCAAAAAACTGATGAGCGACAAGGACATTGACACGGCCTCCGACGGACACCAGGTGCAATACCTGGTGGAAGTGGGCGACCCGGTCGAAGTGTTCGCCTACCAGATCAATGGTGTTTCGCTTTCGGACTTCATTACGCCGGAGTTTTACGACCTGAACGCTCCCCCGGGAACCTCGTACGATTTTCTGAACCAGTTGCAGTCGCCGCTGGAAGTTCCGGCGGGCTGCTATATTTCGTGGCTGGACCCGCAGGACGGCCGCTGGCACCAGAAGCAGCCGGATGGATCGTTCATCACGGCGCAGGCCAAGGCGGACTTCAGGAAGAGTCCGCGCGATGAACGGGACGCGGCGTTCTCTGACGCAGAAAACGCCAGCCGGCACGATCTGCTGCAGATCCGGAGCCGCTACCACGTGGCTCAGGTTGCAAAAAAGGCCGCCGGACACAGCTGATCTTACTCCGCGATG
>DASSGJ010000416.1:0-4076 GCA_035693545.1 Candidatus Acidiferrum sp.
GCCATTCATTACCGCAGCCATCGCGCCGAGCGCCCGTTTGTCGCCATCAACTGCTCCGCCATCCCGGAAACCCTGATGGAAGCGGAGCTTTTCGGCCATGAAAAAGGCGCTTTCACTGACGCCAAAGCCATGAAAAAAGGCCTGTTCGAAGTCGCGGACGGCGGCACGCTGTTCCTCGACGAAATCGGCGAACTCTCTCCCCTTCTCCAGGCAAAACTCCTCCGCGTCCTTGAGGATCAGGTAATCCGCCGTGTCGGTGGCGTGCGCGATATCCAGGTCGAAGTGCGCGTAATCGCCGCTTCTAATCGCGATCTGGAACGCGAAGTCCGCGAAGGCCGCTTCAGGCAGGACCTGTACTACCGTCTGGCCATCATCTCGATTTATCTGCCAACGCTCCGCGAGCGCAAAGAGGACATCCTTCCGCTCGTCGAATTTTTCCTTGCGCACTACAACCGGAAATTCCGCAAGTCCGTTCAGGGACTTTCGGAAGAGACCCGCCGCCTTCTTCTCAACTACGACTGGCCCGGCAATGTCCGCGAACTGAAAAACGCTTTAGAGCGCGCCATGATTCTGGAGGAAGGAAGTCTCCTGAAGCCCGATGATTTGCCTTTCTCTGTTGCCAGCGGCCGCAGTGGCCCGGTCCTGACCGACAAATCAGCCGGAGCCCCTGCGGAGCAGCAGCCCGCTCCCGGAAAGCGCCGCCTGCCGCCGCTTTCGATTCCAGAGGGTGGCACCTCTCTCGAAGATGTCGAGCACGCTCTTGTCGAACTCGCGTTACAGCAGTCCCACGGCAACCAGATCAAAGCCGCCAAACTTCTTAACATCAGCCGTGATGCGCTCCGCTACAAGATGAAAAAATTTGGCCTAGGCCATTCCGAAGAAGAAGAGCCTGCTGCCCCCACAAATCCGTGACACCCATCACCTGACCCCTGGGTGAGAAAACACGCGCCAGTGTGAAATCCCTCAAACTCGTCCAAAGCCAGCTTCGCACAGTTTTCCAGTCGCTTCCATAAAGCTTGTATTATGAATTAGTTACGACCATGAGGAAATTGCCCCGAAAAGGAACGCCAACTGCTTCTCTTATCAGTGCTCAGCAATTAGGCAATGGAGCGATTGCCGAAAGGCTGCGCAGTGGGCGTTCCTTTTTCGGCGTTCGGGCTCGCGGTGAAGGCTCGAAAGGATACGCCGAGAAAGGGGCGCCCACAAAAAAATTTCCTAGTCGTAAAAGTTTGGCAGCGGCTGGCAGCGAGAGACAGACGCAGTGCCATTGGGCCTGCGAACACCCTATGAAGGGTTTACAACTCAGCTGGCCGCTGCCCTCGTTTTTTGAGCCTGCTTCTTCGGGCCCGCGAAATCCTGCCGGCACCTCCAAGTCGTTCTTTCCACTCAGGTTCAGGTAATTCGACGCAGAATTCTGGGGCACTTGGCACATTTTTCAGTTTGTTGCCGCGTCCAAAGACGTAAGCCCCGTATTCTCATGATCCAAAAAGCCTTCGGCATGGAACCTCGCTTGCTCCCTTTATTCGTAGATAACTATCGAAGAATGTCGCCGCGTTCGAGCAAGTGCCAAAGAATTTGTTGTTTGAGGAGGGACTTATGCCGCAGACAATGGAACCCCAGGAAAAAACCAAGAAAGACGCTTCCAAGCGTGTTTCCATCAGCAAGATCATGGTCACCACGGATTTTTCCGAAGTTTCCGATCATGCCCTGGATTACGCCATCGCTCTGGCGCGCCGTTACGATGCCCGCATTTATCTCGCTCATGTCATCACTCCGGACCCCTTCCAGTTCGCAGAACCGCAGCTTGCCCAGGCCACTTATGAAAAAGTTCGCCAGGCTGCTGAAGAAGGAATCACGGACATTCTGATTTCCGGAAAGCTCCGTGGAGTTCCCCACGAAGTATTGATGGAGGAAGGCAACGTCTGGCCGTGTCTCGAATCGTTGATCGTCCGCAATGAGATTGACCTGGTCGTCGCCGGTACTCATGGCCGCGGCAAGGTCCAGAAACTTATCATCGGCTCAGTCGCCGAAGAAATCTTCCGCAAGGCTGACTGCGCGGTTCTTACGGTCGGTCCTGCCGTGAAAAACAACGCCACCAAAGAAATCGAGCTAAAGCACATTCTCTTTGCTACCGACTTTGGCCCCGGCGCGGAAAAAGCCGCTGCTTACGCTTTCTCGTTGGCTCAGGAACACGACGCTACTCTCACCCTGCTACACGTAATTGAGAGTGCCGCTGCTTATACCGAGGAAAGCGTTGCGCGTCAGCGGGAAATCAACGTCGTCCGCATGAAGCAACTCATGCCCGCAGGCAGTGAAAACTGGTGCAAGCCGGAATTCCGCGCCACGTTTGGCGCAACGGTCGAGGAAATCCTCATCGCCGCTCGCGAGTCCAAAGCCGATTTGATCGTTATGGGCGCCAAAGCACGCAAGAGCCTGGCAGGTCACGCTCCTTTGACTATCGCCTATAACGTCGTGACCAAGGCCACTTGCCCGGTTCTGACGGTTCGCGGTTAGGTTTTGATTTCTGCAAACACGGAGCGGAATCCCCCGACCGGGATCCGCATCCGTCTCCCAAGGCGGCGCTTTCTCCTCCCCAGTAGACAAGCGCCGCTTCTCCCTTTCCAGCGTTTGGTTTCTACGACCGCAACATCGTCAGCATCATTTTGAATCGCGAAGTCGCTCTCAACCCGTGCGGCTCATTCGCCGGCAGAAGCACCAAATCCCCGCCCTTCACAGCAATCGGCCGCCCGGACACCGTAATTTCCGCTCCACCCTCGAGCAAATATACAAACGCGTCAAACGGGGACGTATGTTCGCTCAATCCCTGGCCCTCATCGAACGCAAACATCGTTACCGACCCCGCCGTGTGCTTCAGCAGCGTCCGGCTGACCACCGCCCCGTCCTGATAATTCAATAACCCTGTCGCTGGGATCGCCTCGGCCGGAGGCAGCCTTCCAGCCGCACTCGCATTTTGTCCGCTCATATCCTCACCACTCCACAATTCCCGGCCTCAGGGCATCGGATGCGCGGCTTCGTCCGCATTCGGCACCAGCCGCTGATATACCGCATCCGGGACGGGCGAATTCCAATGTCCTGTGGCCTTCGCGAACCCCGCAACTCCAAGGAACATCAACGCAATTCCCGCCGCCAAAGCCCACGTGGGCAGCCCGACTCGCTCTTTTCGCGGCTTCAACATCGCGGGCAGGTTCATCCCCAGCGCATTCTCCGCCGGGCACACGGCCACGCACTCCAGGCACCCCGTGCATTCCACTGATTGAATCTTGACCAGTTTGTCCACCGGCAGCGCCGAAGGACAGACTTTTGCGCACTTCCCGCAATCGATGCACGGCTCCGGATTCCGCCGGATCTTCATCGGGCTGAGCCATGAAGTCAGGCCCAGCAAGGCGCCGTAAGGGCACAGGAACCTGCACCAGAAATTCGGCACAAACACAGAAGCCGCAACAATCACTCCCAGAATCACCAACCCTGTCTCCCCGATATGCCGGAAAAAATTCAGCATCTTCACATCAGCAATCAAGCCGTACGGGCTGGTCATAAAATCGCGAATGCCCGCGGCAGACATGGTCGAAATTGCCCACACAAAAAATCCCAGCAGAAAATACTTCAAGCCCCGCAATGGCAAATCAATCCACCGGGGCAGGTTGAAATTCTGCCCAAATACCTTCTTCCCTGCTCTCCATAAATACTCCGAAATAGTTCCGACCGGGCACAACCAGCTGCAAAATGCTTTTCGGAACACGAACGACATCGAAAGAAACGTCAGCAGCAAAAACATTGCTGCCGGATGTAGCAGCGGAATCTGTCCACTCAGCAACCAGTACTTCACGTTCATCAGCCCGGCGATCGGCAGCCATCCTTCCACTCCCGCCGGACGCGCTATTTCCGCCGTCCCAAGGCCCAACTCAAAATGCCGTACCCAGGAATAAAATTGCGCCCCAATCCACAAATTCAGCAGGAGAAACGCACCCTGAAAGCTCCTCCGGTAAATCGCCGACCGATCCTTTTCGACGCGCCGGATCAGTTTCTTTTTGGCCTTTGGTGGTGCAGCACTCGTG
>DASSGJ010000417.1:0-2856 GCA_035693545.1 Candidatus Acidiferrum sp.
GCCATGGGCCCCGGCATCAAGCATGATTTGCGCCTGATGGGCCTGGGAGCCAGCGTGTATGACGTGGCGCCCACCATCCTGCACATTTACGGCATCGAGCAGCCTAAACAGATGCGCGGCCGCATCCTGACCGAAATCTTCAAAAAGTCCGACAGCAAGGTAGCCGCCAAGCAATAACGCGCCTTAACGTTTCGCTCTTGTAGCATAGGCTTCAGCCTGTGCTCCGAAGCCTTTGTAGGGGGCGGGCTCGCCCGGCCCACTCTTGGGGTTTCACCGCGCGAAATCTCATCGGCCCACCGCTCACTCCGGCTGCTTCGCCCCGCGCAGCGTCCTCGCCTTCTCCCGTGCCAGCCGCGCCCCTTCCTGCCGCCCAAGCCCGGCGTAAGCCTCCGCCAGCAACTCAAATATCTCCGGATTGCGATTCGAAGCCTCCCTGGCCGCTTCCAGCAACCCCGCCGCGTCGCTAAACTTTCTCCGCTGGATCAACGTCTTCGCCAGCTCGATCTGTCCCTCTGAGCTTCCCGGCTGCAACAGCACCGCCGCCTCAAATTGGTCTTCCGCCGCCTTGAAATCTTTCAATCCCGCATACACCCGCCCGAGCGCCAACCGCGCCTCAAATTGCTCCGGGTTCACCTTCAAGCTCGCCAGCAGCACATCCCGCGCGCCCGCCAAATCACCGCTCAACTCCAGCGCCCGCGCGTACGCAATCGCATCCCCCGCATCATTCGGATTCGCCGCGTGCGCCCGCCGCAGATACTCCGCGGCCTTGCCGTAATTCTTCGCAGCCATCTCCAACCGCCCAAGCTGCCTCAGCGCCAGCGCCGAGCCTGCATCCAACTGCAACACCTTCTCCAAAGCCGCCCGCGCCTTCTCCGTCTCGCCCTCCTCGAAGGCCATCGTCGCCGTATGCAGAAGATTCTGCTGCTCAATTTTGTCCTTCGGATCCGGCAACAGCGAAGGCTCCGGAACATCCGTGGCGCTTCCCGCGTCCGCCGCGCCCAAATACCCAAGCGCGTGCAATTCATCCACGGTGCCCGCCGAGACCGTGGCAGGAGAAGCTTTTCCAGTCGCAGGTGACCTGGCGCTCAACTCTGCCAGCGTCTTGCGCATTTTCTGAACCGTCCCATTCCACGGCTCGTACTGATTGCGCGATTCGCCGGGATCGCCGTGAAGATCGTAAAGCTCCGGCTTCGGCGCCTCGATAAACTTGAACCCTTCCTTTCGAATCGACCGCAAAGGAGCCCATCCAAAGCGCAACGGGTATTCCGTTTCTCCGAAAACCGGGCGGCCACCCGTCTCGCCGCCGTCAAGCAACGGCTCCAGAGAATCCCCGTCCAAATGTGCCGGCGTGGCAATCCCCACCAGACTCAAAATCGTGGGCATGATGTCCGTCGTTCGCACCTGCCCCTCAACCGTTTTCCCCGCTTCGCGTTCGTTCGGCAGTTTCACAATCAATGGAACATGAGTCGTCGAATCATAAAGAAAAATTCCGTGCGTATCTTCGTGATGTTCGCCGAGCCCTTCCCCGTGATCTCCCACCACAACGATCATCGCTCCTTCATACCAGCCCTGTTTCTTCAGGTAAGTCAGAAACTGCCCCAACGCCGAATCCGCGTACGCAATTTCTCCGTCGTACAGCCGGTCTTTATAAGTTTCGGAAAACGGCGGAGGCGGCTCATACGGATCGTGCGGATCGTAAAAGTGCAGCCAGACAAACTGCGTCCCGTCAGCATGCGCGTTCAGCCAAGATTCCGCGTGCTGCTCCACTTCCATGCCCCTGCGCTCGATTCGTCCCCATCGGGACTTCGTCGTCGTGTGCTCTGGAAAGTTATCGTAAAACTCGAACCCGCGATCGAGACCCGGCGCCAGATGCTTGCTGTCCAGAATCACGGCACCGATGAACGCCGCGCCGCGGTAACCGTTCTTCGTCAACAATTCCGCCAAGGTCGGATATTTTGCTGCCAGAGGAACCCCGAAGTCGCTCACTCCATGCGAGCTCGGCAATAGCCCGGTCATGATGCTCGTGTGCGAGCTATTCGTGATGGGGCTGGGTGTAAAGGCTTGCGTGAAGCGGATTCCCTGCTCCGCCAGCAAATCCAGCACGGGCGTCCGAATCCCGTCGTATCCATAACAATGAACGTGGTCGGCGCGCAGCGTATCAATCGTAATCAGAAAAACTCGGGGGCGCGATGCCTTCTCCGATTCCGGCTCGCGCGCGGCGCCGGCGGCGGCCACCAAATGGCAGCAAAGGAGAACGAAAAAGATCCGCATGGCAACGAGCGTACCACGGTCCGCGTTTTCGACGGATGGTCGCGACGCCTGCGTCTCACATTCAAGATATTAGTCGTCTCAGCGAAGACGTCCCGTCCGCGCCACCATTGACCTGCCGCTGCGCCGCTTGTATCATGCGCGCATTCCAATTTCATTCATATCGGAAAGGACCACCATGTCGAAGCGTGTGAGATTTCATATCGCGATTCACGTCATAGCGATCGCAGTGGCCGTGCTGCTTTCCGCTCCTTGCAAGTTGCAGGCCCAGCAGGGACCAATCGCTCCGGAAGCATACGGCCAGCTCAAATATCGCTACATCGGTCCGGAGGGCAACCGCGCAACCTCTGTCGCGGGGATTCCGGGAAAACCAAACATCTGGTACGTGGGCGCGGCATCGGGCGGCATCTTCAAAAGCACCGATGGCGGCATCCACTGGAATCCTATCTTCGACTCGGAACCCGTCTCCTCCATCGGATCGCTGGCGGTCGCGGCGAGCGATCCAAATATCGTGTGGGCCGGAACCGGCGAATCGTTCATCCGCAGCCACATCTCCGTGGGGCAAGGAATCTACAAATCCACGGACGC
>DASSGJ010000418.1:0-5544 GCA_035693545.1 Candidatus Acidiferrum sp.
CCGACAACTGGAACTCAACCGGGTCTTCCGCGGTCATGATGTTCGTGTCTACCTGGTTCAGCCGGGCCACCGAGGAATACAACGTGTTCGTTTTGCCCGAACCCGTCGGCCCCGTAACCAGCACCATTCCGTACGGCTTCAAAATGTTCCGTTCGAATTTCTTCAGCGACTCCGGCTCGAAACCCAGCTTGGTCATGTCCAGCCGCAGGTTTTCCTTGTCCAGCAACCGCAGCACGATCTTTTCGCCGTAAAGCGTCGGCACCGTCGAAACGCGGAAGTCCAGTTCCTTCTTCTTCCCGTCCGCCTTGTACTTGATCATGATGCGGCCGTCTTGCGGCAACCGCTTTTCCGCGATGTCCAGCTTGGCCATGATCTTCATGCGGCTCGTGATCGCGTCCCGCAGCTTCATCGGCGGGTTCATCACCGTCTGCAGTACGCCGTCAACGCGGAACCTCACTCGCATTTCCGTTTCATACGGCTCCACGTGAATATCGCTCGCGCCCCGCTTCACCGAATCCGTCAAAATCAGGTTCACCAGCTTGATGATCGGCGCTTCTTCCGCTGCCTTCTCCAGCGAAGCCGCGTCCAGCTCCTGCTCTTCCGCCGCCAGTTCCAGCTCCTGGTCCTCGTCCACCAGGTCCTTCATCAGGTTACTTAGCTCTTCGTGGCTGGAAGCTCCGCCGCCATAAAATCTCCCAATCGCTTCGCCAATCGCCGATTCCGACGCCACCACCGGCTCCACGTTGAATCCGGTCATGAACTTGATGTCGTCCATCGCGAAGACGTTCGTTGGATCCGTCATCGCAATCGTCAGCACCGAGCCGACGCGCGAAAGCGGCACTACCTGGTAGCGCAGCGCCGTATCCTGTGGAATCAGTTTTATTACGTTGGGATCAATCTCGTAATACTTCAGATTGATGGAGGGCACGCCGTACTGCCGCGAAAGCACACCGGTGATGTCATCATCGGTGATGAAGCCCATCTTCGTCAGGCAACTTCCCAGTTTCCCGCCGTTCGAGCGCTGAAACTCCAGCGCCTTATCCAGTTGGTCCTGGGTGATGAGGCTTTCCTTTAGTAAGATTTCGCCAAGACGGACAGACATCCGCAGCGCTCCCTAGAAATCGTGCACCCAACGCCAAACATAGCAAACACGCTGTCCGCGCGGTGACCGATTTTGGCACCCCGTTGTGAATTCGCTAATACCTGTACAGTTGTACAGCTCTCTAAAACGAAGGACAGTGTCGTGTTCTTGACTTGCCCGTAGTGCATGGATATCGTGCGAAAGAGATGTGTATCAGCCCCACTCTGCCCACCCCCGGCCCCGCAAACCTGCGGCCCCGCTCCTCCGGCCGCCACGCGCCCAAACCTCGCTCCACTCCGGCTCCAGAAGCCCTTCCAATCCTGTCTCAATATTATGATGCGCTGTTTCAAGCCCACGGCAAGCAGCATTGGTGGCCCGGACGTACGCCCTTCGAGGTCATCGTCGGCGCCATCCTCGTCCAGAACACCACCTGGGTGAACGTCGAACGCGCCATCACCAATCTCCGCCAGGCAAACCTGCTCACCCCCTCGGCCCTGGAAAACCTCCCGCAGCCCAAACTCGCCCGCCTCATCCGTTCCTCCGGCTACTTCCGCCAGAAGGCTCGCAAGTTGAAGGAGTTTCTGAAATATCTTCGGCGCGAACATCGCGGATCCCTCGCGGCTATGTTCCGTACTCCCACCGCCGCTCTGCGCGAGCAACTCCTCCGCGTCCACGGCATCGGCCCAGAGACGGCGGACTCCATCCTGCTCTATGCAGGGAACCACCCTGTCTTTGTTGTGGATGCATACACGCGCCGCATTCTGCAACGCCATGGACTCACTACCGGTAAAGAATCCTACGAGGAGATTCGAGGGCTGTTCGAAAAAAGTCTACCCAACGCCCCCCAACTCTTCAACGAATTTCACGCCCTGCTCGTCCACACCGGCAAGAACTATTGCCGCACCCGCGCTCCGCTCTGCTCCCAATGTTCCCTGCGCCCCTTCTTGCCTCATCCCGTTGAGGGCGCCCAATGAGCTCCTCCACCGGCAAACTCCGCGTACAACTCGCCCTTGGCGGCGTTTTCCTCACGCTCCTCCTCGCCGCCGTCTTTACTCTTGGCTCGCTCGACGTCCCCCTCGAGCCGCAGTCCTGGCGCGAAGTCATCGCCCTCTACGCCGTCTCCAGCTTCATCACCGCCGCTCTTCTCATTTTTGGCCTGATCCTCACGCGCAGCATCGTCCGCCTCTGGGCCGAGCGCAGCAAAGACCAGCTCGGCGCCCGCTTCAAAACCAAGATGGTCCTGGGCGCCACGGCCATCTCGCTCCTTCCCATCGTATTCATGTTTTTAATCAGCTATTCCCTGCTCAACCGCACCCTCGGCCGCTGGTTCCCTCGGCCCCTCGAAATTGCCTCCGAAGAAACCCAGAAACTTCTGAACGATCTCGGCCGCGGCACGCTTCCGCGCCTCCACACTCTCGGCTACCAGGCCGCGCAGCACGCCAACGAAACTCCCGAAGCATTCCTCCAGCGCGCCTTCACCGAAGGCCTGGACGCCGTCTGGGTCTTTGACTCTCACGGCAAATTCGTAAAAGGCGGCGTGGTCTGCGACGACCAGCAGGAAGACCGTACGCTCAACATCTGCAGCGTCAGCGGCGAGCAGGGCACTCTGCAAAACACCCTGCCGAGCGGCGTCGAAATCTGGCAATCCAAAAACAAAAGTTACTTCGCCGCCCATGTGCCCGTCACCTTGAATGGTTCAGAGCAAGGAACGCTCGTCGCCGCCTACCGCACCGGCCCTGATTTCCTGAAGCGCTGGACCGTCATTCAGAAGCAGACGCAAGACTACGAAAACGTGAAGCAGAATCTCCGTGCCCTGAAGCGCCAAATGCTCTTGATTCTTTTCTGTTTTACCCTCGTGGTTCTCTCAGCCGCCATGTGGGTCGCGCTGTTCCTCGCCAAACAAGTCACCGTCCCCATTCAGGCACTCGCCGAAGGCACCCGCGAAGTCTCCTCCGGCAATTTCGACTATCAAGTCCCCGAACAGGTCCAGGACGAGCTCGGCGTCCTGGTTCGCTCCTTCAACACCATGACCACGCAGCTCCGCGACTCCCGCTCCCAGATCGACGAGTTCACCCGCAACCTCCAGCAAGCCGTCCAGGAACTCGAGCGCCGCCGCCAGCTCATGGAAACCGTCCTCGAAAACATTCCCGCCGGCGTCATCTATCTCAACGCCGAAGGCGCTATCCAGCGCACCAACGCCGCTCTCCTTCGCATGTTCAACATCGGCGACAGCATCATCGAGTCCCTCGAAAGTCTCCTCGGCCCCGACCCGCACCGCACCGTGCAATCCCTGATGCGCCGCGCCCTTCGCATGGGCGTCGTCTCCCGCGAAATCGAAGTCATCGTCAACGGCCGCGTCCGCCATCTGGCCGTCACCGTCAGCTCCCTCGGCCCCCGCCGCGCCAACATGGGCTACGTCCTCGTCTTTGACGACCTCACCGAAATGCTCCACGCGCAAAAATCCGCCGCCTGGCAGGAAGTCGCCCGCCGCATCGCCCACGAAATCAAGAATCCTCTCACGCCTATCCAGCTCTCGGGCCAGCGCCTCACCCACCTGCTCCAGCGCCGCCAGGAATCCAACGAATCTCCCAAAGACCCCGAACTCACCCGTATCACCCAGGAATGCGCCGGCCTCATCGTCCGCGAAGTCTCCACCCTCTCCTCGCTCGTCAACGAATTCTCCCAGTTCGTCCGCTTCCCCACCGCCAAGATTCAGCCCACCGATGCGAACATCATCGTCGGCGAAGCCCTGCAACTCTTCTCCGGCCGCCTCGACGGCATCCGCCTCAAAATCAATCTCGAGCCCAGTCTCCCCGCCATCCGCGCCGATGGCCAGCTCCTTCGCAGCGTCATCGTCAACTTGATCGACAACGCCGCTGAAGCCCTCGAAGGCGAACCTTTCCGCGAAATCGGTGTCGCCACGCAATTGCGCCCGGAATCCGATACTATTGAAATTTCAGTTTCCGATACCGGCAAGGGGATTTCGCCGGAAGACAAGGACAAATTGTTTCTGCCTCACTTCTCCACCAAAGACCGCGGCACCGGACTCGGCCTCGCCATCGCCGCCCGCATCATCGCCGAACACGGCGGCTCTCTTCGCATGGAAGATCATCAGCCCAAAGGCTCGCGCTTCCTGATTGAACTCCCTGTCGTGGAACTCCCCGCCTCGGCCGCCACCGAACGCATTGCAACCGACATCGTCCCAGAAGACAAAATTCGATGAGCGCCAATCCCAAAATCCTCATCGTGGATGACGAAGCCGGCATCCGCGAGTCGCTCTCCTCCATCCTCCGCGACGAGCGCTACTCCGTCGAAGCCGTCGAATCCGCCGAACTCGCCCTCGAACGCCTCCACTCCGCCCCCGTCGAAGTCGTGCTCCTCGACGTCTGGCTCCCTGGCATGGATGGCATGGAAGCCCTCAGCCGCATCCAGAGCCTTCCGCAGCCTCCAAGCGTCATCATCATCTCCGGCCATGGCACCATCGAAACCGCCGTCCGCGCCACCAAACTCGGCGCCTTCGATTTCATCGAAAAGCCGCTCTCCCTCGAACGCATCATCGTCCTCGTCCGCAACGCCATCGAGCAGCGCCGCCTCCAGGAAGAAAATCAACTCCTCCACACCGAACTCGGCCACCGCTACCGGATCGTCGGCGACAGCGTCCCCATGAAAGCGCTGCGCCAGCAGATCGCCGTCACCGCTCCCACCAACGGCCGCGTCCTGATCTACGGCGAAAGCGGCACGGGCAAAGAACTCGTCGCCCGTTCGCTGCACGCCGCCAGCCTCCGCAACAAAGCCTTTTTTGTCGAAGTCAATTGCGCCGCCATCCCCGAGGAACTCATCGAGTCCGAACTCTTCGGCCACGTGAAAGGCAGCTTCACCGGCGCCAGCGAAGACAAAATCGGCAAGTTCGCCAAAGCCGACGGCGGCACGCTGTTCCTAGACGAGGTCGGCGACATGAGCCTCCGCACCCAATCCAAAGTCCTCCGCGTCCTCGAAGAGCAGCGCTTCGAGCGCGTCGGCTCCAACCAAACTCTCCACGTGGACGTCCGCGTCATCGCCGCCACCAACAAAAATCTCGAACAGGAAATCGCCCGCGGCGCCTTCCGCCAGGATCTCTTCTACCGCCTCAACGTAATTCCCTTCTTCGTTCCGCCGCTGCGCGATCGCAAGGAAGACATCCCCGTTTTGGCCCGGTATTTCCTCGCCGAATTCAGCTCCGAATATGGAAAGAAGACGCGCGAGCTCACCGACGGCGCAATGGAAATCCTGCTCCGCTATCCCTGGCCCGGCAATGTCCGTGAATTAAGAAACCTGGTGGAACGCCTGGTAATCGTCTGCCCGCAAGCCCGAATCGAACCGCACCACTTGCCGCCCGAACTCTTCCGCGGCGTAGCCGAAAGCCCCCAGCAACCCTACTCCACGCTGCACGAAGCCCGCAGCGCCTACGAACGCGAATTCATCCT
>DASSGJ010000419.1:0-2976 GCA_035693545.1 Candidatus Acidiferrum sp.
ACATTTCATGCCTGCCCGCGAAACGGAAGCCATCATTCTCAAAACCTTCGCGCTGGGCGAGGCCGATCGCCTGGTCAGTTTTCTGGGCCGCACTTCGGGCCGCATGCGGGGAGTAGCCGCTGGCGCGCGCCGCATCAAGAACCGCTACGGCTCGACGCTCGAACTGCTCGCGCACGTGCAGCTCTGGTATGTCGAACGCGAAACGCGCGACTTGGTCCGCATCCAGCAGGCCGAGTTGCTCGAATCCTTCAACAAGGCCCAGAGCGACTACGAGCTTTCGACCAGCCTCGCGCTCGTCAGCGAAACCGTCGAACTGGTTCTGCCGGAGCACGAGCCGTCCGAGCCGATGTTCCGGCTCATCCTGCTCACGGTGCGCGAAGTCGAGCGCCGCGGGAACGGCATTCTCCCGCTCAGCTACTTCGCCTTCTGGACCGTTCGCTTGGCGGGCTGGCTGCCGCGCTTTGATGTCTGCGCCGATTGCGGCAAGCCGTTCGGCACTAAGCCGGCGTATCAGTCGTCGGCATATCCCGGCCTGTACTGCGACGAGCATCGCCGCCCTGGCATGAAGCCGGTCTCCAGCGATGCCCGGCACTTGGCCGAGATATTCACGAAGGAAAGTTTGGATAAGCTGGACGTCGCTCTTGAATCGCAACCCTGGGCCAGGGAACTGCGCGAAGCGGCCCTGAACTGGATCGAGCATCACAGTGAGCGCAAGCTCGCAACGCGCGAACTCCTGGAGACGCCGTGAACGGACGAAATTGTAGTGGCCAACCTTTAGGTTGGTCAGTCCGAAAAGGCTGAATAGCAGGGAACCATCAAGTTCTGGAGAAACCGTGAACGTTAAAGTAAAACTTGAAGGTAAGGCAAAGCCTAAAGGATTGACCTTTCAAGAACTAATCCTGAAACTCATGCACTTCTGGGACGGCCAAGGGTGCGTCCTTCAGCAACCCTACGACACCGAAGTCGGCGCCGGCACCATGCATCCGGAAACCTTCCTCCGCGTTCTCGGCAAGGATCCCTATCGCGTCGCCTTCGTCCAACCCTCCCGCCGCCCCGCCGACGGCCGCTATGGCGAAAATCCCAACCGCCTCTACAAGCACTTCCAGTATCAGGTGATCCTCAAGCCTTCCCCAGCCAATGTGCAGGACCTCTACCTTCGCAGCCTCGGCGCCATCGGCATTGACCTAAAAGCCCACGACATCCGCTTCGAGGAAGACAACTGGGAATCGCCCACGCTCGGCGCCTGGGGCATCGGCTGGCAGGTACTTCTCGACGGCCTCGAAATCACCCAGTTCACCTACTTCCAGCAAAGCGGCGGCATTGATCTCGACCCCATCTCCGTCGAAATCACCTATGGCCTCGAACGCATCTGCGCCTTCCTCCAGGACGTCGAGAGCGTCTACCAGATTCGCTGGACCGCCGACAAACTCTACGGCGACATCCGCCTCGC
This sequence comes from Candidatus Acidiferrum sp., assembly GCA_035693545.1. Classification (GTDB taxonomy): domain Bacteria; phylum Acidobacteriota; class Terriglobia; order Acidiferrales; family UBA7541; genus Acidiferrum. The sequence continues at coordinate 1,451 of DASSGJ010000419.1, forward strand.
CGAAGAGCAGCAACTCTCCGAGTACAGTTTCGACCGCAGCGACGCCAAAGCCCTGCGCTCCGAATTCGAGCTGCACGAAAAGGAAGCCAAGGAGCTCCTCGACGCCTGGAAGAAGCGCGACGAAACCGTAGGCGCCTCTCCCGCCGCCCTGAAGCGTTTCCCAATCCTCGCTGCCTACGACCACTGCCTCAAGTGCTCGCACCTCTTTAACCTAATGGACGCCCGCGGGGTCATCTCCGCCACCGAACGCGCCGCCCTCATGCAACGTGTCCGCACCCTCTCTTGCCGCGCTGCCGCCGCTTACTTGGAGCAGGCCACCGGCGCCGCTCCCAAACCCGGGGTGCGCGCATGAACGTACCTTCAAGTATTACTTTCAATGTCGGCGCGCCGACATTCCCTGTAGCTCACCCCTTCAGGGGTAAGGCTTTTCAGAGCGCAACCAAGTCCACCACGCCATTCCCATTTTGGAACGCAAAAACCGTGCTCGCCCTAAAGCCAAACCCATTCGAAAAACCTTCAAGTAATACTTTAAATGTCGGCGCGCCGACATTTTCGCCGGCGTCCGCGTGTAGGGGCGGCTTTACGCCGCCTTCTTTCCGACGTGCAGAATCGGCGGTGTCCCAATGACCCCTGCCAAGAAGGGAACTAAACGTATTTCGTCCATGCCCAAGCCCGCCACCAAACCCGACCCCCGCGTCGAACTCCTCTTTGAAATCGGCGCCGAAGAAATTCCCGCCGGCATGCTCCCCCGCGCCGTCACTGAACTTCAGGCCATCCTCGAACGCCACCTCGCCGCCGAAAATTATCAGCAGGGTGTCACCATTGAAACCTTCGGCGGACCCCGCCGCCTCACCGCCTGGGTCTGCGGCCTCGTCGCCAAGCAAGCCGACGTCGAAAACGAAGTGACCGGCCCGCCGAAGTCCGTCGCCTACGATGCGAATGGTGCCGCCACTCGCGCCGCCGTCAGCTTTGCCGAACGCCAGGGCGTTGCGCTCTACCAGCTCTATCTGGTGCAAACCCCCAAGGGTGAATACGTCGCCGCGAAAGTCACCAGGCGCGGCCGCACCGCTCAGGAACTCCTTCTCGAAATTCTGCCTCGCGTCATCCACGACCTCCCCTGGCCCCGCACCATGACGTGGACCGGCCTCGAAGGCGCACGTTTCATTCGCCCCATTCGCTGGCTCCTCGGCGTTCTCGACGGCAAGCCATTGAAGTTCTCCTTCGGCGGAATCACCGCCGGCGACACCACCGTTGGCCATCGCTTCCTCGGCAAGCCGCAGATCCGCGTCACCAGCTTCGCCGACTACGAAAAGAAACTTCGCGCCAACGGCGTCATCGTCCGTCCCGCCGAACGCCGTGAAAAGATCGAGCGCGAACTCACCGCCTATGTGAAGCGCACCGGCTTCCACGTCCACCCGGATCCCGACCTGCTGCAACTGGTCGCCTATCTCAACGAGTTTCCCCACGTCATCGAGGGCAGCTTCGATCCTGCGTTCCTTGAACTCCCGGACGAAATCCTCATCACC
>DASSGJ010000420.1:0-10359 GCA_035693545.1 Candidatus Acidiferrum sp.
ATTTCTCGCCCTTCAAAAACGTCCCGCGATCCAGCTCGTCAAACGCCTGCCGCAATTCCGCCTGCGAATTCATCACGATCGGCCCATACCACGCGACGGGCTCTTGCAACGGCTTCCCCGATACCAGTAGGAATCGCAATCCATCGTCCCCCGCCTGCACCATCACTTCATCCCCGCGATCGAATAGCACCAGCGATCGGTTGTCCGCCTCGGAAGGCGGTTTCGTATCCAGCCACCCTACCGACTCCGTGGGAACAGAAAGTGGTTCCGAAGCGTTGCAGAATTTCCCCGTCCCCGAGAAAACATAAGCAAAGGCATGCCGCGTGGTCTCCACGGGAAGCACTTTGCTCTTGCCCGGCGGCACGCTCACATCAATGTAGATGGGATCCGTGGCAATCCCGTCCACCGGCCCTTTCTTTCCCCAGAATGTTCCGCAAACAATCCGCACGCTCGTCCCGTCGTCGTCCGTAACTTCCGGTATGTCCGGCGCATTCACTTCCTGATACCGCGGCGGCGTCATCTTCTGCGATGCCGGCAGATTCGCCCACAACTGGAACCCGTGCATGCGTCCCACTTCGTCGCCCTTGGGCATCTCCTGATGAATGATTCCGCGGCCCGCGGTCATCCATTGCACGTCGCCCGGCGCTATCGCCCCGTGATTCCCCAAGCTGTCCTTGTGCTCCACGGTTCCGGCCAGCACGTAAGTGATCGTTTCGATGCCCCGGTGCGGGTGCCACGGAAATCCCGCCAGGTAATCCTCCGGCACATCGTTCCGGAAATCATCCAGGAGCAGGAACGGATCAAAATCCGACGTGTTTCCGAAACCGAACGCCCGGCGCAGGTGCACGCCCGCCCCTTCGCGCGTCGGCTTCGCTTTGACAAGCCGCTTTACAGGTCGAATGGACATGGTTGCCTCCAGGGGCCAATGTAACTTGGGAAGCTGAATTCGGCTAGAACCAGATTTGGTTGATAGATGCTTCAGGCAGACGCGGTGATACATCGCGCCGGAAGTTCCGAGCGTGAAGAATTTTCATGGCCAGGTGATTCAAACAGCGTAATCTGCGCAACTACCGCGTAGTCGGATTGCCAGGGACCTGCGTTTGCGCCTGCATCGGCGCGCTCTGCTCCATCACCGGCAGCCACTTTTCGCGCACGCTGGCGAACTCTGCCCAATCCTTCTTATTCACGGGATCAGACGGCGGCAATCCCAACGTCTCAAAATTCCGGAACTGGCCCTTTTGCGCGATACGAAAATCCAGGTGCGGCCCGGTCGCCAGGCCCGTCATGCCGACCAACCCGATCGTTTTGCCGATCTCCACCCGCTCTCCGCTACGCACAAATATCCTCGAAAGGTGCAGATAGTAGGTCTCGTATCCGTTGCTGTGCGCTACGTGCACCATGTTTCCGTCTCCGCCCTTGCGGCCGGCGAACATCACCCGCCCGCTGCCGATTGTCTGCACAGGCGTTCCCGTCGGCGCCCCATAATCCGTTCCCAGGTGTGGCCGATACGTCTTCAGGATGGGATGAAATCTTGCCTTACTGAAATGCGAAGTCACCGGCGCGCCAAATTTCAATGGCGAACGCAGAAACGCTTTCTGAAGCGACTTCCCCTCCGCGGTGTAATACGCCGGACGGCCCGCCGGATCATGGAATAGCAGCGCCTGATATTTCCTCGATCCGTTCACGTACTCCGCTGCAAGGATCCGCCCGTAACCCGCGGTTTCTCCGTGTTCGTACTTTTTCTTTTCGACCACCAGGCGGAATGTATCCCCTCTCCGCGGGTCCGTGTAAAAATCCAGGTCGTAGCCGAAGATTTGCGCCATCCGCATGGCCACTTCGGCCGACTCTCCCGCGTCCTCAACCGCGTTGAACAGCGAATCTTCCAGCCGCCCGTTAACCACTGCCACTTCCGTACGCGTCGGGATCTCTCTCACTTCCGCCGAAAATCCCTGCGATTGCGGCACGATGTGCAGCATCCGGTCCGCGTCAATCTTATAGTTGATTTCCCGCAGCGTGCCTTCCACCGAACGGCCCACCGTGATCGCGTTACCCGCTCGAAGTTGGCGCAGGTTGTAAGCGCGCTGGGCGGCGGCGGTGGCATCGTTCACTTCAGTCGCGGACAATCCAAACTGTTGCAGTGCAGCAGCGAGATTCTCGCCCCGGGGCATATTCTTCGCCCTGGCCAGCACAACCTCGGCCCGGATTCGCGCACTCTCTAATTTCGCCAGTTCCACCTGGCGCTGAAATTCATCCTCCGCTGCACGACGCTTCAGGATGGCTCGCCCGTCCACAACCACACCCGCAGCCACCAGCACACCCACAATGATCCCCAAACGTCGTTTCACGATTCCCCCACCTGCTTGCTAATTCCCCGCGCTGCCGCGGTAAAACGCAACCGATGTGCTGCCCATCACAAACTACACGCTAACGTTTTGTCTTACCGCGCCCCGCACGTCAAATCTTAATCAGCGACCCTGCGACCAATCCGCAATCCCCTTTGGAGTGCGGCATGCCCTGAGCTTGCCGAAGGGGAGCCCTGCTCCCGCTTTTACAGTCTCGGCCCTGTGCGCCAATGACCATTCGAAGCGGCCCAGTCGCGAGACTCAAAAAGAACCCCTGCGCGTTCTTCCGGGATATTTGGGAATATTCACCCAGCAGGCTCTGGCCATTTGCTCTAAGTCCTTTCCCTGCAACCCAGACAAATATCCCAATCTGGCATCGCGCATGCCCCTATACTTACGGGGGAGATTTTATGAACGTGCTCGAAATCCATCCAGAAATTCACGTCAGGGAACAACGCCAGCGCCCGGCTTACTCCACTTGCTACGAATGCCACCACACCTTTCACGCAAAAAGTGAAGACCAGCTCTGCCTCGAACTCTGCGACTCCTGCTTCGAAGCCCTGCGCTCTCTGCGCGAACCGGTGATCAGTATTCACGTAAAGCCGCGCCCGCAGCGCACCAACAACTAGCTCGTTGTAGGGGAGGGGCTTGCCCCTCCCTCTTGCTTCGCTCTGTGAATGGAAAAGAAACCCGTAGGGAAATCGATTCGACTCGGTTGGGTTTTCGCTTGGACTACTTGCCGGTGGAAATGGGCTTCATCGGCGCAGCACTCGCCGTTTCGCCAAAATAATTCTGCTGCCGTAATGTCCGGTAAATACGCCCGGCGACTTGTGCGGCCGTTGGGCCTTTCACGCGCCGTGTGTTCCCGCGCAACAAAACTGCCAAGGCAATCCGCGGATGCGCCTCGTCCGCATAGCTGAGAAACCAGCCGATCCTCGACGGATTCACGTGGTCATCGCAAGTTCCGGTCTTCCCCAGCGGAGTCTCTTCCCCGCCCGGATCCGCGCTCAGCCGCCCGGTGCCATAAAGCACCGCCGCCAGCATGCCTTCCCGAACTTCCGGCAATACGTTGCCGATGTTCAGGTCGCGCTTCACCTTCGGTTGGAAAGCATCCACTTCTTCCTGCGAATGTGGATACTGCAAATAATAAAGTGTCCCGCCGTTTGCGAATGCCGCGGCCAGTGCCGCCAGTTGCAGCGGCGTCACCTGAATTCCTTCGCCGAAGCTCGACATGCGGCCCACGCCGCCATACGCCGGCGCCTGTGTGGGGAACGATCCCGGATGCTCGTCGGGCAGATTGTAGCCGGCAAGTTCGCCGAGCCCGAGCAAACGTCCGTAGCGCGAAACCGTGTCAAATCCCATCCGCCGGCCGAGTTCTTCAAAAAACGTGTTGTTCGAGTGCGCCAGCGCCTCAGTCAAATTCATGTATTTCCGGCGGCCCACCTTCAGCATGGTGTCGCGCGTGATCACATTTTCTTCCAACGCCGCAACCGCGATCGTCGGCTTGATCGTCGAGCAGGGAATGTAACCGTCGCTGAAAGCAATCTTCTGATTCACAACCGAAAGAATGCGTCCCGTATTCGGGTCCACGGCAACAACGGATCCGTTGTAGCGGCCCAGCGCATCCACCACCGCCTGGCGCACAACTGGATCGTCAAAGGTCGGATCATCCGCGCTGATCGAATCCGCATACGTCGGCGCATATCCGCGATACCGCGATGGTGCCAGCCGCTTCCGCGAAGCCGACTTCACGGACTTCACCGAAGATTTCGCAGCTGTAATCGCAGCGGCTTCCGCAGCAGGCACCGGCATGGCCAGTGAGCCCACCAGCATGCCCGCAAGAATGGTTTTTCCCAGTTCCTTGATCATTCCGTCCCAATCTGGAGCAGTTCTTAGTAGTCCTAGTATGGAATGAGTGGAAATCTACTCTTATTCCAATCCTTGGTCAAACTTCCGCTCATTCGATGCTTCCGCGAGCCTCAGTGTGCCATGCAGGATTACATTGCATTGAACACAGTCTCAGCGGGTTCTTCTCATCCGCAAGCTTTTCAGGGCTCGCAGACTGAGACGTAGTCTACGGGGAACCGGGATGCCCACGCAATAGATAATGAGGACCAGTACTTGCCTATGTGCTTTGTTATGAACGTTGCACCGCTGGCCAGCCCACTCGGGCAGGCTTGCCCCTTTGGACATGGGAAAGTCAGTGCCCATAAGCCCGGAATTTCCTTAGATTTCACATTTTGAGACGCCACAAAACAAAGCGGGCGATGCACCATTCTAGTGCAACGCCCGCGTTTGATTCGCCCGTGATTTCGCTAACGCGAGGGGCGCGCTTTGTTGTCCGCCGAAGCCACCGCAGCCGCGGCTTTCAGCGGAGCCTTTTCCGCCGCAATGTTGGCGTGACCATTTGCACCTGGGGTGCTCGTTGCTGAGTTCTGCCCGGAAACCGGAATTTCCATCTTCTTGCGCAGCGCGTTTTCCAGTTTATCCCGGATGTCCTTGTTCTCTTTCAGGAAGTTCCGCGCATTCTCGCGGCCCTGGCCCATGCGCTCGCCGCCATAGCTCAACCATGTTCCAGATTTTTCGAGCACACCTTTGTCCACGCCAAGATCGATCAAATCGCCTTCGCGCGAAATCCCTTCGCCGTACAGAATGTCAAACTCCGCCTCGCGGAACGGCGCCGCCACCTTGTTCTTTACCACCTTCGCCCGCGTCCGCGAACCCACCACGCGATCGCCATCCTTGATCGCCTGGATGCGCCGGATATCCACGCGCATCGAAGCGTAAAACTTCAGCGCCCGCCCGCCCGTCGTCGTTTCCGGATTGCCGAACATCACGCCGATCTTCTCGCGGATCTGGTTGATGAAAATCAGGCAGGTTTTGGACTTCGAAACAATCGCCGTCAGCTTCCGCAGCGCCTGCGACATCAGCCGCGCCTGCAAGCCCATCTGCGGATCGCCCATTTCGCCTTCCAGTTCCGCCTTCGGCACCAGCGCCGCCACCGAGTCCACCACCACAATGTCCACGCCACCCGAACGAATCAGCGTCTCCGCAATCTCCAGCGCCTGCTCCCCATGATCCGGCTGCGACACCAGCAGGTTGTCCACGTCCACGCCCAGCTTCCGCGCGTACACCGGGTCCAGCGCGTGTTCCGCGTCGATGAACGCCGCCTGCCCGCCCAGCTTCTGCGCCTCGGCAATCACGTGCAGTGTCATCGTCGTCTTACCGCCCGATTCCGGCCCGTAAATCTCAATCACGCGCCCGCGCGGGAAGCCGCCCACTCCCAGCGCCGCGTCAATGGATAAACACCCCGAAGGAATCACGTTCACCGGCACCAGCACATCCTTGCTGCCCAACCGCATGATCGATCCCTTGCCATACGACTTCTCGATCTGCGATATCGCCGCTTCCAGCAATTTTGCTTTTTCGTCTGTCATTTCACACCTCGGTCGAGGAAATTAGGAATTTCGCGAATGGGCCGGTGCAGCACCTTGCCAGGCAGGCGGGGGAAAATCCGCCGCGGCCTGTCCCGATACGTTACGATAACGGAATATTACCATTTCGTATCTGGCAATGCTACCCCTGGTTTTCCTTCCGCACTGCAAAGGCTTTCATCGGCCGCAGCCATGCTCCAGTTCGTGATCCACCAGTTGCGCCAGTGCCGCGCGCTCCCGCCGGTCCCACTCGGCTTGCTCTTCGCGGCTGATGCCGCGCAGCCGGGTCAAGTACTGCCCGCGGGTACGCACCTCAAGAAGCTCAAATGCGAGTCTCTCATGTTCGACGCAGCTTAGAACATCCAACCGGGTCTGGGCCATGGGCCACCTGTTGAAAACCTGATGGCCCACACTACGCCAAAGGCGAAACAAAAGCAAACATTATTTTCGCCTCATGTTCGCCTTAAGTTACCGTTGACCCTCCAGTGTTCGGAAAACGCGCATAACTTCTTTCTCTGTCATACCGGCGATATAGTCGGCAACCACTCGAATCTCAGAATTGCGGCCGCTTCCAAAAAACTTCTCGACCTCGGATTCCTTGAACCCGTCCTGTACGGCGATCGGGAACAAATGCATTTCTCTTCTTCGGGCTGCAAGTAATAGTTTGCGAAAAACCGTTCGTATCGCCTTCCGTTGGCCTGCCTGAGGCATTGCTAGATCCGGTTTTTCAATTATGTAATGCCAGGTAAACTGCTTGAGAATATCGACCTGCCTGCGCGCGCTCCGCTCAATTGTCACAACTGGTTCCGGGTTCGTCGGACTAGACTCGCTTTTGATAGCGTCCACGTAGGTGCGGATTCTATCGGTAGAAAACTGGTACAGCAAACGGCGGTGTTCCGATGAATCTACAAATCGCACCCGCTCGGTAAACGGGAAATTTTCTACAATTCCGGTGAGAGCACTCTTGTATTCCTCTCTTGAGGAGGTCCAATCGGGTTTCCGTCTAAAAACTCCGTTCATGAATTCGAGGTATTCTACGCTAAGATTTCCTCGTAACCTCTCAATCGGGATACTTCCAGCGCGAAAGAAATCCAACAGATCGTGTATCGCATAGGTGATATCGTCCGCCCAATCGATGATCTCTGCGCCAAGACTTCTACTAAACGCTGGGTTGCCCTTTCTGACCCATTCAGCTACTTCGCGCTCGGAATCGTAGAAACCCCATTTCTCCTCTCTAGAGTTGGGGTTCTCGCCATGTCCCCAAGGGTATTTCATCATTGCATCCAAGCATTGACGACTCCAGTTAAGTCCCGCAACCGAGTCCTCATATTCCTCGTTCGTATTCGGCTCAACCGATGTCGTAAGAGCATCGCTTGCTGCCAATTTCGTCAAAATCCGAAAAGACTGCGCGTTGCCCTCAAAACCGTCTGGCAATCCGGCATCTTGGACAAGTCTGTTTAGTTCCTTCTCTCCTGCATGTCCAAATGGGGGATGTCCAAGGTCGTGGGCGAGGGCCGCCGCTTCGGCAACGTCAGGAAGATCAGGCCTCTCCCGTGCAAGGATTTTGTTTTGCGCAAGCAGATTCTGGGAAATACGGCGAGCGATCTGAGCTACTTTTAGCGAGTGGGTAAGCCTGTTGTGAAACACATAACCATTCTCAGGAGAAATGACTTGAGTGATTTCGGCCAACCGTGCAAATTGCGCCGAATACAGCACACGATCTCTGTCGCGCTCTGCGTCGGTACGCCTATCTCGAGCATCTTCCGGAAGATATCTTTCGGTTCGACTGGCGGGATGCGGGGGACTGTCTTCGGGCTTACTTTCCAAGGGAAATCCTCATGTCGGGTGTATACATGAGTTTTCCGCTGCCGATCAACCTCAGGATTACGTCGCGCACTTCCGAATCGGAAACATCATCGACTTCGTTTTGCATAGCGTCGAGTATGCTGGTGAGATCAACTGGTTCCCGATCATGCTGGAAGTATCCAAGAACACGGCCGCGAATCTTTACCGTTTTTTGCGATTCCAAGGCGGTCATGAATCCCCTCCAAAATCTGGATACAGTATAACCCATTCAAAAATGGATTTCCAGGACCATATAGTAACTGATATGTAAGTTTTAGTATTTATAGAATCCTTGGCCGGATTTGCGGCCGAGCCAGCCCGCGGCGACGTATTTTTTCAGCAAGGGGCAAGCGCGATACTTGGGGTCGCCGAGGCCGTCGAGCAGCACGTGCATAATGTCCACGCAAACATCCAGCCCAATAAAATCCGCAAGTTCCAGCGGCCCCATAGGGTGATTCATCCCCAGTTTCATCACCTGGTCCACCGCTTCGGGCGTAGCCACACCCTCCATCACCGTATAAGCCGCCTCATTAATCAGTGGCATCAGCACGCGATTCGATACAAAACCCGGCGCATCATTCACCGCCACCGGCGTCTTCCCCAACTTTTTGGCTAGTTCCATCGTAGTGGCAAATGCCGCGTCGCTCGTCTGCAGCGCCCGAATCACTTCCACCAGCGTCATCACCGGCACCGGATTCATGAAATGCATCCCCACAAACCGTTCCGGCCGCTTGGTCATCGCCGCCAAAGTAGTAATCGCAATCGAAGAAGTATTGCTCGTCAGAATCACTTCCGGCCGCAACAGCTTGTCGGCCTCGGTCAGCACCGCCCGCTTGATCTCCAGCTTCTCCGGGACTGCCTCCACCACGAAATCCGCCGCCGCCACCGCCGCAAAGTCCGTCACCGGCTTCACCCGCGCCAGCACCTGCGGCTTTTCCGCCTCCGTCAACTTCCCTTTCTTCACCTCGCGGTCCAGGTTCTTCCCGATCGTCTCCATCCCGCGCTGCAGAAAACTCTCCTGCACATCGCGCAAAATCACGTTGTACCCCGCCCGCGCAAACACGTGCGCGATGCCGTTCCCCATCGTCCCCGCACCAAGCACCGCCACCGTCTTGATCAATTCCAGACTCACGCATCCTCCAGTCAATTCTCAGCCGCAAGTAAAGGAAACACGAGTCGGAGCAATGGGTCAAGCCGCAGGGAACCGCACGGAAGTTCTACTCTGCCTCGGCCAACGCAAGCCACGCCGCCAGCGCCGCATACTTCTCATCCTGCGTCCAGGGAGACCCAAAGCCATTCCCCAACTCCGTCAATCGCCGCAACAGCCCGTCTCGCCTCATCCGCAGCGTCTTCACCCCACGCTCCACCAACTCCCGCTCCCTGAAGCTCGCCATCTCCACGCCGCAATCCTCGCAAGCCCGCCGCAGCGCTTCCCGAAAATGCTCTCCATCCGCCGTATGGATCAGCGCATGCGACCGTAAAATATTCTCCAGCCCTGGCAGCGACTTCCCCGATGCCAGCAAAAGCGCGCCCCGCGCCAGTTCATATCCTTTGCTCCCCATCTCTTTCTGCGTCGAACGAAGCGCACCACAAGCAAGCCGCTTCGCCTCCGCAAGCGACTCCCCCACGAACACCCGCGCCTTCTCCAGCGGCATTCTTTCCGCCGTATGATACGGCTGCCTGAATTTGTAAATGAATGTCTCGACCAGATGAACCCGCTCGCGGCTCAAAACAATCGGCCCATCTTTTTCAAGAGAAACCGCAACGAGCGCACTCCATCCCGAATGCACCCGGAAACCCACCGCAGCCTGCTTCATAAAAGCCTCCGCGGCAGACGAAAGGGTCCCTAATCTATCTCGCCGCGACGGAAAAGTGTAGATCCTTCGTTGCCAGTGGCTGCCTCACTCCGGCGGCTCACTTTCCACCACCTCGCGGATGATTTCTCGAGCGCGTGCGGCGTCGTGCGGCAGAACGTAGAGCTTCGCACGAGTCCCCTGCTGGTCTACCCGGCAGTTGATTCCATTTTCATGCAAAGCCGCAACGAGGAAATCGCTGGGCTCGCTCGCATCCGTCGACCACACGCTGGTGGTCGCATCTTCCGGATACCAATCCGCCTCATCGCCCGCGCTCGGCGGGCCCGGAATCTCTTCCGCCGTTAAGGGAATTGGCTCTTCAGCCGGCTGCAAGAACCGTGTGGCAATGCCATCATACAGTTTCTTAAGTTCCTGGCTCCCAGCATCCTTCCCCTCGTCAGGGCCGAATGCTTCTTTCACTGCGCCCTCCGCTCTTTCATACATCGAAAACGGAACCCCAATTTCATACCCAGGATAATTGTGAAAATTGAAAAGGTGATCGCGGCGAAACACGGTCTTGTGCGGAATCCCGGCTTCCTCCAGCACTTCGCAAAGCTCCGCGTGCACCCGCGCGTCCTCGCCCTTCCAGAACGAGCAGAACGGGTCTTCATTCGGATCGCCCGGATCGGCAGCAGGCCGCTGGCTGGCCAGCGCGTACTCCGGCGGATCATTCACCAGCTCCACGCCGCAATCGGCACAGCGTGTGAAGCCCGGTCGGTACTCGGCATTGCATTGCGGACAAAACATGCGTCCCGCAGTCTACCGCAAGTGGGCAAAGAAAACCTGTAGCTCATCCCTTCAGGGATGAGGCTTCCCAATTTGCATCACCGCGCCTCAGTATTTCGGCGTAACGCCCAAATTGTAAAACAGGAACGAGTACACGTC
>DASSGJ010000421.1:0-5985 GCA_035693545.1 Candidatus Acidiferrum sp.
GTCGTGAAGGATCGCCTGCGCCACCCCGACGCGCTGCAGCATGCCCTTCGAATACTTTCGCAATTGAATCTTTTTCGCCGTGTCCAGCCCCACCTTTTTCAGCATCGCCTGCACGCGGCTCTTCCGGTCGTTGGCCGTCAATCCATGAAACCTTGCGAAGTAATCGAGCACCTCGTGCGCGGTCAGGTAATCATAGAAATAAGGCTGCTCGGGCAGGTAGCCGATGGAGCTGTGCATCGAAACGTCATCAATGGATTTTCCCAGAATCCGCGCCGTTCCCGAGGTCGGGAAAATCAATCGCATCAGCAGCTTGATGGTGGTGGACTTGCCGGCTCCATTCGGGCCAAGAAAGCCGAAAACTTCGCCGTCCTCCACGCTCATACTCAGGTCTTCGAGTGATTTTTTCCGTTTCAGGTGAAGGAAGCCGTACGGGTATTCCTTCGAGAGATTCTCGATCTCGATCGCACCCTGTGGCATACCCATATTTTTGAAAAACCACCGAACATCGTCAACCGGCGCCGGCCCGGCCTGTTCGCAGCCAGCAACTCCAGAAAGCAAAAAGGCGCCCCTTCTCAAGGGCGCCAGGTTCCATTTCTCTCCGATTCCGTCGCTTGGTTCTATGTCGTGAAATTCTCTCTTACTTCGCGATCTGCACCAGGTCGCTCTTCGCCGGCACCACCGCGGGCATCGGCTGCAGCGTCTGTGGCGAGCGCCAGTTGTCCAGAATCCCCACCTGCTGCACGCAACTCACTGTGCACCGCGGCGCGCAACCCTTGTGCGTCAGGTACTCCCGGTGGCGCATTTCCGGTGTGTACTGCGCCAGCGGTATCCCCGGGTAGCCGCGCTGCTGCGAGCACCAGTGCACCAGGCCGTCCTCGCAGATGTACAAATAACGCGATCCAGCCCTGCACTTCCAGTCGTGCTCGCGTCCCTTGGCCACATTGTGCTGAAACTGGTTAAAGCGCGAGTACGAGCGCTTCCCCAGCGTCATAATCTCTTCGAAAATCTCCTGGTCGCGTTCCGCCAGCGGCTTCAGCTGCCCGTCGTGATCGTGGATGATGCCGACCGTGCTTGTAAATCCCAGTTCCAGCGCGCGGTGCGCGATCGTCAGCGCGTCCTCGGAGTTTTTCACCCCGCTGCCCAGCACCGAATTGATATTTACCTGGAATTCCGCCCATTCCGAGAGCATTTCCAGCCGCCCGTCCAATGTTTTCAGGCTCTTCTTCGAAACCTCGTCGGGAGCCGCGTTATCAATGCTGATCTGCAGGTGCTCCAGTCCCGCGTCATTCAGCCGCTCAATGCGTTCCTTGTTCAGGAAAAACCCGTTGGTGATCAGCCCGGCGATCATTCCGCGGTCGCGAATATGCCGGATAATCTCATCCAGGTCGGGGTGCATCAGTGGCTCGCCCCCGCTGATGGTAATCACGGAGGTGCCCATCGCGGCCAGGGTATCCAGCCGCCGCTTCATCTCCTCCAGCGGAACCGGCTTCGAGACGTCGTCGTACTCGTTGCAATACCCGCAATCCAGGTTGCAGCGCCGCATCGGAATAATGTGCACCAGCACCGGATGCTTCGTGGACACCAGCGCCTTCGCGATCATCTTCAGTTCGCGCAGCCGCGTCCGGTAAAACCGCAGCCGCCGCTTGCGCCGGGTTACCGCCGACGCTTTCCCTTTTTGCCGTACCAGACCCATTTTCTGCTGATTTCCCCTGACCTCAATTATACATGATGCCCGTTTGCGACCCGTTGCGGCCAGCGTAACGCACAATACAAAGGAAGCAGCCGGAAATTCCTTCGAATTTCCGGCCGCTCTAGTCTCAAACTAAGCTGTGAGTTCGTTGCAAATTCGGTTCACCGGACCTTGGCGGAAACCGCCGGTCTAGCCTAGTTCGTCGGAAACGGCAGGTACCGCCAGACATCGTTGAGTGCGCCGTAGGGACCTCCGGCCGTAGAGTCGTAGCCTTCGCCCCCGAACATATAGACATACCCAGTTGAGTTTGGTACCCAGTGTGCCGCGCCTCGCCTCGATCCAATGGCGTTATTTGTGTAGTTCAGCTGAAAGTAGCTGACCGGACTCGAGATGTAAGTTGAGGGTTGATTCACATCGATAGAACCCTTCCACCAAATCCACTCGCCTGTGCTCAGCTGATATTCCCATACGTCGTTCAGGAAGCCGGTAGGCACTGTATTCTGGGAACCGTATCCGAAGCCTCCAACAAGGAACAGGTTACCATCGGGGTTGACCCAACCCATCGCTCCCCATCGCGAGCCGGGAACGTTTGTCGCCGCAGCATTGGTTGTGGCGTTCGAAATGCCTTGCGTTCCGTACACGCCATTCTGGTTGGCTACGTTGCTGCCGGAAACCCAAGTCCATTGGCTTGCCCCTGGATCGAACTTCCACAGATCGTTGAGGACCGATCCAATCTGTCCGGGGCCACCGCTGGTGCCCTGAGAATCCAAGCCGAATCCGCCAAAGAGCCAGATCTTTCCGGTGGAATCGACCCACAGGACCGCCGTTTGGCGCCCGCCGGGTGTAAAGGCTGCGCCGCCCGTTCCGACCGAAGCGGGGTACGCACCGTTTTGGTTGCCCGTCGTGGTGCCGGAAACCAGGGTCCATGTGCCAGCGCTGTATTCCCAGAGATCGTTCAAAAGCCCGACGTTGCCTGTTGAATCAAAGCCCTGCCCTCCAAACATCCAAACGTTTCCGGCGGAGTCGGTGTAACTTGCTGCGCCCCAGCGTCCGCCCGGAAAAGTGTTGACCGTGGCCTGATTGCCGTTGGTCGAGCCTCCCTGCCATATCCACTTGCAATTCGTAAAAATGCCAGTACCTGTTGCCGTATCGAATGAACATGGACCAGATGTGAGGTCGAACTCCCACAGATCGTTGAGGAGTGAAACACCTCCCGACCCATCCACACCCTGGCCGCCAAACATCCAGAGATTGCCCGTGCTATCGGTCCACGTAATGCCACCCCAGCGGGAGCCGGGCCGGGTACAGGAAGAGGTTGAGGCGCATGATACACCGACACCCAGAGTGCCGTAATTGGCCCCGAGTCCCTTCAGTTGAAGCGAAGTTGTATCTGCGGCGTAGCTATTCGAAAGGGTGTTATGGGTAATCGGCAGATTGGCAGGGACCCATCCGCCCGGCAGCCACCAGCCATCATCCTGTCCTGAGCTTGGAATCGTTGGCCAGACCCACATATCGTTCAAATAACCGGGTATGCCATCCGTACTGGGATGGATGACCTCAAAGCCAATACCACCAAACAACCAGCGGCTCCCATTCTTGTCGGTCCAGGCCATGGCAAAGTCCCTGCCACCCGGTGTATTCCCGTTAGGAACTACAAATGGTGGCGTCGGAATGGGAGTTCCCGCCGTCCAGGTGGGTAGCGTGGCGGTTCCATAGGTGTTGATCTGGGGAGCTGCCGTCCCGGGAAACATCCAGGCCCAATCGTTGTGCTGGCAATCGACGAGTACGTTGGAAACGATTCCCTTGACCACAGACGTCGCGTTGAATACGTTGCAGCCTTGCACTTGGCTCGAAGGAGGCAAGAACAAATCGACGCTGTAGGTTGTGCCGAAGGTAAACTGCGTCGGAAAGGTAAAGACAGTGTCGCCAGTGACGAATAGGTTGTCGCCGGCGTTGTCCTGCAATTCCATAGTGTCACCCGGCCCAACGACTAGCCCGACGACGGTGCCGCCAATCGGGAACTTCGGTTGTGGGCAAGAGATCTGAACGTTGTTCACACTGCCTACAATTTTGCCTGTGGCATTAGAGAGCGTGCAAGTTTGAGCAGGGTTCGTGGGTTGGGTCTGTATCGTTACGGCGTATGCGGCACCGGTGAGAAGAGGCGCCGCAAAGGTGAAGTTTACTGTTCCCGTCCCACTGATCTTGAGATTGTCTCCGCCGTTGTCCTGCAATACGAGACCCGACCCCTGCAACCCTGTGACTGTCCCGCCCACCGTATAAGTGGCAGCGCAGTTTACCTGGACAGTTGTCACGGTTCCGTTGGCTGTGCCGGAGCCATTGCTGACACTGCAGGTCTGAGACGGAGAGGAAGGTTGCGTCAAAATAGTGACAAAGTAGGCCCCGTTCACGGCTTTGGCAAAGGTGAATGGGATGGACGCGGATCCCGGTGTGATCGTCAGGTTATCCCCCCCGTTGTCCTGGAGTACCAAGCCCGTTCCGGTCAGGCCTACGACAGTACCGCCGATAGTAAACGGCCCCGTCGTGCCTCCACCCGTGCCGCCTCCGGTTCCTCCGCCGCCAGTTCCTCCACCGGTCCCTCCACCCGTCGTGCTGCCGCCTTTGATACCGCTGCAGCCGCCAATCACTAGCGCCAAGCCGGCGACAAATACCATCAATGTCTTTTTGCTGGGGATCATAATCATCCTCTTGTAATTCTTTGCCTTCAGGCAGCTTGATCCTGCGCGGGATCTCTTCGACCTGGCAGGCGGCTCTTGCATTACTCCGTTTGCTTCCCAAGCTTCGCCGTACATCTCAACTTACTGACCTGGAGCGCTTGCCTTGGAAACATGCCAGCCGGGACACCCGGCGAGGCATAGGAGTACTAAACCTGCATTCGTAGTTTGCTGGTGGCTTTCTGACTCCGCAAGATTCCAGAAAGGGGGGTGTGTTGAACTGGCTAATAACCGCACGCGGTCAACAGAGTGCCAAATGTTCTACGTACTTAAAGAAAAACTCCAAAATGCCAGGTTTTATGCGGCTTTTCGCACACACACCTCCGTGCTCGCGCCGCAGGGCCGGCACCCGGACGTTACTTTTTCGTTTGTTTCAGCTAATTCGTCTGCCGGGCCACTACGGGCAAATCCACCGAGCGCACTTCCGCGGTCATCTGCGTGGTCCGCAGCCAGTCAATCTGCTCCATGCTCACCGATCCCCCGCCGCCGTTCAGATCGTGGTAATTCAACTGGCCGCCGTCGATCCGGTACTTGGTTACCTCCAGCACCTGGTTCGACTTCAGCACCAGCGTGGTTACGCGCGCCGCGGGCAGATCCGTCACCGGCGCGGTTGCATCGGCGCTCACGGTCATCGCCGCGGGAACGATGTTCTCGCTCGCGACAACCGTCTCGCGGTTTTCCGTTATGCCGGATTGCTGCGTTGCCCCGGGCTCAGGCGCAGCGGTATATGCGCCCGGCTTGGGAATGTTGGATGAGGCGTAAGGAGGCCGGTCCGGATGGCTGGCGGCAGACGACAAGTTGTTCGGTGCCGCGAGGGACACCGGCATGTTTCTCGGCGCCGTGGCCAATCCCGATAAGTTTCGCGGCACCGCGATGGACGCCGACAGATTGCGCGGCACCACGATATCGTCCATCAAGCGCAGTTGCATCGGCTCTTCGCCTTTCAGCGTCGGCCGCGGCCCCCGGGCCGGCAGCATCAGAACTTTCCACGGCCACAGCGGCGGAATCATCCACTCGACGACGTCGCGCTTGGCGTGTCCTTTGCCCTTGATGTCACCCTGCTTGTCTACCTTGTAGCCCTTCGCCGAGATCACTTTTGCCGGCAGCGGAACATCCCCCGTCGGCACGATTACGCGATCGAACGTGATTTTCAGGTAGCCCTTGCCCACGAAATGGCCCGGGTCCTTTTCCTCTTCCAGGTGCCCGCCAAGCATGCTTCCCCGTGGAAACACGGTGTGGCCAAACTCCTGAAAGCTTTTCAGATGGCACAACACCGGATCCCCCACCGACGCCGTCGCCGACGAGAAGTTCGGCTCACTCATAGTGCACTGCAACAGCGTCCCGGCCGGCACTAGCAGGTCCTGTGCTTGGACCCCGTTTGCCAACACCAGTAGCGTTACAGCGCTCACCAAAGAAACGATGAGACGTTTCATGACTGCCTCCAAGTTGTGAATTTCCGAGACGGCCTGGCGAGAGAGCCGTGGTCAAAAGGGGGGACACCCGTGCGGGCAGCTATTCATGCACACAAGGACATCCCCTCAGTCTTGCGCCCCACAACCCCGG
>DASSGJ010000422.1:0-8576 GCA_035693545.1 Candidatus Acidiferrum sp.
CCCGGAAAATCGCCGGCTGATTCTGATCCGAACGCCTTGCTCGGGAATGCGTTTCATCGCCAGCAGCAGGTAGGGCAGCCCGCCAATCCAACTCGCCGTGGCGAGATAGTGCAGCGACGTCAATCCAACAAGCACCGCGCGCCCTTCCATCCGCGAAAACGAATGGCTGGTTACCACGGATGAGGCGAGAATCAGCAGCGCGGGGATAAGCACGGCGCGGTTAACGCTTTTCTGCAGACTTGCGGGCCACAAGGCAACAGCGAGCGAAGCCGCAATCGCCACAATCCCCGCAATCGCAAAGTTCGCTCCCAGCATCTCGCGAACGGAAATGTCGGTGGAATTACCCAGAACCAGCGAATTGACGACCAGGAAGGCAACTTGGCAGAGCGCGAGGCCCACGCCACTCCAGCGGATAAGTTTCCACCCCGGCCGCGTCAACTCTTCCGGCCTCAAACTTTCGTTCGCCGCCACAAACGACAGAAAGATTACCCCGCCGGCGAGAATCGTTTGACAGCAAAGCGTTGCCGCTCGCAGCAGCACCACCAGGAAGCCGAAGATGCCAAGCAGGTCCGCCATTCCGCGCTCAGGATGCCTTCACGGAAAACGGCACCACGCCGCGCGTGATGTGCCCATCCGGCGCCAGCACCTGCCACTGCAGTTTGTAAGCGCCGGGCGTCAGTCCGGTAGCCTTCGAAGACAATGTGTCGGGAGAAATCTGCTTCGTCAACGGCAACTCGGCCACGCTTTCGTCCGGCCTGGATAGTTGGAGCTTGGAACGCGCCGAGTCCACCCGGACGTTGTATTTCAGCGTGATGGCTACATCGGGGCCAACGACTGTAGCGTTCGCCGCGGGCGAACTCTCTTTCAAGACTGCATGCCCTTCGATGAAACGCCCCCCGGCAAGCAAAGCAGCCACGGCAGCCATCCCCGCGAAAATTCGAATGATTGCAAGCCTTCGATCCATGATTCTCCTCGCAAAGAGAGAGCTAATTAATACACATTCCTCTCTTCTCTACTATAGCAGCGGGAGAAGACTCGCCCCAACTTGGCGAGGGAGGGCAATGAGCGAAAGTGGAGACAAAAACGGAATCGAACGAGTTGGCCAGAGGTTTCGTTATTCGTAGCGCAGCGCTTCCACCGGATCGAGTTTCGCCGCCTGCATCGCAGGCATCCATCCGCTGGTTACCCCAACCACAATCAGGATCAGGCTCGAGAGCACCATCGTTGTGACCGACAGTGTCAGGTGGATATCCACTTTGCCCGATTCATCTTCGTACGCAGGACCCAAAAACGGCAGAGTTCCAATCGCCGACGTCAGCGCCGCGGACAAAAGCATCCCGATCGCGCCCGCGGCGAGTGTCAGCACCAGCGCCTCCAACAGGAATTGCCAGCGGATGTGAGCCTTTCTGGCCCCAAGCGCGCGGCGAAGCCCGATTTCGCGCACGCGTTCGTCCACGGAAACCAGCATGATGTTCATCACGCCGACACCGCCAATCGCCAGTGTCATCGAGCCGATCAGAAACAACAAGCCCTCGATCCCAAGCGTGATGCCGTCATAGATCGGCTTGAACTCCTGGCGGCCAAACATAGTGATCGCCCGCTTGTCTTTCGCCGAAAAGTGCTGGCGGTTCGCCACGGCGTCGCGAAACTGCTGCATCGCCGGCGCTTCAAATTCGGGTGCCACGGGTTCGAACACCATCACGCTGGCATACCGCGCATCCCAGATATCCGCCGCTGCCGGATAGGGGATGAACGCGGATTCGTCATCACTCGCGAAATAATTGCTGTCGGAAAATTTCGTGTCCATCGTGCCAATGACGGCAAAGCGCACACCATTGATGCGAATCGTTTCGCCGACGGCCGGCGTCCCGCTGAACAGTTTTTTCTTCAGGCGGGCTCCCAGGAACACTACCCGCCGGCGTTCGGCAATATCATCCACCGTAATCCACCTGCCTTCGGACGGTACCTCGTTGCGCATTTCACCGTACTCCGGATAAACGCCGCGAACCGCACTGTCGGCGAGCCGCTCGTCGTGCGAGATGCCCCGGTATTTCACGGTTTCCAAAGTCACGCGTTTCACGAGCGGCGACTGCGCCTTCACCCAATCCGCGTCTTCCTGCTCGAATCGCACCGCTTTGCCTGCCCGCTCTCCGCCTGCCTGCTCGCTCGTGGTGCCCGGCCAGCAGATCACCGCTCCCTTTCCAAAGACTTCAAACGTATACAGCAGCACGCTGCGAAACCCTGAACCGTAACTCAGCAGCAATGTCACCGCCACAATGCCCCAAGAAATGCCCGTCATCGTCAGCAGACTGCGCACACGATTCCGCCCCAGAGCGATCCACGCCTCTTTGAAGATCTCAATCAGCATTAGCCACCGGCCTCAAAGCGCAACGCTTCAATCGGGTCCACCGACGCGGCGCGATTCGCCGGGTACAACGCGGAAAGCACGGCGATTAGTCCCAACAAACTGACCGTCAGCGCGGCAAGCTTCCAACTGGCATCCAGGCCGTCGAAATACGGAATTGTGGGCAGCAGGTTCACCAGTCCACACAGGCCGTAAGAAACAATCAAGCCGACGCCGCCGCTGATGAACACCACGATCACCGTTTCCAGAAAAAACTGCTTCAGGATGGATTCACGCGTGGCTCCCAACGCCTTGCGGACGCCAATCTCCCGGGTGCGTTCGCGCACGCTGACCAGCATCACGTTCATCACGCCCAGCCCGCCTAGAAATATCGTCGCCACGCCCACGGCGCCCATGAAAATCTCCATCCCCACGAAAATCATCCGGTTGGCCTCAGCATTCTTCACCGTGTCCCAAATGCTCGCCGCCTCTTCATCGCGCGGGTCGAAATTGTGCAACCGCCCCAGCGTTCGACGCACCTGCTTCACGCAATCCCGGTGCGTCTCCAGCGACCACGGCGCCACCAACAGCCGGTCCACCGTATGCTCCACCGCCGGCGGCTTGTTCGGGAAATCCCGCTTCATCGAATCGTATGGGATGAAAATCTTGCGGATGTCTACGCCGTCGTAATCCGAGTTCTGATCCTTCGCCTTCATCACCCCGATCACGGTGTAGGGAACCCCGTTCAATTCAATCGTCTGCCCGATCGCCTCTCGTTCCGCGAAAAGCTGCTTCTTGGTGTCGCTGCCAAGAAACGCCACCCGCCGCGCCGCATCGTTATCTTCATAGTTGTAGAATCGCCCCTCGGCCGTCGCAACGCTGCGGATCTCGGTAAACGGCGGCAGCGATCCCACTGTAATGAGGTCGCCGCTGTTGAACGCGCTGTGCACCTGCACATGGTTGCCCAGTTCCGGCAGCACGTACTTGCAAGCGGGCGCTTCCAGAGCCACCTGCTTGTAGTCGTCTTCCATCCAATGAATCACCCGCCCGGAACGTGTGCCGCCCGCCTGCATGCTGGTCCGTCCGGAAAACACGATCATCACGTCTTTGCCGAAGTTTTCCTGTTGTTTCTGGATGCCGCGGCCCAGCCCTTCTCCGGCCGCAACCATGAGAGTAATCGAAATAATGCCCCACGCAATCCCGAACATGGTCAGTAAAGTTCGCCGCTTGTGGGCCAGCAGGGTGGCGATCGTGTCTCTCAGCAGGTCGCGGAATGTCATCTGCGCCTCGCTATTGCAGAACCACTTGCTGCTTTTCGTTAAGCCCCGCCGTAATTTCGGTTTTCACGCCGTTCGAAATCCCCAGCTGCACCGGAATCTTTTTCTTCCCCTTTTCCGCCTTCGCATCGGGGATCTCCACCGACGCTTTCCGGTCCTTGTCGTAAATCAGCGAAGCTTCCGGCACCATCAGCACGTTTTTCTTTTCTTCCAGCACGATTTCCGCGTTGGCGCTCATATTGGCTTTCAGTTCGCCCGTCGGATTGGAAATGGATACGCGCACTTCAAACGTCGTCACATTGTCCTTTTCTTTGCCAAACGGCGAAATGCGCGTCACTTTGCCGATATATTTCTTGTCCTTGAACGATTCCACGACGATTCGCGCCGCTTGTCCAAGATAGACTTTGCCGATGTCCGCCTCGTCCACCTTACCCTGTACGTAGACTTCGCTCGTGTCTCCCAGCGTCATGACCAGCGTGGCCTGCGAACCCAGAATCAAGATCGAACTGACCCCGTCCCCCACGCTCACATCCCGCGACAGCACCAGCCCGTCAATCGGGCTCACGATCGTTGAGTTCCGCAAATCCTCTTGCGCGTTTTCGAGCGCCGCCTTCGCTTGCGCCACTTGCGCCTCGGCCTTGGCGATCTCCGCGCGCGATACAATCAGGTTGCGTTGCGCGCTCATCTGCCTGTTCAATGCCATCTGATAATTCTTCTGGGCGTCCTCCACAACGCTCTTGGCCATCACGCCGTCTTTGTACATTTGCTCCGCGCGCTCCATGTTCAGCTTCAGAAACGGCACGTCGGGCCCTTCGGCATCCACTTTATTCCGTTCCATGGCGGCGGCCGCTGAGTCGCGCGCCGCCTGCGCAGCCTGGAAATTCGCCAGCGCTTCGCGAACCACGGCCTCCAGTTGCACCTTGTCCAGTTCGCAAAGCACCTGCCCCTGCTTTACGCGGTCGTTGTAATCCACGTATAGCTTCTTCACCATTCCGCTGGCTTTGGATTTCACTTCGACTTTCGAGAGCGGTTGAATCTTGCCGGTAGCCACGACCACCTTCGCCAGATCGCCGCGTTCCGCAGCCGCCAGTTTGGAGGGGTCAATCTCGTGGTTCGGACGCAGTGCGGCGTAAACACCATACCCGCCGCCTACCAGGATCAACGCCGCAACGCTCCCAATAATGATGCGCCGGCGGCGCCGCTTGGCTGCCTTTCCATTGGTTAAACCGTTGCCATTACTGGACATAACCACCCCCGGGACCGATTACAATCGCCCTTCTGCACATGGATACGCAGTTCCACGCAAAATTGTTCCCGCTCTATCGGTTATAGACGAACAAGGGTGGCCTGCGGTCAGGTATCCGCCGGTCCGAATTTAAGGATGGCTCCTCAAGATTGTCATCCCGAACCCGCTTGCCCCGAGCGCATCTCGCGAAGGGCGCCTTTTGTGGGTGAGGGATCTGCTTTCAGATTTTTGCGGGAGCTTCGCCTAAAGAAACGAGTTTGTAGGGGCGGGGCTTGCCCCGCCCGCTGCAGCGGCATCTCTCACTTTCAATTTGCCCAGGATGTCCACCAGGCGAGACAAGCTCTACAGCCTAATCCCCCGCAACCGCAGCGCATTACTAATCACCGAAACCGAACTGAAGCTCATCGCCGCGCTCGCAATCATCGGGCTAAGCAGCCAGTGGAAAATGGGAAAGAACACCCCCGCCGCGATCGGAATTCCCAGCAGGTTATAGACGAAAGCAAACGCCAGATTCTGCTTGATGTTGCCAACCGTCGCCCGCGATAGCCGCCGCGCCCGCACAATGCCCCGCAAATCGCCCTTGACCAGCGTGATTCCCGCGTTCTCCATCGCTATGTCCGTGCCGGTGCCCATCGCAATACCAACATCCGCCGCCGCCAGTGCCGGCGCATCGTTAATCCCGTCTCCAGCCATGGCCACAACGCGTCCTTCTTTCTTCAATCGCTCAATCACTGCCGCCTTCTGGTCCGGCAGCACCTCGGCCTCAATCTCCGTCAGACGCAGTTCCTTCGCAATAATTGCAGCTGATTCGCGCCGGTCGCCGGTGAGGATCACGAGACGCAGGCCCTCGGCTTGGAGAGCCTTGATCGCCTCGGGAGTTGTTTCCTTGAGTAGATCTGTGAACTCCAGAATCCCAACCAGTTTTCCGTTGACGGCAACGCACACCGTAGACGTAGACGCGCTGCCGTCGACTCCAAGACCCGTGTAGATAGACTTGCCGCCGGAATCTGCGGACGAGATTCGGCCATGCTCCAGCAGGAATTTGGGGGAGCCAATAAGCACTTGGGCGCCGTGCAGGCGAGCTTCCACCCCGCCGCCGGGACTCGCGCGAAACTCAGAAGGCTCCGCCAGATCGATGCGCCTTTCGTTTGCGGCCTCGACCGTAGCACGCGCCAACGGGTGCTCGCTCGATCGCTCCGCACTTGCCGCTAACTGCAGCAATCCTTCTTCGGAGAGGCCGCCCCCTTCGATCGCGACAATCGTCCCCAGTCGTGGCTTGCCTTCCGTCAGTGTTCCCGTCTTGTCGAGCACCAGCGTGTCCACGCGCGCAAGAGTTTCCAGTGCTTCGGCATTCCGAACGAGCACGCCGGCCGTCGCCCCGCGGCCGACTGCAACCATAATCGACATCGGCGTAGCCAGCCCGAGCGCGCACGGACACGCGATGATCAGCACCGAAACCGCCGCGACCAGCGCGTGCGCGAATCGCGGCTCGGGGCCAAGAAACTCCCAGCCGAGAAACGCCAAAACTGCCGCCGCCACGACTCCTGGTACGAAATAGCCCGCCACCTTGTCGGCCAGGCGCTGCATCGGCGCCCGGCTCCGCTGCGCTTCGCTGACCATTTTGACAATTCGCGCCAACAACGTCTCGCTGCCAACGCGTTCAGCCACCATCACGAAGCTGCCACTGGAATTGAGCGTCCCGCCGGTGACGCTGTCGTCAGGCTGCTTTTCCACCGGCAGCGGCTCTCCCGTCACCATGGACTCATCCACAGCGCTCGCTCCTTCGCGTACCGTGCCGTCCACCGGCACCCGTTCGCCCGGCCTCACGCGCAGCAAATCCCCGCGCTTCACCTGCTCCAGCGGCACGTCGTGGTCACCACCGCTCGCAACCAGGTGAGCCGTCTGCGGCGCCAGATGCAACAATTCGCGAATCGCCCCGCTGGTGCGTTGCCGCGCTCGCAGTTCCAGCACCTGGCCAACCAGCACCAGCGTGGTAATCACCGCCGCCGCTTCGTAATAGACCGCGACTTCACCATGCATTCCGCGAGACGACTCTGGAAATATTCGCGGGAAAAGCGTTGCCGCCACACTGTAAAGATACGCCGCGCCCGTCCCCAATCCGATCAGCGTGAACATGTTCGGGCTGCGATTCACCAGTGACGTCCAGAATCGTTCGAAAAACGGCCAGCCGCCCCAGATCACCACCGGCGACGCCAGCAAAAGCTCAATCCCATTTTTCACCGCCGGATCGATGCGCAGGCCCAGCGCGTCCCCCGCCATCGAAAGCACCAACACCGGCAGCGACAGCGCAGCGCTGACCCATAGCCTCTTGCGCATCGAGTCGTACTCAGGATCAGCCTGTTCCCCGGCAACGATGTCCATCGGCTCCAGCGCCATCCCGCAAATCGGGCAGATTCCGGGGCCGATCTGCACAATTTCCGGGTCCATCGGGCACGTATACCGAATCTTCTCTGTCCCCACGGGAACCGCTGCCGCAGGAGCACTCTCCATTCCCGCCGTTCCGGGAGCGGCCAGAAATCCCTCCGGGTACGCTTCGAATCGCTCCTTGCACCGCGCTGAGCAAAAGAAATATGTTCTCCCGCCGTGCTCCGCCTTCCCAGCCGCCTTTTGCGGGTCCACCATCATGCCGCACACGGGATCTTTCGCTCTGGACGCGGACGCAAGAATCGGCAGCGACACCATCGCCGTCTTCCCAGCCGTCGCAATCTGTACCGGCATGGCCGCCCCTTTCTCCGGCACATGAGCTTGCGAAAGATATTTCTCCGGCTCCTTCTCAAACTTCTGCGCACACCCAGCACAGCAAAAGTAGTACTCCTTGCCGTGGTGCTCCACCTTCCCTTTGGCCTTCAAGGGATCAACCGTCATCCCGCAAACTGGATCGCGCTCCATCTGCTTCTCCATTCCAACAATTGCTGTCATCCCGAATCCCCGCTCGCCCTGAGCGAATTTTGCGATGGGCGACTTTTGCGGGGTAAGGGACCTGCTTTTCTCCTTCTGCCATCCTGAACCTTCCTACCGCAGATGCTTGTAAACCAATTCCAGCAATTCGTCATACATCGCCGCCGCTTCCTTCGGCTTCCCGCTGCTGATCGCCTTCGTGGCGCAGTGCTGCAAATGATTCTTCATCAGATTGCGCCCCACGCCGCGCAGCGCCTCCTGCACCGAAGCCACCTGCACCAGGATGTCCGCGCAATATCGCTCATCCTCCACCATCTTCTGCAACCCCCGAACCTGCCCTTCGATCCGCCTCAACCGGTTCAGGTTCGCCGCCTTCAATTCCGCGTCCACTCCCGCCGCTTTCCGTATCCCGCTCATCGGCTCATATACCCCCACCCCCTATATATACCTCCCAACCCTATGTGGTGTCAACCGCTGCAAATCATGGCGCTCACCGATTTGCCTTTCCCTGCGCTTTAAGGCCTTGGACTCCTGAACTCTCTTTGAACTCTTGAACATTCACCCTGTCTGACTGGCTATTTTCTATTTTCAAATTTCCATTTTCGCTTTTCCCCATCGGGCCTCCCCGCTGGTATAATTCCCCAATGACCCTTCTCGAAATCACCTTCGAACTTCATTCCCCGCCGAGCTTCGATCAACTCGAGCGCCTCGGCGCATTCGCCAACACCTACGGCCTCCGCCGCTTCCGCGTCGACGAAAAACAAAAGCACCTCACGCTCGAATACGACGC
>DASSGJ010000423.1:0-4432 GCA_035693545.1 Candidatus Acidiferrum sp.
GGAAGTGCAAAACTCGCTGGGGTTCGCTGGGTGTTCGCCCAGGGAAGCAGTGGAACGAAATTGGATCCTTTTGAGGTGCGTGGGCATCAGGTAGGATGAAGCCGCGATTGTGCTTTGCGGGGGCAGCCGCGCGAAGACGAAGGGATGGAACCCATGAAAACGTTACGGACGGTGTTGCAAGATGCGCAGGCGAGAGGGGATGCGGTCGGGCATTTCAACGTATCGGACCTGGTGCTGTTGAAGGCGGTGCTGGCCGCGGCCCGGGAACTGGATGTGCCGGTGATGGTGGGATTGTCGGAAGGCGAGCGGGAGTTTGTGGGGACGCGGACGATTGGCGCGGTGGTGAAGAGTTTGCGGGAAGAGTACGACTTCCCGATTTTCCTGAACGCGGATCACACGCATTCGCTGGCGAAGGGGATCGAGGCGGCGAAGGCCGGATTCGATGCGATTGTGTTTGATTTGTCGGCGCTGCCGTTTGAGGAAAATATCCGGCAGACGAAGGAAGCAGTGGAGGCGCTGAAGGCGATTAACCCTTTGATGATGGTGGAGGGGGAGATCGGGGACATCGGAACGGGCTCGGAAATACATGACAAGGCGCCGGATCTGGCAAAGGGACTTTCGAGTCCTGCAGAGGCGAAACATTTTGTGGAGAGCACGGGAGTGGACGTCCTTGCTCCGGCAGTTGGGAATATGCACGGGCTGCTGAAGAGCATGGTGAGCGGGGAGACGAAGAAGCGGCTCGACATCGAGAGAATCGCGGCGATCAAGAAGGCGGCGGGAACGTTTATGACGCTGCACGGGGGATCGGGTACGGACGACGAGGATTTGCGGAAGGCGATTGCGGCGGGGATTAATGTGGTGCACGTCAATACGGAATTGCGGGTAGCGTGGCGGCGCGGATTGGAGCAAGGGTTGGCGAAGCTGCCGGATGAAGTGGTGCCGTACAAGATTTTTCCGCCGGCGGTGGAGGCGGTGAAGCAAGTGGTGTTGTCGAGGTTGCGCGTGTTTACGGGGAAGCGGAAGGCGGCGTAGGAGAGCGCGAGCGATTCTCTGAGAAAGAAACAAGGCAAGAAAAATCCGCACCCTTAAAAATCAAAGGGTGCGGCACCCGAATCTCACTTCGCTAATTTAAGGGTGCTGCACGCCCCGAGGATTAAGGTTGCGCCAGGTTGCGTCGGCTAAGACTACGGAGGTTTCGACCTGGCGGTCGGGAATGGACCAGTAGGTCTTGAGGAGTTGGTCTTTCTCGACGGCGCTTACTATTTGAAAGCCATGTTTTTCGTAGAAGCGGATGGCCCAGATGGCGTCGGCCCAGGTGCCGATTAGAACCGGGCCGGTTGCGAGTTCGCGCAGGTGAGCGAGCAGGCGCGCGCCAATGCCTTGTTTCTGGTTGGTTGTGAGCACGTAGGCGTGGCGGATGAGAGTGACATCGCGAACGGGTTGAATGCCCATCACGCCAGATAGCTGGCCGTTGTCTTGGTATCCCCAGAAAATTACGCCTTCGCTGATTTCGTGCTGGAGCTGGTGTGTGGACATGTAGGGGTCGGACCAGCGATCGGCGGGGATGATGCCTTTGTAGGCGCGGGCGCCGTCGTTGATGATGGCGTGAATGCGGTTGAAGTCCTGGGCGGTGCACAGGCGGATCATGAGTGTTGCGTTTCTCCGGCTGGCGGGCGGGGTTGAAGGGATGTTTGTCGGCGGCGGGCGGCGACGAGGCCTCCCGATGCGCCTCCGATAAGTTTCAACGCGTGAGCGATGAGATAGGCGGGCGGTTCGGGGGCGCCGCGAGTGAGGGCGACGTAGATCAAGGTGGCTGCGACGCCGACGAGCACGCCGTGAAGGACAAAATGAGAGTCGAGGCGGCGTCCGACCCAGATGGCAAAGACAAAGCAAGCGAGCAGCGACGCGGCGGGCGCGGTGTAGGTGAGAGTGTTTTTGCCGGCGAGCAAAGCGATGGGAAGAACGAGGGCGATTACGGAAACTTCAGCGAGGAATCCGCCGAGCAAGGCGCGAAGCCAGTGGATTCCCGACGAGGCGGTCATGGAAAGCTCCCTTTCGGGCAGCCGACGGTTGGAGATTGTAGCGCGAAAGGCGAAAGGAATAGAAGGAAGAGAAGCTGGTGGCGTTAGATGGTAAGCCGATTTCCTGAGATAAAGAACCAGCCTAAGAGAAAATCCGCACCCTTGAAAAGCAAAGGGTGCGGCACCGAAACCTCACTACGCTCTTTCAGGGCTGCGCTACCCGCCAGAGAAGAGAAACCCAAGAGGGCGGGGCGAGCCCCGCCCCTACAAAGATGCGCGGCCGTGACTTATTCGGTGCAGTGGGTGACCCAGAAGAGGTGATTGAACTTTTGCGGGTGGCGAGGGTCGGAGTAGTCGGTGCCTTTGTGTTTGTATTCGACGTCGGTGCAGGCGGATTGCGTGCCTTTCCTGGTTTTGCCAGTCGAATGGGCGGTGCCGCCATCAATGGGGCAACTGGCGGTTTTGGGGTAGGCGGAGTTGGCAAGGGCCAGCGGAAGAGCTAGCATCGCCGCTCCGGCAGAAAGCAGCATAAGGCGGAGAATTCTCTTTTTCATTCGCGCTCCCAACTGAATTCAGATTTCGAACGCCTGACAAGATGCGGCCGCGTTGACAGTGACGACTATTTCGGAACCGCGGAGGAAGGTTTGCGGGCAACGAAAAGGCCGTAGACAAAATTACCGGAAGCGTAACCCGCGCGCATGGCCTGGAAGGAGCGGAGATTGGCGACGAAATCTTTTCCCATTTTTATGGCGAGGGCCCAAAGAGATTTATCGCGGATCATGTCCAAACCGAGGTCCCAGCTTTTCGCGCACTGGCGCGACAGATCCTGACGGTGAACGATTTCGAGGCCGCTGGCCAGGAGATAGGATTCGTAGGCGTCCATTGTTTCGAGTTCAATGAACATTCCGCGGTCGATGGGTTCGATAAACTTGCGCTCCTGGGCGGGAGAAAGGCCAGGCTTCTTGAACCAGTCGGTGAGCGCGAAGACGCCGCCAGGCTTCAGGAACCGCGCGGCATTGGCGAAGAAACCACGATGATCGTGATAGTGAGAGATGGACTCAACCGACCAGAGAAGGTCGAACGGCTGAGGAAAATCCAAGGCTTCGGCGTCCATGAGAAGGAAGCGCGCGTCCACCTGCGCGGCGGCGGCCGCCTTCCTGGCCATTTCCACTTGCACAGGAGAGATGGTGATGCCCGTTGCGGATACCTTGTATTTCTGTGCCAGGTGAATGCTGCTGCCGCCAAAGCCACAACCAATATCGAGGACTGAGGAACCGGGCTGGATACCGGCCAACTGCGCGAGATGATCCGTGAGCTGGACCTGCGCGACTTCCTTGGATTCGTCGCCGCGAATCCAATAACCGTGATGAATGTTGTCGCCCCAAAGGGATTGGTAGTAGGGGCTGACAAGATCATAGTGCTCGACAATTTTTCGCTTGTCGTTGTGGCGTATTGGATTGGCCGACTGCTCGCGGAATGGCGTGGTGCTCATAGGTTGTGTGCCCGGATGACTGGTATTCGCGAAAATATTATGGCAGGCAGAGGATACAACAAAAACAGTTGAAGGCTCGTCGAAAATTGAGCCGGTGTTACGTGTTGACTCTCATACGAAGTGCAGCCTAAGATGGCCGCGCGTGTTCACAAACCAAACCGTGGGGGGCACGGTGTTTCAATGGAGATTGAAAACGCAGGGATAAGTCACGCCTCGATGGCGATGAGTTTTGGAACGGATTCCAAGCTCCGGTTCCTCTATAGATGGTTGGCCGTCGTCATGGGCTTGGCAAGCGCGGTCGCGGCGTTGCCCTCAGCGATACTGTCCTTCGGATGTGGCGGCTTGGCGATGCTGCTTGGGAGGGTGCGGCCGTTACGCGAGGCGTATGAGTTTTTGTCTCGTGCCTACGACCGGGTGATCGAGCGGCTTGGGAGGGAAGTTCTGCAGGATCAGCGGGACAGCCCGGCGTTGCGAGTGATGGTCTCACTCAGCCTCACGGCCGTACCAATTTTTGCTATTCAACTTATTTTAGGGAAACCTCGGCTGCTGCTGGTGATCGCTTTCTATCTTTCTCTTTACGGCGTCAAGTTCCAGCGGTTTGTGAGGATGTTCAGCGCCAGCCATGTGGAAGCACACCGGCGGCACGGCTACTTTTCGGAAAAATACAAGAAGGTGTTCGGGCGCTACTTCGAATTCTTTCTGGGGTATTTGTACGGGAACGCTCCGGAGCTGGGGCGGACGGCGCACGTGTGCCTTCATCACAGGGAGAACAGCGGAGCGGACGATACGCGCCACAACATGAGCTACGATCGAACGAGCCGGATCGATTTCCTGTGGTATCTCTCGGACAACATGTGGACGGTTCTGGGGATTGCTCCGTACGCCTACTTCAAAGCGAGGGGCGACGAAAAGAACCGGA
>DASSGJ010000424.1:0-7654 GCA_035693545.1 Candidatus Acidiferrum sp.
AGCCACTCGGAAAGCGTAAACACTCCCGAATTGTCGAAATACCCGCCGTCGCCCAGATGCACTCCGTTTAGCGGCCCGTTAGGGCGCGCCTCAGGCGAAACGTAGGGGAAAGCTGCCGACATCCGCGCAGCGGTTTCCAGAAAAACGTCCTTGTCGGCATAGATCTGGTGAAAGTTTCGCAAGTAATGATTGTTGCTTGACCCTTGCGAAAGGGTGGCCGGGAAATCGCTGTTCGTAAACACAACGGGGTCGCCCGTTCGCGCGTCTGTCGAGTTCAGCAAGATGACCGGCCACTCCGGGTGGAGTTCGCCCAGCCGGCGTTCTGTACGCTCAAAATGCGCGCTCTTCAAGAGAGAGCGCTCCAGCGCCCAGCCCCGGTCCGCCAGGCTCCAGCTGGTTTCGCGGCCTGGAATGAAAACGCGTCTCAGGTCCGGATGCGTCAAGCCCCAGGCAACCGCTTCCAGGCTGGAATCCTGCGCCCATTTCGCCGGCCGCACGTCATTCTCGGCGCCTTCAAGGCACCGCAGATAAAACATTGTGCCGACCGACCCGCCGGAAACTCCGCTGATGGCCAGAACACTTTTCTCAAATTGGCGATCCGGGATTGTAGCCCTCAAGCCGCAGAGCACTTTGCTTGTCCATGCCGCGGATTGAATGCCCCCGCCTGCCGCGGCCACAACGATGGTTGCGCCTGGCGCGCGCGCAAACGCCTCCTCCGGGCGCAGTAATTTGGCGGACGCGTTCGTCCGGTCAACCGTGGAGAACAAATGGTCCGAACTGCCCACCGAGGCGATCAGGAGAAGCCCGATGGCCAACGCGGCCAGAGCAGGGAACCGGAAATGATCCACAAAAAAGGTCATCCCTGTCAGCAGACAGTTCCAGAAAATCAAAACGAGCAAGAGATAATTCAGAACGGTGTTGGGAGCCCCGCCGCTCCCCCATTGTTGAAGATCCTTCAACTCTCTGAACGTTCCGACGCCGGACAGCCAGTAGGCAAACAGAAACAGGATCATCACGATGGACGCAAACCGGTGGCCGGAATGCAGAGTGGAAGGATGGCCGGAGCCTGGCGCCGTTCCATAACCGGGTCCGAGGAGTCTGGCGAGGAAACCGCTGACGAGGCCGTTATGCGCCGCGTAGCTGCCGGATTTGCATTCGGAAGCCCTACCGCACTTGAATGAGCGGATCCACGCGCCGCCAAGAAGTCTTCGGAAAATCAGAAATGCGGGAAACGCAAAAACCTCGATCGCATCGTCGTCTTCGGGTTTCGCAAAACGCAATGCGGCTAAAAAACAAACCGTCACCGCAAGCAAGCCCGCGGCCAGGCCGATCGCCATGTAGAGAAGAAACCCGCCGAGCAGATTGCCGTCCACTCGTCCGGCCACGGCCATAAATCGCTCAATGGAAAGCAAAAATCGCGCATAACAAATGGCGCCGTAAAGGTAGAGCAGCGCCACACTGGAAGTGGTCACCCGATCTTGCGGATCCGACAGACTTCCCCACCCATCGGCGCGCTCCTCGCCGTATAGCAGCACCAGGAAGCAACAGCTTATTGCCGCGCTCACGTAGAGAATTGCCAGAAAAGAGGCCGCTCCCACCTGAAATAAATCCAGATCGGCAATGCCGTGAAACATCGCCGTTTGAAAAGCCCACGGCAATCCGAATCCAAGCGCGGTCAGAAACGTCAAGGGAACCCGCATCATGTACAGAAGCAGAAATCGCCTGCGCCAGGGTTGCATCGGACCTCCGGATAACGGGAAAGGTAAATACCGCCGATGATAACAGCGTCGAGCGCCGGTCACAAACCGGGATCGAACATTTTGCGCGATTCACGCCGCGGGCAGGCTATTCGGAACGAGGAGGGCTAATGGTGCCCTGAAGTTTCTGGAACTCCTGCATCTCGTGCTGTGCCTGAGCTGTTTTGCCCTGCTTGCGATATAAGCCGGCAAGCCCGAAATGCGATTGCGCAGCGAGCGAACTGTCTTTTTCAACTTCAATCACTTTCAGCCAGGCCTTTTCTGCAACGGCGCTGTCTCCGACCAGGGAGGCGGCTTTGCCCAGGGAATACAGGGTCTCCGGCATGTCGGGTTTCAGTTCATTCGATCTCTTCAGTTCCGGCAATGCGTCGCGTGCTCTTCCTTGCTGCATTAGCGCTCCGCCCAAACGGTAAGCGGCTTCGGCGCTGCCCGGCCGGAGTTTGCATTCGGCGAGAAACTCGGCCTCGGCCTTTGGCCATTGCGCGGAGCTCGCATAAACCTGGCCGAGTTCCAGGTGCAGGCCGGGAAGATCGGGCCGCAGCCGCAACGCCTCCGCGTATTCCTTTTCGGCTTGCGGCATCTGCCGTAAAACATAATAATTTTCGGCCAGCGCCTGATGCGCCCGGGCTGAATCGGGATGGGTGGCCAGCAGAGTGTCAATCGCATCCTTGGAAAGCAAGCCGCTCGCGTGTCCCAGGTAGTACAACAAATCCGGATCGCCCGGGCGCTGCTGGAGCGCGGTCGTAAAGTTTGACAAAGCTTCGGTCAATTGGTTGGTTTCAATCTGCGCGATGCCCAGCGCATCGAGAGCGCCCACGCGCTGCAAATGGGGAATTGCCTCAGCGGAGTATCCCTGTGCCAGAAGCGCGTAGCCGATTAGCTGGTGAGCGACCGGAAGTTCCGGGCTGAGCTCCAGCGCGCGCTTCAGAGGGGAAATCGCCGCGCCGTAATCGCGCTTTTCCATATAGGCGCTGCCCAGATTGACGAACGCATCCGCCAGGTTGGGGTCGCTCTCCGTCGCTTTGCGAAACTCCGATATCTCCGCGTCGATTTGGTGCTGCTTGCGCGCTTCGAGACCGGCCTGCAAGTGCTGCATCGCTTCGGATGTTCCGGCTTGCCCGGCAAACCATGCAAACAAAAAGAGATGAATCATGAGCGCTCCGGTTCGCGCACGGCAAGAAATTGGTCGGCGCGAACGTCATTGAGCCCTCACCCTTCAGCGCCCGCCTCGACTGGCTTGAACTTTCACTTGTACCAGTTATCGGAATGAAGTCAAGGCTGCGGGCGAAGTGGCCACGAATGCGTTCGGAGAATGGGTGGTGAAAATTCCGCGAGGAAAAACTTTGCTTGGTAAGTTTTGTTTAAACTCGCAACCGGCACCGTGGCAGCCTGTTCTAATCAGCCGGAATCATGCTAAATTTCAAGGAGTGCGCCCGTAGCTCAGCTGGATAGAGCATCGGACTTCTAATCCGAGGGTCGCGTGTTCGAATCACGCCGGGCGCGCCATTTTTCTGGAATTTCTAAGAAAGCTCGCCCCTCTGCGCAGTTGCTTCGTAAACCTTGCCCCCGCAATAATATAAGGATAGCCGAATAGGAACTCAAACACGCTTCCTCAGCCGAATCCATCCTTAATATATGTATGTGAGCAGAAAAGGGCACTCCTCTCCTTGTCCAGGCGAGGAATGCCCCCAGGCGGACTGCGAAAAGCAAGTGGGTTGGACCGGCCCCGTTTTACGCCTTTGCTGGAGCGGTCATGTCAACTGCCGGAGCAGCCGCGCGATTCGACGCTTGCACCGAACGCTTAGCCAGCGGCTTCAGCCAGAGCAACGCCATGAATGCTGCGACTAAATCGCAGACGATCATGGCCCAGAACACTTTGTTCCAGGAACCGGTCTTGGCAAACAGCCAAGCCGCTCCGGGACCCGCAAATGCGGCAGCCAATCCCTTGGCGGTGTATACGACGCCGTAGTTTGTGGTGGCCCACTTGTTTCCGTACAAGTCGCCGGTGATGGCCGGGAAGAGCGAAAAGATGTTGCCCCAGGCGAAGAAGCAAAGTCCGGACAAGGCAACGAACCAGACCGGATGGCCGATCATCTGCAACAAGGCAAACACGGCGGCTGCTTCGAGGATGAACGAATAGAAGATGGCGTTCTCCCGGCCGATATGGTCGGAGACCCAGCCCCAGAAAGGACGGGTCAGCCCGTTCAGCAACCTGTCCACCGTGATCGCCAGCACCAGCGCGGTCATGCCGAACGCGACGATGACATTGTCCACATGGTAGGTTGAGGCCAACGGGTTAAGCTGCGCAGTCACCACCAGGCCGCCGAAGGCCAGCATCGTCATCATCAAATAAATCACATAGAACGACGGCTGGCGCAACATCTGGAATGGCGTCAGGTTGACGGCTGAAGTGTTAATCTTGGCCTTAATTTTAGCTTCCTTTTCAGCCCAGTTTGGCGGTGTCCACCCGATGGGAGGCCGCGCCAAAAACAAAGCGCAAACCAGTACGACGGCGCCCTGAATGAACCCCCACACGATGAAGGTGTGCTGGTAGCCGGAAACCTTGAGCATGTTGGCCACCGGAGCAATTGTGCTTGCCGTGCCGATGCCATAGGCGCCCGCTGTCAGCCCCACGCAAAGCCCGCGGTGGTCAGGAAACCATTTCAGCGCGTTGCCGATCGAACCGCCATAAACAATTCCCGCGCCGATGCCGCCGACCGCGTACCAGAAATACAGACCGTTGATGGTTTCCGCGCGCCCCGATCCGACCCAACCCAACGCCACCAGGATCGAACCTGCGCCCAGCATCAGGCGAGGGCCGATGATGTCCACCAGGTAGCCCTCAAAGGGCACAAGCCAGGTTTCGAGAAGAATAAACAGCGTGAAAGTCCACTGAACCGCGACCAGTGAGACGTGCAGGTGGGCTTGAATAGGCTTGGTAAAAAGCGTCCAGGCATATTGCAGATTGGCGATCGCCATCATGGCAATAATGCCGGCGATCAGTTGAACCCAGCGATTCACGATCCGAGAGGGATGAATTAGAGCTTCTGGCGTTGCGGCCATTGACTAACCTCCAGTTTGACTTCAGCGGAAGTAGTGCACGAACCAGTCCCCAATTTACCTGCGAGGCCGTCCAGAGAGCCCACATCTCCGTGGAGCGGTGCAAAGCCGGAGGTCATTCGCTGTCCCCACAACGATCTCTCTCCCGAAGCGATCGGCGTCAACGTTCGCGACGCACGCGGAGCTTGAATTTTAGTTATAGCGAATAACCCGAACCAACTGCCGCAGGAAACACTTGGCGGTGAACTGCCGCGGGGTACCCCTGCCACCGCGGCGCTGCGCCACCAACTCCGCCAAGCGGTCGGTCCAGCGAACCATGCTAAACTGGTCCGGTGAGTGAACCACTTCGCGGCGGGACGGAAGTTAGCACCGTACCTACAGGCTGTCAAGAAGAGATTCCTTGCATCCTAGTAAGGTATTTTTCGCATTCTATTCCACCCTGGGGTACCGTCCGCGCCGCGCAACAACCCTTTCCGAGAGAAACGGCCCATGTCTGAGAGCCTCGAAGGTCAGATCAAGAATTATGTCTCTCGCCTGGACCACCTGATTCGCCGCGGGCACCAGGTGCGCGACGCCCTGGCGAAGGACTCCTCGAATCCCTCCACGATTGTCGCCACACGTGCCTGGCAGGAGGAGTGCGGCGTGGCGATCAATCAACTTTCCGGTGGAAGCAAAGCCCATTGGCTGGCGCGCGCCTTCAGCGACGCTTTCCTGATGCGTTCCGCCAGAGGCAATGCCGCGGAAGGCGCAGCGCCCGAAGAGATCGTCCAGCGCCTGGTGGATGTGCTTACCCAGGCGGTGGCCGCGCTTTCACGGGAAGACGGCGGACCAGTGATGATTGCCTCGACGGATGTGCCGCCCCGCCGGTTCGAATTCGTTCACAATTTTGAATTACGCCAGGTTCTTGAGCAGGCTTTCACCGACAGCCGGCAAGCGATGGAACAGGGAGACTTCGATCGGGCGATGCGCACCTCTTGCGGAATATTGGAATCCATCATTACCGACGCGCTCGAGCACAAAGGTCCAACCGAACTGGCCGCGTCTGGGGCGCCGGCAGGGAAGATAGCCGACTGGTCGTTCGATGAACGGATCGCCGTTGCTGAAAAGGCCGGCTTGATACGCGGCGGCTGTGCGCGCCTTCCCGCTGTCGCCAGAGCCTACCGGGATAACCACGCGAATGGCCACACCACCGCCGTGACCGAGCGCGATGCGCGCATCGCCGGGCAAGTGTTGAATGTGATTATGAGAGATTTGAATCCCGGCAGGTAGAGCCGGCTGCCTAATCTTCCAGGTCTTCCCGGAACACCGGCTGTGATGGATCCAGGCTACCGTCAATCACGGCGATGCGCATGTCCTCGAACGCGCGGGTGGCTTCTTCCAGCGTGGCGTAACCCCGCTCTCTCTGCACCGCGCCGCTCGCCGAATAAATCAGCGTGTAATAGCGTCCTGAAGCGTACTGCATCTCCAGCAATTTGTTGGGAACTTCCGGGTCGCCGCTCTGCCCGAGCACGTCCATCAGCGCCACCGTCCACTGCCTGTCTTTCGGGTCTCTGACGACCTCGCGCTCGACGTACTGCCACTCGTCCATGCTCCACAAAGGCATATTCAATTATCCCAGCAAGTCCGCGAGCGCCCTCGCCACTTGCGAACCGGTGAAGGGTTTCGGGATCAGCAAAACTTTCTGCGCGTTGCGCTTGGTCAGGCTCGCGTCGGCTTTTTCCGGCGTGTCGCTGATGATCACGATGGGAAATTCGGCGTACTCCGGATCATTCCGCACAATGTCGAACAGCGATTCGCTCATATCGAACGTCGAACCGTCCAGCACCAGCGCATCGGCCTTCGACTCCCGGATTAAATCGTTGACCGAGTCCGTGTAACCCTCGGCGAAAACTTCATAGCCGTGGTCGCGCAGCGCATAGGTCAACAACTGCGCGATCTCCGGCGTGTCGTCAATCAGCAGAATGCGTTTCGGCAATGCGCTAGCCCTTGCCGGTGCCGGGTAGCCGTGGCTTCTTGCCCGCGCAGGGCTCCAGGTCCAGCACCCAGACGCGTCCGCCGGCCGTGTAGTAGGCGCGCTTATCGTTCTCGAACATCGCGCCCCAGGCTTCCAGTGTGCGCATGGCGAAGGTGATGCCTTCGAAGTTGTTGCGCAAGTGGCTGAAGACTTCGTTAGTGTGCCAGTTGTCGGTCAGGATGGCGTCGCCACCGTGCACTTTCAGCACGGTGTAAAAGCGGTCGTGCGCGGCTTCGTCGCGAACTTCCCGAGTGGAGCCGCGCTTTTTACCTTCGGTGACGACGTAGCTCTCCTGCCCGGACGCGGCTGAAGGAGAAACGTTCGTGGCCATTGTGTCTTTGACGTTCGGTGTATTGGTGCTCATAGTGTTTGCGCCACCGCCTCGGCTTCCGCCGCTGCCGCCATGTTGACCTGGTTCTTCGGATCCGCGGCCTTGATCAAAGCCTCGGGGAGTTGCACGCCCATCATCTGCCACTGCTGGTTCGCAAATTTCTGCAGGTTCGCGATGTGCTCCGCGTGCAGGTGGCCGAAACGTCCCTGCAGTTTCAAGTATTCGGAAACTGGCCGCATCGACTGCGGGCGGAAACTGTAATCGTATTCGCGCTTTTCCGGATTCCATTCCCACATCGGATAGAGCCCGCATTCGACAACCAGGCGGCCCAGGTCGATCGAGCGCGGCGTTTCGTACACGAAGCCCTTCTGGCACGGCGTGTAGATCATCAGGTAGGCAGCGCCGCGGTGGTTCAGTCCTTTGCGAACTTTGTTCATCAAGTCGATCGGATATCCGACGCTGGCGGTGGCAACGTAGCAGTGCGGATGCCCG
>DASSGJ010000425.1:0-7635 GCA_035693545.1 Candidatus Acidiferrum sp.
TCTGGGCATGGTGGAGGTCGTCCTTATAGTACGAGGATTTCGCCTGGAACTTGGTTACATTTTGGAATTCTATCGTCGCATCATTCCAGAAGCTTAGGGGGAGGAGAATCGGGAGTTTGTCCGGTACGCCAAGGGCGGCTAAGGAACTTTGCAAACTGCAGAAAAGTTAATCGAACCATACCTATGACATGGCAGGTACTTTTGCGCCCTGTAAGGTTTCAAGTATTGTTCCCCTGCAGAGGCGTCTTGGGATCCAAAACATGAACGGAGCGGGAGCCTCGCCCGCCGAAGTAGCTCCGTCGCTCACTAATTGATCTCCATACGCTGGGGTGTCTCTGCTCCATTGTGTACGTGCAGGTGCGCTGAGGAGGCGTCATGATAAGCAAGCCCGGTCGTTTGGTACTTTCGGGGATGGCATTCGCGTGCGCCGCATTCCTGGCTGCCTGTGGTGGTGGCTCGTCGGCGCCAAAGGTCACGTCTGTGACAGTGTCTCCCGTTAGCGGGGAAATCTATATCAGCGCCGCACCGGCTGGAGCCAGGGGTGCAGCTGCTCGACAGGCTCGCCGAGGCGCCGACAACATGGCGAGGCGGCCGGAAACCAGCCTTCCCGCGGTGACCGCTTCCTGCCATCCGTTGCAATACACGGCCACAGCAATGTTCAATAATAGGACCACTAAAGACGTATCAAATGATCCAGGCACGACATGGACTTCTTCCAGCACCTCCGTGGCCTCGATCAGCAACACGGGGTTGGCCACGGGCGTTGGTCTTGGCACCACAAACATAAGCGCGAGCTTCGGGGGGGCTTCCTCCACAGGCGAACCGCTCGCGGTGGACCAGCTCAATTCGATTTCCGTGTCGCCTTCCCTGGTAACGCTAGGTCAGAGCGTGACACAAGCGTACGCTGCCGCCGGCCACTTCACATTGGCGGCAGGGGGCGCCAGTGACTTCGATATTTCCAGCCAGGTCACTTGGGATAGCAGCGACAAAACCGTAGCCACGATTGACGGCAGCGGGAATGCCACGACCGTCGGTCCGGGCTCGACGACCATCACAGCCACGAGTTGTGACGGCATTACAGTCGGCATGGCGACGCTACTCGTCACTTCGCCTGTGGTCGACTCGCTGGTGGTCGTTCCGGCCGCGATCACCATCTCCACAGGCAGCACCACCCTATTTACAGTGATGGAAAAGTTGCCTGATAACACGATCCAGGCGCTTCCGCCGGGCACTGTTGTTGCCTGGAGCTCCGACGCAACTACCACTGCAACGGTCGACCCGAATTCCGGTGTGGCTCTGGGGGTTGCGGC
This sequence comes from Candidatus Acidiferrum sp., assembly GCA_035693545.1. Lineage (GTDB taxonomy): Bacteria > Acidobacteriota > Terriglobia > Acidiferrales > UBA7541 > Acidiferrum. The sequence continues at coordinate 1,311 of DASSGJ010000425.1, forward strand.
CGGGACCGCGCATATTATCGCAAGCTCGACAGGGTTGAATTCAGGAACGGCAACGCTTACGGTGCAGGCGGCGACCGCCCGATTCGCTTACATTGCAAATGGGCTTGGTGACAACAACAATGGCTCCATCTCCGGTTACTCGGTGGATGTTACTTCCGCCACACCATTGGTGCCCCTCGGCGGATCACCATTTGCCGCCGCTACGCCCCAGCAGGTGATCTTGCATCCATCAGGAGATTTCCTGTACTTCATCGATTTCGGCGGGTCCTTGCATGTGCTGGACATCGATCGGGTCCACGGGACACTGAGCGATCCCCTCCAGACGCCAGTCCCAGCTTCGCCGACTCCCAGCGCAAATGTCGGCGCAATTGATCCGACGGGGCGTTTTATCTACGTCATCAGTGACGTGGGCAATTCCATTTACGCCTTCTCGATCAATCAAACTGTCGTGACGGACACGGCCCACAACGGCGCTCTCACCTCCATCCAGATCGTGACCGCACCGACCGACCCGACGCTGAATGCGCCGGTATCCATCCTGATCGACCACGGCGGCAAGTATCTCTACGTGGTGAACAACGGCGGCAACAGCGTCAGCGAATACTCCATTGCGCAGACAGGGGCTTCCGCGGGCATGTTGACTCTGCTCAGCAATACGCCAGTCCCGACGGGCGCCGCGCCGTTCTTTTCAACAACCGACGTGAACGGCCACGTCTTTGTGGCCAACAGCGGTGATCAGACGGTCTCCGTCTACAGCATCAATCCCAGCAGCAGCTCCACCCCGGGTCAATTGACGCAAGTTGGCAGCAACTTCCCCGTGCCCACTGCGAGTACCGTCTTCAATGTTCTTACCGACCCGACCGGAAAATACCTATACGTCCTGGACTCCCCGGCGACCGCCGGCCAGGTGTTTGCGTTTGGCTTGAACCCCACCAGTACAACGAGTGTGATCGGTAGCGAGATCGGCACAGCGCAACCCACCGGCCAGAGTCCCATCGGGATGGCCATCGACCCGACCGGCGTACTTCTCGCTATCGACAACAACTTCGACAACACCATCTCGCTGTTCACAGTCGCAGGTGCCGGTAGCACAACGCCGCCTCCGGGTGGCATAGCGCCCACTACTCCGCCGACCGTGAACACCGATGTTGCTCCACAATTTGTGGTGTTCTACACCGCGACCTCGGGCCAGTAAGCTCAAGTTGCAAGGAACTCCAAAGGGGGATGGCCTTGGCCGTCCTCCTTTATTTATTTGCTGGGTATCCGACCCGAACCAATGGAGAGAAAAGAATCCAAAGGATTGTTGCGGAACTGGCTTCGCTGCTCAGCGCCTGTTGAAAAACGACTCACTCGCCGTAGGGGACCCAGATATTTTTTACCTGGTGGGCATGCTCCAGATACCAGCGGCCTTCGCTTTGCGATGCGTCGAGAAAATCGATGTGGCGTCCTTCGTTTGTCCACACCTGCTTCAAATTGCCGATGGAAAGCGATTTGGCAGTCGCGCACATCTCCGCATCTCCGTAACACCAGAGGGCATCGAGATCGTCGTGTTCGGCCAGGACTTTCAGTAGTTCCGTTGCGCGCCCAGCCACGATGTTGATGACTCCACCCGGGAGATCGCTGGTTTCAAAAACCTGATAAAGATCTCCCGTAATCAAGGGGTAGGATTCGGAGGGCACGGCCACGACGGTGTTGCCCGCCGCGATCAGAGGCAGCACGAGTGTGAAAAAACCTAACAGCGGCATTTCCGCGGGGCAGATCACGCCAACCGTCCCCACTGCTTCGTTCATCGCAATCGAAACATTGCGCATGGGAGGGTTGTGGACCGACCCGTCAAACTTGTCCGCCCAGCCGGCGTAGGAAAACAGGCGTTCCACGCTGCGCTGCACTTCTTCGGCAGCCTGCTTCTTGCCCACGGCCGCGGCAAGCCTCGCCGTGATTTCCGCGCTGCGCTGCGACAAATTTTCCGCGATGTAATAGAGCACTTGCGCCCGGTTGTGCGCGGTCGTCCTGCTCCATGATTCCGCCTTGCGCGCCGCTTCCACCGCATTGCGAATATCCTTGCGGTTGCCAAGCGGCGATTCGCCCAGCAGCTCGGATTTCTTCCCGCGAATTTCGATACTGTAGCCGGAATCGGGCCGCACCTGTTTGCCGCCAATGTAAAGTTTCACGGTGCGATCGATGCCGGGGTTGGCCACCTCCGCGTGATCCTTTTTGCCCGCGGCGTTTTTCTTCAAAGCCGGGGCTTTGCGGAACCATGCCGGCTCGAGATATTCCAGCAGGCCTTCGCGGCCGCCTTCACGGCCGTAGCCGCTCTCGCGATAGCCGCCGAAGCCGCAGGCGGCGTCAAAGAGGTTGGTGCTGTTCACCCAGACCACGCCGGCCTTCAACTGTGCGGAAACGTGGAGCGCGACGTTGATGCTTTCGCTCCAGACGCTGGCGGCCAGACCGTACACTGTATTGTTGGCCAATTCCACTGCCTCGCGCGGCGTTCGAAAAGTCATGGCAGCAAGCACCGGTCCAAAAATTTCCTGCTGGGCCACAATTGAAGTGGGGTGCACGTTGCTCAAGAGCGTCGGCTTGTAGTAGAGCCCGCGTGTTGGCATGAGCACCTCCGGCTGCCAGCAGGTTGCGCCCTCCGCGATTCCCTGCTTCACCATGCGGTCAATGCGTTCCAGCTGCACCCGCGCCACAATCGCGCCGATATCAATCGCCTTGTCGAGCGGGGCACCGACGCGCAGCGTGCTCATCCGGGCCTGGAGCTTTTTCGTCATTTTCTCCGCGATGCTTTCCTGCATCAGCAAGCGCGAGCCGGCGCAGCACACCTGGCCCTGGTTGAACCAGATCCCGTCCACCAAGCCTTCCACCGCGCCGTCGAGATCCGCATCCTCAAAAATAATGAAGGGGGATTTTCCGCCAAGCTCCAGGGAAAGCTTTTTGTGGGTCGCGGCCGTGGCTTTTCGAATCGCGCGGCCGACTTCCGTGGAGCCGGTGAAGGCAATCTTGTCCACATCCGGGTGCTTGACGAGGGCTTCGCCGGTTGCGCCGTCACCGGTGACGATGTTGACGACACCCTTGGGCAAACCAACCTCGTTGCAGATCTCGGCAAACGCCAGCGCGGTCAGCGGCGTATATTCCGCGGGTTTCAGCACGACGGTGTTTCCCGTGGCCAGTGCAGGAGCAATTTTCCACGCCAGCATCAGCAGCGGAAAATTCCAGGGGATGATCTGGCCCACGACGCCACAAGCGGCGTAACCCGGAAATTCCTGCTCGAGGAGCTGCGCCCAACCCGCATGATGATAAAAATGCCGAGCGACCAGGGGGATATCAATGTCGCGGCTCTCGCGAATCGGCTTGCCGTTGTCCAGCGTTTCGAGCACGGCCAGGCGCCGCGAATGCTTCTGAACTTGCCGTGCCAACGCGTACAAGAACCGGGCCCGGGCGTGGGGCGTGAGCTTCTGCCATGCGGGAAGTGCTTTTCGCGCGGCTTTCACCGCCGCGTCCACGTCCGCCGCGCTGCCTTGCGCGACTTCCGCCAAGGCGGTTCCCGCAGAAGGGTCCGCCGTCTCAAAATATTTTCCATCGGCTGGAGCGCGCCAAACGCCGTCAATGAAATGGCCGAACTTGCGGGTATGGCGGTCCAGCCAGGCCAGCGACTCCTTCGGATCCTCGGGCGCCGGGCCATATCCCATGGTTCTGAATTTTTCGACGACGCTCATTTCGTTTTTCTGCTCCTTCAAATTCGCGGAGAGATTGGATTGGAACTTCTATGCCTGAGCTTCCTTGGCCTTCTTGTCCCGTACCGCCTCAAGACGATTCAGAATAAATTTCAGGCGTTCGCGCCCCCATTTTGTTCCGGTGGCCACTTTTTCGACATCCTGGAACGCTTCCGGGTCGCCGAGTTTTTCGCGCAGCTCGGTGAGAAACGGATAGACCTTCGCAAGGATGAAGAACATCTCACCGCTGCAGGCCGGGCGCAGGAACAGATCTTCGTCGATGAGTCCCTGACGGACCATCGCGGCGGCCATACCCCAGTAGCTGGCGCCCTGGCGGAGCCAGTTGTTCTCCTGCGAGCCCATGGAGTTGGCCACTTTCAGGAAGTCGTCGGCATTGCGGGGTGAAAAGGTCCACAGCCACCAGTCGCGAGCTTTGCGCAATTCCGGCTCGCGGCGCAATTCGTACAGTTTCAGGATCAGTTCCGCGTCTTTCGCACTGGCCTTTTTTCCCATGGCTTTTCATCCTTGTGGCACGGCCATTCCCGGCGTGCTTTGAGCAATTCTTCAATCAAGCGATCGGATGGCGATACTCGGCGGAATACCGCCCGGTCGCGTGAAATTCCAGTTGCCGCTCGATATCGGCCAACATGCCGCTGGCTCCAAAGCGGAAAAGATGCGAGTCCAGCCAACTATTGCCAAGCTCTTCCTTCATCAGGGCCAGCCATTCGAGCGATTGCTTGGCCGTGCGGATTCCTCCGGCGGGTTTGAAGCCGACGGCCATCCCTGTTTCCCCGGCGTATTCGCGGATGGCACGAGTCATCACAATGCCCACAGGCAAAACAGCGTTCACGGCTTCTTTTCCAGTTGATGTTTTGATGAAATCTGCGCCAGCCATCATCGCCACCAGGCTGGCCTTCGCTACGTTGCGCAATGTCAGTAAATCGCCGGTTCCGAGAATCACCTTCAAGTGGGCAGGTCCGCAAGCATCCTTGAACGCCACAATTTCGTCGTAAAGTTTCTGCCAGTGTGCGCCAAAGACGTGCGCGCGGGTGATCACCACGTCAATTTCCTGCGCGCCAGCATCCACCGAGCGGCGGATTTCGGCGATGCGCTCCTGCAAGGGAGAAAGTCCGGCTGGAAATCCCGTCGAAACCGCGGCGACGGGGATGTCCGTTCCTTCGAGGGCCCGCCGGGCGGTTTCCACAAACAGATGGTATACGCACACGGCACCGACGTGGAGACGCAACTCCTCGATACCCAATTTCTCGACCAACTCCTGCTGAATGGGTTGCCGGGCCTTGGCACACAAACGCCGGACGCGTTCATCGGTATCGTCACCGCTCAGGGTAGTCAGGTCCATGCAGCTGATGGCTCGCAGCAGCCACGCAATTTGCCAGTCTTTCTTCACCGTGCGGCGGGTCACCAGGCTGGCCGCGCGGCGCTCCACCGCGCTGAGATTCACGCGGACGCTTTCGACCCAATCGAGGTTGAGCGAGGTCCCACGATTCGCGCTTAGCGGCGTTCCCTGCAAAGTGGCAATTGCCGTCCCCGGCGAAATCTCGCTGACAATCCGGGTTCCCTGCCGGTCAGTAATCTCCAACTTAGGCCGTCTTTGCGTATCCATACTCTGTCTCCAACAACCTGCCGCCGTAATTAAAGGCTAATTGTTCAGCATACCACCGCGCCGAGTTTCCGGCACATCGCGGACAGAGACTCGCCGCGGGTTGTCCGTGCGATGCGACCATCCAGAAATCTTGTGTGTGCAACCTCCGGAATTCTCTCCCCCGCTAATAGAGTCCCGGGATCAGCCGCGCCGTTCTGGAGCAATACGCATCGTATTCTTCACCAAACTGGGAGCGAAGAAGTCTTTCTTCAGCATTCATTCGCGCCACCAGCGGCACCAAAGTCGCCGCAGTGAGAATCACGCCGATCCACGAGCGAAAAGCCAGACCCCAACCCAAAGAATTAAGGAGTAAGCCCAGATAGCTGGGGTTGCGAATGACGCGGTAGATGCCGGTGGTGACAAGCGTGTGACCGGGCTGGATCGCAACAAGTCCGCTGAACCGATTGCCAAGCACATAGACCGGCCAAAGCCGCAACGCGCCTCCCATCGCGTAAAGAGCCACGCCCAGCCAGCGAACCGCATCGCCGTCGATGATCCAGAAATTCGCCCGGTCCGTGTAGGCGGGGCCCCATGCGCCGAGCAGGCCGATGATTCCAAAGGCTACAAGCACCCAGCGGTTGCTGCGATCCTCTTGTTCGCCGGAGCTGATATTGCCTCCAGCAAAGAACGCGGCTACGACCATAACTGCGGAAGTTACACCTAGCGCGACAAGAGCCGGGTGTGCGAAGAAGGCCGCAACTCCACCCCAGCCGAGGACGGCCAGCGCAAAATAAATGCCGGTCCCAATAACCAGAAACAGCAATCTTGCCAGTGCTTTCATGCTCGCGGGCCCGTTTCCCTTGTCCTAGTTCCCCGCCGGCTCCTTGGCATTCGGCGTTGGCCGGGACAGGAGTTCCACGTACTCTTTATAAAATTTCTCTTTGTCGAGGTCATCCTGCACTTCGACGAGCACTTCACCCATCCCGGGCTGCAAACCCGGCGTCCA
>DASSGJ010000426.1:0-8054 GCA_035693545.1 Candidatus Acidiferrum sp.
GTACGTCGGCAAGGCGCGGTCACTGCGGAATCGCGTGCGGTCGTATTTTTTGGAGTCGCGCTGGGTGGACGCGAAGACGGGTTCCCTGGCCCGGGAGATTGCCGACCTGGAAACGATTCTGGTGGAAAACGAGCGCGAGGCACTGGCGCTCGAAAACAATCTCATTAAGCAGTACAAGCCGAAGTTCAACGTCATGCTGCGGGACGACAAGACGTACCCGTACATCAAACTGACCCTGTATGAGAAATATCCCCGGGTTTATTTCACGCGGCGAGTGAAGAAAGATGGCTCGCTCTATTTTGGGCCGTATTTTCCGGCGAGCCTGGCGCGGCGCATTCTGCACTTCATTCACAAGCGTTTTCTTGTGCCCTCTTGCTATGTGGACCTGACGAAGATTCACCCGCGGCCCTGCCTGCAGTATTACATTCACCGCTGCCTCGGGCCTTGCGCGGAGGGACTGACCACGGACGCACGGTATGCGGAGGCAGTGCGGGACACGCGGATGTTCCTTGAGGGCCGGCGGCAGGACCTGATGAAGAGCATCGAGGAGCGGATGCTGGCCGCGGCCGAAGGTGAGCGATTCGAAGAGGCTGCGTCTTACCGCGATTTGTTACGCACGTTGGATGATATTGAGGAGAGGCAGCGGATCGCATCGGCGCAGGGCGACGATACGGACGTGCTGGCGTATTATGCGGAGCCGCCGCTGGTGGCTGCGAATCTTTTTCACCTCCGCGCTGGGCGCGTGGTGGACCGCCGGGAGTTTTACTGGGAGGACCTGGAAGAGTTCGATCCGCACGAATTCGTGCCGTCGCTCCTGAAGCAGCTGTATCTCGATGCGGAATACCTGCCGAAGATGATCCACGTGCCCATTGATTTTGAGGACCACGCCCTGTTGGGAGAATTGCTGAGCGAACGCGCAAGACATAAGGTGGAGATTTTTACGCCGCAACGGGGGAGTAAGAGGGCGTTTCTGGATCTCGCGGAAAATAACGCCAAGCACATTTTCGAACAGAGGTTCCGCGTCCTGAAGCCGACATCGAAAGCCATCGGAGAGGCGCTGCAGTCCGCTTTGAATCTTCCGGAGGAGGCGAAGCGGATTGAGAGCTTCGACATTTCGCATATTCAGGGGACGGACACGGTGGCGTCCATGGTGGTTTGGGAAAACGGACGGATGAAAAAATCGGATTACCGGAAGTTTATCATTCGCGGGGATGAGGCTCCAGGAGGCCGCGAGCGCGCACAGAACGATGACTTTGCCAGCATGTATGAAGCGGTGGTGCGCCGATACCGGCGCCTTCAGGAAGAGAAGAAAGCGCTGCCTGGGCTGGTCCTGATTGATGGAGGGCTCGGGCAATTACATGCGGCGGCGCAAGCGTTGGAGTCGCTGCAGATCATCAATCAGCCCATGGCAAGCATCGCCAAGAAGGAAGAGATACTCTATGTGCTTGGACAGGAGGACGAGCCGGTGATTCTGGAGAGGCACTCGCCGGTGCTGCACCTGATCCAACAGATTCGCGATGAGACGCACCGTTTTGCCGTTGGTTTTCACCGGCAGAGGCGAGGAGCCCGGCAGACCCACACGGCGCTGCTGGATATTCCAGGGATTGGACCGCGAACCTCGCAAAGGTTGCTGCAGCGGTACGGCAGCGTGGCGAATCTGAAAAGAGCCAGCGCTGAAGAATTGAGCCGGATGCTGCCGCGCAAAATGGCAGAAAAGATTGTGCAACATTTGTCACTGCACCAAGATACGCCATAACCGGTATGTGGCCGAAGTAGTGGTTATGCTGTATTGCGACGTTCGAATGCGTATGCTACGTTCAATGCGTGGAGGCTTTTATGGCTGACAACGTTGGAAGCAAGGTGAGCTATTTTCTGGTGGGACTCGGAGTGGGCGCGTTGATGGGCGTCCTGTTTGCGCCGAAGTCCGGAGAAGAGACGCGCGATTACCTGGCAAAGCGCGCTGATGACGGGCGGGAATTTGCGCAGAAAAAGGCGAAAGAATTGCGCGAGCGGGCCGACGAGTTGATTGAACGCGGCAAGGATGTGGCTGTGCGCAAGCGGGAATCGCTGTCCGCGGCGGTGGATGCGGGACGCGAGGCGTTTTTGCGCGAATCGAAGTCCTAGGGATTTCCAGGGGTGGCTTTGGTTTTCCGCTGAGGTTGCGGGAAGGGTCGGGTGTGTATGCAAATAACGATGCAAGTTTTCATTCTTGCGGCGGCGATCGCCCTGATAGTGCAGACGACTGTCCTGATCGTCCTGTTCTTTCAACTCAAGAAGACCACCGAGTCGGTGAACAAAATGGTGGGTGACATGCACTCACGCGTCGGGCCGATTCTGACGCGCACGCAGATCCTGCTGGACGATACGCAACCGAAGATTTCCGCGTTGGTGGAGGACGCAGCCCATATTGTTTACATGACCCGCGCGCAGGCGCAGAAGTTCGATCGGATCGCCACGGAAGCGTCTGACCGGTTGCGCGGGCAGTTGTTGGCTGTGGACCGCATTTTGACCGGGACGCTGGAAGCGGTGGAAGACGCGGGTTCGCAGGTGCGGCGGAGTTTCTGGGCGCCGGTGCAGAAGGCATCCGCGATCGTGCAGGGAATCAAGATCGGGCTCGACGTGCTGCGCTCGCGGCGGGCCTCGTCTCCTGCGAGAGAATCGTCGGTCGAGCAGGAAGACGAACTGTTTATCTGAATTTCGATTGTCTCCACGGATTGGCCGCCGGGATGGCGGCGCTACCCGAGCTTACTTAATCCAGCCGCCTGCTAACACGACGTCGTTGTTGTAGAAGACAGCGGCCTGTCCCGGGGTAATGGCGCGCTGAGGAGTTTCGAAAGTGATGCGGGCGCGATTGCCGGGAAGCGCTTCGATAGTTGCCGGCGCTGGGTCGTGCTTGTGACGGATTTTAGCCTGGCCGCGGATCGGCGTCGCAGGCTCCGCGATAGAAATCCAATTTACATTTTCAATTTCAAAAGTGCTGGTGCGCAGCGCGTCGTCTTCGCCCACCATAATGCGATTGTTTTCGGTGTCGATCGAGAGAACGTAGACGGGCTTACCGGCCGCAAAGCCCAGACCTTTGCGCTGGCCAACCGTGTAGTTATGCACGCCGGTGTGGCGACCGATGACCGCGCCGTCTTCGGTGACGATGTCGCCTTCCTGATTATTTACCGCGATGCCCTCCGCGCGGGAATATGCGTGAATGAATTGAACGTAGTTGCCGTTGGGAACGAAGCAGAGTTCCATGCTTTCCGGCTTTTCCGCGACGGGGAGGTTCACCTGGCGGGCTACGTTGCGGACTTCTTCTTTGGTGAGTTCTCCGAGAGGGAAGTCGCTGCGCGAAAGCTGTTCCTGCGTCAAACCCCACAAAAAGTAGGACTGGTCCTTTGAATCGTCGCGGGCGCGAAGAAGTTCGAAGCGGCCGGTGGTTTCGTTCTTGCGGATGCGAGCATAGTGGCCGGTGGCGAGGCGCTCAGCGCCGATCTGGCGCGCCATACGGAGAAGCGGCTCGAACTTTACGTCCGTGTTGCAATTGGTACACGCGATGGGTGTGCGGCCGGAAAGATACTGCTCGACGAAGGGCCGCACGACTCGCGCTTCGAACTGCTCTTCGAAATTGACGACGTAATGCGGAAAATTCAGGTGCTGCGCGACGCGCTTGGCGTCGTAGACATCGTCGAGCGAGCAGCAGCGGTGTTGGGCTGGGCCGTCGCCCTGCAGTTCGGGAAGGCGGCGCTGATTCCAGAGTTGCATGGTGAGGCCGACAATCGGACGATTTTGCTGGAGAAGTACCGCCGCGACGGTGGAGGAATCCACACCGCCGGACATGGCGACGGCGACCAGGCCGGGAGTAGTCTCTTCGGCGACTGCCGTCGGAAGAGGATCGAGTTGGAGCTGCGTGGACATCTTGCGTCTATTTTACCGTGAATGGGGAATTGATGCTTGGAGTTATGAATGCCCAACCGGCTCTTTGTGGTAGGTGGGGGAGAGTCTGCGGAGTTGCGCTACGGCGGCGGGGACGATTTCGAGGGCGGTGGCAATTTCGGTTTCGGTGGTGTGGCGGCCGAGGCTGAAGCGAATGCTGGACCGCGCTTCCGTTGCCGGGAGCCCAATTGCGGTGAGGACGTGCGAGGGCTCAACCGCGCCGGAAGAACAGGCGGCTCCGGTGGAGCAAGCGAGTCCCTTGAGATCGAGAGCAATGACAAGAGCTTCGCCTTCGAGGCCGGGAAATAAGATGTTGGATGTGTTAGGAGTGCGCGGAGCTTTGGCCGAGTTGACGCGAGAATCGGGGACGCGAGCGAGGATGCCTTGCTCTAGTGTGTCGCGCAGGCGAGCGATGCGTGCGGTGTCGTTTTCGAAAGAGAGGCGGGCGAGTTCTGCTGCTTTGCCGAGGCCGACAATGCCAGCGACATTTTCGGTGCCGGGCCGGAATCCGCGCTGGTGATGCCCTCCATAGAGAAGCTGGCGGAGTTGCGTACCGCCCTTGATGAAGAGGGCGCCGATGCCCTTGGGGGCGTAGAACTTGTGGCCGGAGATGGAAAGCAGATCGAGCTGCAGGGCCTTAACGTCAACCGAAATCTTTCCGGCGGACTGTACGGCGTCGGTGTGGAAGTAGACATCAGCTTCGGCGGCAACTTTGCCGATTTCGGTAAGGGGCTGAACCGTTCCGAGTTCGTTGTTGGCGTGCATCACCGTAATCAGAATAGTTTCGGGCCGAAGAGCACGCCGGAGATCGTCGGGATTAACTAGACCTTCGCGATCTACGGGAAGATAGGTGACGGCAATGCCCTGTTTTTCGAGAGCCTGGCAGGCGTTGAGCACAGCTTCGTGCTCGATAGTGGTCGTGATGATGTGAGAGGAAGCTGAGCCGGAAGCGACGACTCCAAAGATAGCGTGGTTGTCCGACTCCGTGCCGCCGCTGGCGAAAACAATTTCCTGGGGGCGGGCGTTAATCAGCGCCGCGACCTGTTCACGCGCGGTCTCAACTGCGGCGCGTGCGCGTTGGCCAAAGGTATGAATGGAAGAGGCGTTGCCGAACTCGGCTGAAAAATAAGGCAGCATGGCGTCGAGAACGGCGGGGTCGACGGCCGTGGTGGCATTGTGGTCGAGGTAGATACGGCTCATTTGGCTATGAACAGGATACTACCAGCGGGAAACCGTGAGGAGGGGCGGAGAACTACTAGTCTTGCTTCTTGGGGCGCCAGTGAATGAGGTTGGAGGTGTACAGAGCGATGCACAGGAGATTGGCAGGTACGAATCCGAACTGGGCGGTGCGGACACCAATCACGCAAACGACGGCGCTATTCAGTGCGGCAACAACCCAGCCTTGCCAGAGCTTTTTGCCGAGAAGGACGGTGCCCAAAACAGTCAAAACGCAGGAGAGATAATCGAGTCGAATCATGTGAAGCATATTTAGCATATTGGGCTGATGAGCCTTGCAGCAACCTATCCAATCGACCACCGGCGCGCTTGGGTTCCAGTTCTCCTTAATTACAGAATGATTTCTGCACCCGGTTTCAACTAAATCTTCCGGGCTTCGGGAGGCGCGTTCGCGAGAACACGCTGAAATCGACTCCCATCCGTAGCAAGAGAGAAGCAACTCTGAGGCCATGTATGTCGGAACGGTTTCAGGCGCTTTCAAATCGTCTCGTAAGTAAATTGTTACGAAGAAGATCCATAAAATGTTGGACGACTTTCTGGAATCGAAGCGGCGGCCTGTTCAGAGAATTTGTGGTCACTCTGAGACGGTTTGTGTCACATCGAAACGTCCGCGCAACGAGAACGAGACGATTCACAGGGAGCGGGCGGGAGCGCGAGGACCTTAGCCCGCGAATATATGTCTGATAAGGCGGCCCGAAGTTTACCAGGGCTTAGAGGCGATACACATAAATCGTGATACTATACACATTGAGGTGGATGATGCGGACCAATATCGAGATTGATGACAAATTGATGAAAGAGGCCATGCGCAGCGCCAACACGAAGACCAAGAAGGAGACGGTCGAGGCGGGCTTGCGCATGCTCATCCAAGTAAAGGGACAGGAAGGCATCCGGAAGTTGCGAGGGAAAGTGAAATGGGAAGGCGATCTTGACGAGATGCGGGGCGGCCGAGAGAAGACCCTGCAATGGTGATTGTTGATACGACCGTATGGATCGACTTTTTCCGCGGGGCGGAAAATCCTCAAACGAAATGGCTCGAAACCGAAGCTCAGCGAAAAAGACTGGGCTTGACCGACCTGATATTGGGCGAGGTTTTGCAAGGGATACGCGAGGACCAGGAGTTCCAGAAAGTACAGGCAGAGTTGCTCAAATTCGAGTTATTCGTTACCGGCGGTATCGAACTGGCGGTCCAGGCCGCGCGAAACTTTCGCGAATTACGAAAAAAGGGGTTCACTGTTCGAAGGGTTGCGGATTGCTGGATCGCGACGTTTTGCATTCGAGAGGGACACGAGTTGTTACACCGAGACCGGGACTTTGAACCTTTTGAGCGCGAATTGGGATTGCATGTGGTGAAGGCTTGACGAGGGCGCGCCCGGCTCTTGAACATTCAAATTTTTCAAAATCTATGAACCTGGGGCCGGGCGCGGAGGTTTTGCCTGCGTTACTGCGGGCGTGGTAGTGTTGCGCGAAGATGGCCGACCTAAAGTTCGGCCACTACACAGCGCGCTGGGGCGATTTAGCGGGTAAGGGGCAATGCTCGGAGGGCCGGGCGAGCCCGGCCCCTACAAGTTAAGTTAGGCGGGCGCTGGGAGGAGTGCGGTGGGATACGCGGATTTGCGGGAGTTTGTGAAGCGGCTGGAAAAAGAGGGAGAACTGCGCCGGGTGAAGTTGGAAGTGGATCCCGTGCTGGAAGTGACAGAAGTGGTTCAGCGGGCGCAGGTGATGCCGGGCTCAAACGGAAATCCCGGCGGCAAAGCGCTGCTGTTTGAAAAACCCAAGGGCTCCCGCTATCCCCTTCTGATCAATGCGTTTGGAAGCGTGCGCCGGATGGAGCTGGCGTTTGAGGTGGAAGAACTGGACGAGGTGGCGGCACGGATTCGCGGCTTTCTTGACATGCAGACGCCGCAAGGGCTCTTCGACAAGCTGAAGATGCTGCCGAAACTGGCGGAGCTTGGCTCCTTCATGCCCAAGAATGTAAAGGACGGGCCGTGCAAAGAAGCCGTGCACCAGGGAAACGACGTTAACCTTTTTGATTTTCCGATTTTGAAGTGTTGGCCGCAGGATGGCGGAAGGTTCATTACCTTTCCTCTGGTGTTCACCAGAAATCCCGAGACTGGCAAGCGCAACGTGGGGATGTACCGCATGCAGATTTACGACGAGCGCACGACCGGGATGCACTGGCAGACGCAGAAGCATGGAGCGGAGCATTTCCGCCGGGCGCGCGCGAAGAACCCGGAAGGGCGGATTCCCGTGAGTGTGGCGATTGGCTCCGACCCGGCGACGACCCTGGGTGGAATTTTGCCGATTCCGCCCGACCTGGACGAGATGATGTTCAGCGGATTCCTGCGCCGCGAACCAGTGGAGCTGGTCAGGTGTGAGACCAACGATCTGGAAGTGCCGGCGAACGCGGAGATCGTTCTTGAGGGCTACGTCAATCTGAACGAAATGCGGACGGAGGGGCCGTTCGGCGACCACACTGGTTTCTATTCCCTGGAGGGAGAATACCCGGTATTCCACGTCGAGTGCGTGACGCATCGCAAGGATCCGATTTATCTGGCCACGGTTGTCGGGCGTCCTCCCCAGGAAGACTTTTATATGGGGTACGCGATCGAGCGGGTGTTTTTGCCGCTGATGAAGCTGACCCATCCGGAAATCGTGGACGTTTCGATGCCGGCCGAAGGAATTGTGCACAACCTGATGATTGTCTCCATCCGGAAATCGTTCCCCGGCCACGCGCGAAAAGTGATGAACGCGATCTGGTCGCTGGGGCAAGCCATGTTTACGAAGGTGATCGTGGTTGTGGATCACGATGTGAACGTGCACGACTACCGCGAAGTTGTGTGGAAAGCGCTTTGCGCGATTGATCCGGAGCGTGATGTGCAATTCACATTAGGTCC
>DASSGJ010000427.1:0-2087 GCA_035693545.1 Candidatus Acidiferrum sp.
CCGTAGCGCATCCCTGAGATCCAAGGATTTATTTCTAGCGGTTCCGCCGCCTTCGAAGGAGTTGCGCGATTCCATGCTAAGGCTCGGCCTCACCGGCGGCATCGCCAGCGGCAAAAGCACGGTAGCTGCAATTCTCCGCGAGCTCGGCTTCCCGGTTCTGGACGCGGATTCCATCTCCCACAAACTGATGGAACCCGGGCAATCCGCGCACGACGAAATTCTTTTAGCGTTCGGCAGCGATCTCGCCGACTCTTCCGGGCGCATCGACCGGCACAAGCTTGGCTCCATTGTATTTGCGGATCCTGCGAAGCTCGCGAAACTCAATGCGATTCTTCATCCGCGTGTTGATCGAACCGTTTTCAACCAGCTTGAGGAGTGGAAAAAGAGCGGCGTCCATGCGGCCGCATTCGTTGAAGCGGCTCTACTGATCGAAGCCGGAATGGCCAAGCGGTTGGATGGCCTGGTCGTCGCCTGGTGCACGCCGGAGCAGCAACTCGAACGGCTTCGCGCGCGCGGCATGAGTGAAACGGAAGCCCGTCGGCGCATCGCCGCCCAGCTTCCCATCGAAGAAAAACTCAAGCAGGCCACACACACGATCAACTGTTCGGGCACGCTCGATGAAACCCGCGCGCAGGTTCTGGCTCTCGCCGCGATTCTCCGCAAGCAGCAAGCCGTATGAAGTATCCGGGCCGTTCTGCCCGCATCATTTCGTCACCGTGGTGAAGAACGAATTCCTGCCCGATCTCAGATCCTTTCCGTAGCCGAGCACAATCTGAACTCCGCCGAGAACGCGAATCTTGGTCTGAACGCCCGTGTCCCACAGCCATTTCGGCGAACCAAAATATCCCGAGGGGTCGTAGGTTTTTCCGGTGTCGAGAAATGGTCCCGCCTTCAGCGTGAAAATTCCATTGTGATAGAGAATCTTGTCCGTCTCCGCGTTCACCAGCACATAGTTTCTTCCGAGAGGCGCGTCTCCCTTTTGCCCGTCGTGCAAACCGGGATGGCCCCGCAGCCACAAGGGAGTGTCCCGGTCGAATCCCAGGGTGTACAACTCGTCGAACGGTACGTCCCCGATGGTGCGGCCGCCTCGGAGGCTGAGTTGCGTCTCGTAATCGTCTCCGCGTGCCCTGGGCAGCCAACGCGCGGCCAGTGTCCCTTCGAGCCGTCCGTATCTACCCAGCGGATCCCTGAAGAAAGTTCCAAACTCGCCATTGCCGCTGGAATTCAGGGTAAAGCGCCGTTCCGGAAAACGGACCAGCCACCGCTGCACACTGGTTCGAAGCGCGATGGCTGACCCATTGGTAAAAAACGGCGCAGCCCCGGCAGGAACTCCAAATATGTTCCGAAATTCCCGATAGCTGTATTCCGTCCCCACACTCCACTCCCACCGCCCGCTTTCAATAAAGCGCATCTCCGCGCCGGCGGCAGCTTTTTCAAGATTCAATCGGGTCAACGCCGGGCTGCCGGGCACAAATGTGTTCGTGATATTCCAGTTTTCGTTCCGGCCGTCGAAATAAAACCGGAAACGCGCCGCCGGATTTTCGAATACCGGCGCGGCAATCTCCGTGAATACCCGCCGCTTCTCATCGTCCCACCGATAGGTGGAAACCCAATTCAAGCCGGCATGACCGAGATTGTAAAATTCAGGATCCACCGCCTGGTAGGGCAGATCGCGCAGCAGCGAAACAAGTCCGATCCATTTGGAACTGCCCCAGCCATTCCGTTCCGCTGCGTGGAATCCCAGATCAAACGAACCGTCATCATGCGCCCTCAGTTCGAAACGCATCCCGGGATACAAGTCCAGCGCCTGCAGGCGGGCCTGGGTCCTCAGGAATTGTTCCCGTTGCCATGGGGCGCCGCGCGCGAATGAAAACGCGCGATCCAACACCAGCGGCCGAAGCTTCAGCGCCGGCTCGAACGTTAAATCATCCAGCTTGGGCTTCCCCGCTCGATTCCAAAACTTCAGCGCTGCTTCCAGATTCCCTTCCTGAAAATAAATCGAAGCCAGAAAATTGTTGGCGTACTCATCTTTGGAGTTCATCGCCAACGCCCGGCGCAGGTCGGCCTTGGCGTCCGAAAAATTCTTT
>DASSGJ010000428.1:0-4821 GCA_035693545.1 Candidatus Acidiferrum sp.
GACAACCCTTTGGTATTTGTGAAAACAAACGGCGAAGGAGACATCGTTAGCGGCGGAAACTTCCACGGCCAACCGCTGGCCATGGCCGCGGATCAGGTAGCGATCGCCATCGCCACACTCGGCGGCATCGCCGAACGCCGCATCGAGCAGATGACCAACCCGCTCACCAGCATGCTCCCCGCGTTCCTGACGCCCGACCCCGGCCTCAACTCCGGCTTCATGATCGCGCAGGTCACCGCCGCCGCCCTCACCAGCGAAAACCGCGCGCTCGCCACTCCTCATTCTGTCGATTCGATTTCTACTTCCGGCAATCAGGAAGACTACGTCAGCATGGGCATGAGCGGCGCACGACGCCTCGAACGCATGCTCCACAATCTCCGCCACATCGTCGCCATCGAACTGCTCTGCGCCTGCCAGGGCATTGATCTGCTCGCCCCGCTGCAAACCGGCACGCTCGCGAAAAAAGCCTACGACGCTGTCCGCGCCGCCTCCCCCAAAGTCACCGCCGACCGCCCCCTCGCCCCCGACATCAACGCCGTCGCCGCCCTCGTCCACCAAGGCGCCATCGCCAAAATCCTGCATTAAGAAAATTCCGATTCACTCGATGATGCGGAAGTAGTGCCGGTGCCAGAGTCAGAGTGCCGGAGTCACGTCGGTCTTGCGGAAATCATTCCCCTTGAACAGCAGCGGCTCCCCGGTCACCTTCGCCAAAGCGTAGGGAAAACAATCCCCTAAATTTAACCCCGCCGGGTGCCGGCCCTTGCCATAATCCGAATAAGCTTGCCGCGCCGCCAATGCCTGCTGCTCGCTCACTGGTTCGACAACAATTCCTGCAGTTCGGAGAAACGCATCAAGTTGCCTGATGCTCCCGTCTCCCCCCTTTGATTCAGCAAGTATTGAGGCTTCAACAAAGGAAACGGCGGATATTAGTGGATTTTCACTTGCTAAGAGGAGGGCTTTGAATTCAGCGGCCTCAGGCTCTTCAAGCAGTATTGCGAGGAGTGCAGATGTGTCTAGTATCACTTGGGAAGGCCTTTTTCGTCGTAAAGGAATGTCCCATGATCCTCAAGGGGGCCGGTCAAATGACTCCGGAAACGTTTTGCAATCGCGCTTAACTCTTCAGCTGTAGCTTTGGCCTTCTTGGCGCGCCGCAGACGTACTAGTTTTTCCTTCAACGCACTCGTCACAACCTGGGTCATGGTCTCGCCAGTCTCTTCCGCCAGACGTTTTGCTAGCTTGTGGGCCTCGGGATCCTTGATGTTTAGGCTCATGTGTCTACCTTTCTAGACGTACATCTACCATGGTGGATTATGACACCCTGCAACCCGTATCGCAAAGATCTACTTACGCCAGCGCTTCCAGGAAATACGTGAACATCCGCCACCCGGCAATGTAACTGAACGGGACCAACTCCAGCGAATAATGCCCCACCGGCAGCTCCAGCGTCCGCGTCTCCGCTCCGCTCTTGCGCAGCGCCCCCAGCATCTCCTGCGTCAATTCCGGCAAAAACGTCGGGTCGTATTTGCCGTAAACCATAAACGTATTCCGGTTCGCCCCCATCCCCCGCTCCACATACGGCATCGGGCTGACCGGCGCCCAAAACTCCCGCAACTCGTCCACGGTCACTTCATGCCGCAACGCTTCCCACACGTGATTCGTCGTCATGCCCTTGCTCACCACGTCCGCAAAATAAGTGGACACGTGAAAAAATCCCCCGGCCCGCACGCGTTTATCGTGTACCAAAGTGATGTAGCCCACCGAAGACCCAATGCTCGTCCCCAGAATCCCCAGCCGCGTGTAGCCGCGCTGCTCCAGCCACGTCAAACAAGCCCGCGCATCTTTCACCGCCTGCCGGTTCGCCGCCAGCGTCAGCCCGATGTTCGGCCCCACCAGTTGGTCCGCGCGCTCGTGCCCCTTGGCCATCCGCCGGTCGTGGTACGGCAGGCTCATCTTCATCGCCGAAATTCCCATCCGCTGCAGCCAGTGGCAAAGCGCCACCTGTCCATGCCACTTGGCATTCCAGTTTGGCAGCACCAGCACCGCCGGCCCATGCTTCCGCGCCGGAAAGAATTGCCCATGCACCGTATTGTTTTCCGGCCACGGCGATTCAACAGGGCTCGTAAACGTCAGCACATTCTCCCCATCCAGCCGGTAATCCCGCACCTCTTCCGCCGCATACCACTCCGAACTTTTGTCAATCGCCTCCCGAGCGTATTCCCGTACGAACGTTCGCGGGTCGTCGCACTCCGAATCACCGCCGATATGTTCCAATCCCCACTCAAACGGCCGCACCATCCGGTTGTCGTCCGTCGTCCAGCGCCGGTGTTCGTAGCGGCGTATCCAGTGCTCGTACCTGCTCATTGCCATAGTCTTCCAGTTTAACGAACACGCGCGCGCTCCCCAAATTGCATGCAACCGTTAGCCATGCGACACGCTCCACCGCGCCTCGCGTTGAGCCTCTTCTCCGCCTGTGGCACAGTCAAAACTGTGATCCCGTTCTTCTTTTTTCTCTTTGGCATCGTCATCGGCAGCTTCCTGAATGTTTGCATCTCGCGCATTCCGGAAGGACTCTCGATCGTTTCGCCGGGTTCCCGCTGCCCGCGCTGCCTCAATCCGATTAAACCCTACGACAACATCCCGGTTTTCGGCTGGCTGCTTCTTCGCGGCAAATGCCGCAATTGCAGTCTGCCCATTTCGCCGATGTATCCGCTGGTCGAACTGGCCACCGGCCTCATTTTCGTCCTCACCTGGTACGAATTCGGAATCGGCCTTCCGGCCTTGAAATGGCTCCTTTTTTCCTGCCTGATCATCGTTCTCGTAGTCACCGATTTTCGCGTTCGCCTTCTTCCCGACCTCGTCAATTTTCCCGGCCTGGCCATGGGCCTGCTCCTGGCTTTTCGCGTCGGCATCCCGGATCCCACCGCGGTGGCGCTTTTTTTCCTCCTTGGCTTTCGGAAGTTTCCATTGCACGGCGAGCTTCTCTTCAACGTGTTCAACGCCGTTCTTGGAGCGCTGCTCGGCAGCATGTTGCTCTGGGGTGCGGCGGCCTTGTACAAGCTTCTCCGCAAGCGTGACGGCATGGGCATGGGCGACGTTAAAATGATTGCCATGGTTGGCGCGTTCCTGGGACCTCGCGGCGCGTTCCTCACCATTCTTCTCGGCACCCTCCTCGGCACCGTCGTCGGCGTTTTATGGGTCGGCACCCTGTATCTGTCCGGCTGGAAACGGGCTCTGGCGGAACGCGCGGCCAGGCGCGGATTAGGAACACCCCGGGCCATCCGCTGGGCGATCGCATCGCAATACCAATTGCCGCTTGGCACGTTCCTCGGCGCTGGCGCCCTGGCCGTAGCCTACGCGCTCCCCTGGTTGCTCTCCCTGGTGAACCAGTAGTTCAGCCTTAACGTTCCAGCTTCTTTCATGGCGTTGTAGCAGGGCGCCTTGGCAACAGCGCCATTTGCAGACGTGACACTGGTTCTGGCCGAAGTTTTCCAGTACAGTCCTAGTCCCTGCCCTACGTTGACCCGCCCACGCATTTCTGTATTCGCGGAAGGGAGAACCCATCTGCCACGACGCATCGCGCTCCGGCATTAGTGCTAATAAAGTGATCTCCAAAGTTCAAGGTTCCGTCATCAAACGTCGGGATGCTTGGTCTTAACTGGCGCGACCAGCTAATTTGAAACGCAGATTCGGAAATCAAGGAGGCAATCATGAAAATCGTAGTCATCGGGGGCAGTGGACTTATCGGATCAAAGCTCGTTACCCAGTTGCAAGAGCAGGGACACGAGGCAATCGCGGCGTCACCCAAATCGGGCGTCAACTCCATCACTGGCGAGGGACTCGCCGAATCGTTGAAGGGCGCGTCGGCCGTGGTGGACGTAACAAACTCGCCCTCCTGGGAGGACGCGGCCGTCCTGAACTTCTTTGAAACATCCACCCGCAACCTTCTCAAGTACGGAGCGGCCGCCGGCGTGAAACATCACGTGGCGTTGTCGGTTGTCGGAACGGAACGCATGCTCGCCAGCGGCTTTTTCCGCGCGAAAATGGCGCAGGAAAACCTGATCAAAGCTTCCCCCAATCCATACACAATCATCCGCGCGACGCAGTTCTTCGAATTCGTCAAGGGCATCGCGGATTTCTCCACCGAAGGCAACAAAGTACGCATGCCAACTGCGCTCATTCAGCCCATGGCTGCCGACGATGTCGCCGCTGCGGTGGGCCGGGTCGCGACAGCCGCGCCGGCGAACGGCATGGTTGAAGTAGGCGGGCCGGAAAAGTTTCCTCTCGATGAACTTGTCCGGAAATACTTTGCCGCAACCAAGGATCCACGCGAGGTGGTCACCGACGCGAAGGCAAGCTACTACGGTGTCGAGGTGAGCGAGAGAACATTGGTTCCCGAAGATAACGCGCGGCTCAGCGAGACGCGTTTCGAAACCTGGCTCAGGCAGTCCGCGTCGAAGGCGGCGGGCGCCCACTAAATGCGCTGCCACGTTGGGGCCGGTTTGCCTGAACCGGCCCCAACGGCTAGAGTCGGGGCGACGAAGCGTTCGAGCAGTAATCCTTTGGCATACGGCAGGGCCTCGGGAGCGCCACAAAGGGTTACAATAAGGCTTGCTGTATCATTTCACGATCTTGGGAGATCCCTGGCTGCTCCAGTGGAGGAAGGTAACCATGTCATCAGCGCTTTTGCGGATTTCCGCCCTTTCTGCCCTTCTTGCGGTTGCGGCATTCACTGCGCCCGCCCAGCAAGACACCTCTCAACCATCCACGAGTGACCCGGTCGCAGACGCTGCGCGCAAGGCTCGCGCCGAGCAAAAAACCGCC
>DASSGJ010000429.1:0-4808 GCA_035693545.1 Candidatus Acidiferrum sp.
ACCCGTGCTGCGCGCGGTGTTTGAGGGGTATCGCGACGCGGAACGTTTGGCGCAAACGGATCCCGAAGACTATCCGATCTGGGGCTACGCCGCCTGGAACCAATTCCGCGATCCGCTGGCGGCTTTTCTTGCCTGCACGCGAGACGAATTGGCGTTGCTTCGGAACGCCACGGAAGCCAACAGTTACATCGCCAACGGACTGGACATGCAAGCCGGCGACGAAGTGTTGATGACCGACCAGGAGCATCCCGGCGGCGAGCACCCTTGGAATCTCCGGGCCAAGCGCTACGGCATCGCGGTGAAAAAAGTAACCCTGCCCAAGCCGGTGCCGAATGCCGCGACGGTGCTGAATCTTTTCAGCGAGGCGATTACGCCCCGCACGCGGGTGATATTTTTCAGCCACATCTCCACTGTGACTGGCGTGGTTTTGCCGGCAAAGGAACTGGCATCGCTGGCGCGTTCTAAAGGAATTCTTTCCGCAGTGGACGGCGCGCACGTTCCCGGCATGATGAAGCTCAACCTTCACGACATCGGCTGCGATTTGTATACATCCAGCCCGCACAAATGGCTGCAGGCGCCAAAGGGCAGCGGTTTTCTTTATGTCCGTGACGAAGTGATCGACCGGATGTGGAACACCCTTGCCACCGAAGGCTGGGACAATCCGAAAATTCGCGCCGAACGCTTTCAACGCATCGGCAGTTCCAACGTACCGGTTCTTTGCGGATTGCGCGCGTCGATCGAATTGGCCGATGAGATTGGCCTGGACCGCATCGAAAAACGCCACCGGCAAATGGCCGATTACATCCTGCAGGAGATGGTGAAGCGCGGGGCCGTTTCCTGGACGTCGCCGGACCCGGCTTTGAGATGCGGAATTGCCACGGTGAATGTGGCGCCGCACAAGATGCCCGACCTGGAAAACTGGATGTGGAAGGAAAAGAAAATTCGCATTCGCGGCGGGGTGCCCAACAAGATTCGCCTCTCGACGCCATACTATTTGTTGCACAAGGATGTGGACCGCTACCTGGCCGCTTACGACGAGTATCGCGCCGCCCATCCCTCCGCATAAAAGGGGCATCCAAAAAATCGGAGTGACCTGGCGGCCGAACCGCTATCCTGAAATACCCGGGTAAACTTACAGGGACGCGCACCTGGCACACGAAAAGGAACTGTGAACGCATGATTCGGCAGATTGCCCGTTACTCGCCACTTTTTAGCCTGCTTCTGGTCCTTGCCGCGCCGCCGCTTCGCGCGCAAGACAATTACACGCGCATTGAGTTTGGCGCCCAATATTCCACCGCCCGGCTGACGAACTCAGATTTTGGCGCAACCGATTACTCCGGTTTCGGCGGCCGTTTCGATTGGAATTTCAACCGGCGCCTGGCATTGGAAAGCCAGCTGGATTTTTTTCCGGAACACGCCCAGCCGCTGCTCACGATACAGGGCGGGCAAACTCTGCAGGCGGTCTTCGGAGTGCGCGCAAAGGTGGTCCAGACGCGCCGCCTTTCCGTCTTTGGATTAATCCGCCCCGGTCTTTTTCACTTCACGGATGTTTTGTATTTCAATTCCAGTTCGCCAACCGGGCTCGCGGAGCGCCCGGAAACTCATTTCGTACTGAATCTGGGCGGCGGGCTGGAATATTACTTAAGTCCGCGGTGGGTATTACGCGCGGACATCGAAGGCGATCCATACCGCGTGCCCAACACGAAAGCGTCGCTTTCCGGCGGGAATGGTTTCAGTGTGGGCAAAATTGACGACACTACCCGATTCAGTTTTGGTGTCGCGTACCGCCCCGGCGCCCTGATTGAAAATGAAAAAGAAACCAAGGTCCCCGGCAAGTGGGAATTCGGCCCGCTTTTTTCGACGATGTGGATTGGGCGCGAAGGATCGGCGGACGGAGTGCGCACAGAACCCGGTTTCGGCGGTTACGCCTCCTACCGCTTCTATCACGTGTTTTATTTCGACAGCGATCTGCTCTATTTTCCGCGCGGGTCGAATTCGTCAGGGCCGCATGATGGCGGAGAAATTCTCGAAGGGCTTTTCGGGCTGAAGGGCGGAATTCGCCGCAACCATTTTGGCATATTCGGCAAAGTGCGTCCGGGGTTCAACAGCTACTCCGATGCGCTGAGCGCGCTTTCGGCAACTGGGCAGGAAAGCTTCAGCCGGTCCACGAATCTCGTGCTCGACCTGGGCGGGATCGTGGAATTTTATCCTGCTGAGCATGGCACTCTTCGTTTGGAGGCCGGCGACACGCACATTTACTTCAACACTCGCGATATCAATTTTAACGGCACGATTGTCCCCGCGGGCGGCGGAAAGCTGCAGCACACAATTCAGCTTATTGTGGGCTACGGGTGGCGATTCTAAAGTTTTTTCGTTGAAAGAGAGTAGAAGGGGCCATGAATCAAAAGATTTGGGAAAGTGTCGATCAATATCTCGACAAAATGCTGATACCGTCCGACTCCACGCTGAAGGACGCGCTGGCAACTGCGTCGAAAGCCAAACTGCCGGAGATCCAGGTTTCGTCCCTGGAGGGTAAACTGCTGCACCTGCTGGCCCGCATCATGGGCGCGCGCAATATTCTGGAAATCGGCACGCTCGGCGGTTACAGCACGATCTGGATGGCGCGCGCGTTGCCGGAGGGCGGCCGAATCATCACGCTGGAAGCCAATCCGAAACACGCGGAGGTGGCGCTGAATAACTTTGCGCGATCCGGTGTGGAAAACAAAGTAGAGCTGCGGCTCGGCAAAGCTCTCGACACGCTGCCGAAAATCGCGACAGAGGGAATCGGACCGTTTGACCTCTTCTTCATTGATGCCGACAAATCCAACATGCCGGCATATTTCGAGTGGTCGCTGAAACTCGCCCGGGTGGGCAGCGTCATCATTGCCGACAACGTGGTGCGCGAAGGCGCCGTCCTCGACGTCAAGAGCAAGGACGCAGACGTCCAAGGTGTGCGGCGTTTTCTCGAAATGGTGGGCAAGGAAAAACGGGTGAGCGGCACAGCCCTGCAAACGGTAAGCACGAAAAGCTACGACGGCTTCGCTCTGGTACTTGTCACTTCCTGACCGAATGTCGCTCAACGAACAGGCTCGGAGACGTGAGCCTCAGGAGTGCTTGATTTCGCGCAGCAACCCGCTGGTGACGTCGTAAACAAAACCGCGCACCGTAACCTTTTCCGGAATCCAGGGATGTGTGCGCAGCTTCTGCAACTGGTGGCGGACGTTTTCTTCGATGTTTTGAAATGCGTAGAAGAAGGCCGGGGAAACCGCCGCGGTGCCGGTGCGATTTTGGATTCTGTTGCGGAGATCCTGTTCGCTGGTGAGCATCAACCCGCAATCGGTGTGGTTGATGACCATGATTTCCTCGGTACCCAACAGGTAATGAGAGACCACCAGCGAACGCAGCGTGTCTTCCGTTACGATGCCGCCGGCATTCCGGATGATGTGTGCGTCTCCGGTCTTCAGTCCCAGCGTCAGTTTCGAAAGCCGCGTATCCATGCAAGTCAGCACGGCAAGCTTCCGCTCGGGTCGCGGTGTCAGTTTGCGCAGTTCGTGCGTGCGCGCATAAATTTCATTTGCTGCGAGAACTTCGTCGATTACGCTCATGGCTGAATCCAGTTTAACTCAGCCACCGGGTCCTCACACCTGTCGGGCCGTTGCAATCAGGGAATCGTGGCGCTGACTTCGCTGGAATACCCGCTTTCCATCCCGCTGGAATCAACTTCGGTTGCCACGTAGTAGTAGGTCTGCCCCTGAGTAACCGCCGGGTCTGTGTAAGACGTTGCAGAGACGAGTGACGTGTCCACCCGTGTATAGGGTCCTCCGGAGGTTGTCCCGCGATAAACGTTGAAGCCGTTGTAAGTCGAAGAGCTGGGAGTCCAGTTTAACGATACGGTGTAGCTCGCCGACAGAGTGCCTGTGCCGGACAGCGCAATCGCCAGGGGTGAATTCGCGGCATTGCTGACGACCGAGACGCTGCCTGCCAGGCTACCCGTTGAAGCCGGAGCAAACGTCACGCTGAATGAGGTGGACTGGCCGGCGGCGAGGCTTAGTGGCAACGCGATGGAAGAGGTTGTGAAACCCGCGCCGCTCGCGGCGATTTGCGAAATGGAAACGCTCGAATTGCCCGTATTTGAAATGGTCACGCTCTGCGTCGCGGTGGTTCCTGTCGCCAGGCTTCCAAACGCGAGCGTCGCGGGAGACGCGGAGAGTTGGAGGACGCTTGTAACACCGGTGCCGCTTAGCGGAACCACCAGCGGCGAATTCGGCGTGTTGCTGATCAGCGTGAGGCTTCCGGAAAAATTGCTGGCGGAGGCCGGCGCGAATCCTGCGGTAAACGAAGCGGAGCCTCCTGGTGCCACGGAAAGCGGGAGGGCAAGGCCGGAAGTGGTGAAGCCGGTCCCAGCGAGGGAAGCCTGAGTAATGTTAAGCGTGGCCGTGCCAGGATTTCGGATCGTAATCGTCTGAGTGTTCGTGACGCCTACCGTGACGCTGCCAAAACTGACGCTCGATGGAATGACAGAGATTTGAGGTTGCACGCCGGTGCCGGTCAGGGCAATGGTCGCGGGAGAGTTGGTCGCATTGCTCACCACGCTGATGCTTCCCGTAACCGAGCCGGTGGCTGCCGGTGAAAAACTGGCCGTAAGCGGCAAGCTTTGGCCCGCGGCCAGGGTCACGCCGGAAGAAAAACCAGTCACCGTGAATCCTGTTCCGGAAGCGGAAACTTGCGAAAGCGTGACGCTGCCGGTGCCGGAGTTCGTCACGGTAATAGTTTGCGACGCGGAACTTCCCACCAGTGTGTTGCCGAAA
>DASSGJ010000430.1:0-30561 GCA_035693545.1 Candidatus Acidiferrum sp.
TACTGCCGCCGCGGTGGGCTCTTACCCCACCTTTTCACCCTTACCTGCGCGCGAACCATGAAGACATCCCGAAGGTTTTCCTCCGGGCTATCACCGGGTGTCGCACCGCCGGCGGTATATTCTCTGTGGCACTGTCCGTGACGCTGCTGTAGGGGCGGCTTTACACCGCCTTCTGCAACCTCGCCCCCTGGCGTTACCAGGCGCGTTGCCCTTGCCCTGAGGACCGCAGGTCGAAGGGTTTAACCCTCGAATGCCGCCACTCAGAGCAATTCTTCACTCGCGTGAAGTGGTGTCCGGACTTTCCTCCCGCCCAGCCCGCTTGCGCGAACCAGGCCAGCGATCATCCAGCTCACCCGCCAATCTAATTATAGCTCGAGATTCCGACGTACAACGGGTTTTGTGCAAACGCTGGAGCCGGAGAAGATTTCAACTAGTTGATGTGATCGATGCGGACAAAGGTTCCGGTTCTGGGTTCTCATCGTTGGGAAGGGGCCAATAGCGATACAAAACTAAGGCAGCAACTATCCAGGAAACCAGAGCGAAGTCGGAACTCCAAGGAGAAGAACCGCCAACACCGGAAGTGGCGAGTATATTCCAAACCCCGTGCGCGATACCGGCGGGTACGATGGATCGCCATCGCAAAGCCATCCACGCGAATACATAATTCATCGCAAGACACAAAACGATTCTGTGACCCACTCTCAGCAGGACACCACCAACTGAGAGCCCTGAGTAGGCATCCGCACGAAAGTGATAGGCGGCCCAGATCAACCCGGTCAACAGCATCCCACGTTCGAGCCCATACCGCTCCAACAGCCTTGGTAGCAAGACACCTCGAAACACAATCTCTTCCGCGAACGCGCCAACCAGCAACATAAGAAGCATTGGGTCCCAAATCCTAGTTGGATCGATATAGCTGGAAAAGATCGGGGCGTCAATATTTCCAAAACCGTGCTCCACCCAATGCACACGGTCGTAGAGGAATTCAGCAGCAGGAATTAAGAAACATACCGCAACTGGGACCAAGGCCGCGAAAAACGCATGACGCGGTTCCGGAAGTTGTAGTGAGCGATGAATCTCAACTTTCCCCGCCTTCCCAAGCGTCCAAAGAACAATGATAACGAGGAGCGCCGCGCTGAGTACATCTGCGACAATGCTCGCCATAGATCCGTAAATTGAGGTTTGAAAGTGAGTCGAGAATAGATACGGAATAAGAAGCGGCAAGCTGATTATATTCATCAGCAGGTAGAGCGGAGCTACAAGTACAAAAATCAGAATTTTGAGCTGGGGCCAAGATTCAGTCTCGTCATTGCCGCGCATCGGACCATCCGGCAATGATAGCGGCAGGGACGACTTGCCCCGAAGTAATTGCACGGTGAAGACCGAGATCAGAACCAGGCCAAGGATATTGAAGCAGAGTGCAGGCGGCAGATGCAAAATGCTGGAGAGTAATCCGAGGTGATTGCCGGCTACAGTGGTCGGGGTGGCGAAAATTGAGGAGGTGGAATTCTGGGGTAAATGAACAGACTTGTAACCAAGAAGCCCTAGGATACAGATACTGGGGATTATCACGGCCAGGATAATCCGACGGGCGGGCCGAGTGCCCGTCCAAAAGCATGTGAAATATGCGACTAGCCCTACAAAATTGATTGGCCAGACCATTGCAGTAACAAGCCGAACCCATTCCAGGTGGGCGTTTTCGTTTTCCGGAACGGGATGTAATGCTTCTTGTACCGATGAAGAAATGGATTGCGGCGTCCGCCACGGCAAGTGTGGAGAAATGAAAAGAAAAATGACCCCTGACAGAAAGACCAGTTGCCAAAAATCGGCCGGCATGACCGAGCGAAGGAGTTGAGCGGCGCGTTTCAAAGGTTGAGCCACTGAGTGAGGATGGATTATGCCTTGGTTAGTTTACGAAAAGCCACCCCCAATTCCCGGTTATCTCAGTGCTCAGTTTTCTCCGATTTCTGGAGGATAGGGCAAAACATAATCAGAGCGTCCACATATCCCAGGGTCGGATGCTCGAACGCAAGCGGCAGGCGGCCGACGATCTGGAAGCCGAGGTCGGACCATAGCTTTACCGCGCGGGTGTTGGTGCTGACAACGAAATTGAATTGCATGGCGCGGAAGCCGCGCTCCTTCGCCCGCTCCAGCGAATGCAGGCACATCTGGCGCGCGATGCCGCGGCCCTGCGCGGCGGAGGCGGTGACGTAGCCGCAATTCGCCACGTGCGCGCCGCCGCCCAACTGATTCGCTTTCAGAAAGTACGTCCCCAGCACCGCCCCGTTCTCTTCCCACACAAACGGCTCTTTTTCCGGCGAGAACCACCAGGCTAGCGCGTCTTCCCTGCCCATGTCCCGCGGCAACGGATACGTCTGGCCCGCGCGAATCATCGGCTCAAGAATCGCCCAAATTGCATCGCGATCGCTGTTCGTGGCGGGATGGATGGCCAAGCAGGGTATCCTTACTTGATGCCGACAAGCCTTTCGAATTCGGATTCGCTGAGAACGGTCACGCCGAGTTCCTTGGCCTTGTCGTATTTGGAACCGGGATCGGCCCCAACAACGACGTAGTCAGTCTTCTTGCTGACCGAGCCGCTGACTTTGCCCCCATGCTGCTGCACGAGTTCCCCGGCTTCTTCGCGGCTGCGACGTTCGAGCGCCCCGGTAAACACGAATGACTTGCCCGCGAATTTCTGGCTCTTGATTTCGCGCTTCTCGGCGGTGGGGCGGACACCCGCTTTGTGCAGCTTTCCAATTAGCTTGCGGTTGGCGGGCTCGCTGAAAAATTCAACGATGCTCTCGCTGACCTTCGGACCAACTTCGGTGACTTTCTCCAGGTCCTCGGATTTGGCTTCCTCCAACTCCTCCAGCGAGCCGAAATTCTCGGCCAGCAACTGGCCGGTACGCTCGCCGACAAAGCGCATCCCGAGCGCATAAATCAAGCGAGAAAGCGGCTGCTTCTTGCTGGCAGCAATTTCATCCAACAGGTTTTGCGCGGATTTTTCCGCCATGCGCTCCAGATCCGCCACCTGATCGAGTTTCAGCGAATACAGATCCGCAACATCTTTGACTAAGCCTTCGTCCACCAATTGGTCGACGATTTTGTCGCCCAGTCCGTCGATGTCCATGGCATGGCGCCCCGCAAAATGCAGCAGCGATTCCTTGCGTTTCGCCGGACAAGCAGCATTCACACACCGATACGCAACCTCGCCTTCGGCTTTGTGAATCGCGCTGCCGCATTCCGGGCATTTCGTCGGCATCTTGAACGCACGGCGATTCTTCCCTTCCTTCACCACTTTCAGGACGTGAGGAATCACCTCGCCGGCGCGCTCAATCAAAACGGTGTCGCCAATGTGCAGGCCCAGGCGCTCGATTTCGTCCATGTTGTGCAGCGTGGAACGGCTGACGGTGACGCCCCCAACCTGCACCGGCTCCAGCACCGCAACCGGCGTGAGCGTTCCCGTGCGGCCCACCTGCACGATAATGTCGTTCACCACCGTTGTTTCCTGTCGCGCGGGATATTTGAACGCAATCGCCCAGCGCGGCGCCTTGGCCGTAAAGCCAAGTTCATTCTGAAGCGCCGTGGAATTGACCTTGATAACCACGCCATCAATTTCATAGGCAAGTTTTTCGCGCTTGGCGTCCCATGCCTCGCAATACTTGACGACAGCTTCGATGCCGTCGCAGCACTTCCAGTCGTCGCTGGCGCGGAAATGCAATTTCTTGAGCGCTTCCAGCGAATCCGAATGCTTGGCAAACGGCACTTTGCCATCCACATAAAGGTAGTACGCAAAAAAATCCAGCATGCGCTGCCTGGTAATCGCCGGGTCCAGCACGCGCAACGATCCCGCCGCCGAATTCCGCGCATTTACAAAAATCTTGCCGCCGGTCTCTTCCTGTTGGCGGTTCAGGGCCTCAAACGCTTTTCGCGTCATCAGAACTTCACCGCGCACCTCGAGACTTTTCGGCAGCTTCAGCTTTTTCACGGCGGCATCGTCCAAGCGCAAAGGGATGGAGCGAACCGTCTTCACGTTGGGCGTGACATCTTCGCCGGTAGCGCCGTCGCCGCGGGTAACGCCGCGCACCAGCGCGCCGTCTTCGTATTGCAACGAAATGCTCAGCCCATCGAACTTGTGCTCGGCGATATATTCGATGTCTTCCCTGCCGCTGCCTTCGCGCACCCGGCGGTCCCAATCCCTCAGCGCGTCGTAGGAAAATGCATTGTCCAGGCTGAGCATCGGCCGCGCGTGGCGGACGGTGGTGAATCCTTCGCGCGGCGTGCCGCCGACGCGGGTAGTCGGCGAATCGGGCGTAGCAAGTTCGGGGTGCCCTCCCTCAATCTCTTTCAGGCGATTCATCAGGCGGTCGAACGCGGCATCGGAAATTTCCGGCGCGTCTTCGACGTAATATAGGTACTCATGGCGGCGGATTTTCTCGCGGAGTTCTTCCGCTTCCTTCCGCAGCGCCGAGTTCGAAGTTTTTGCCATTTCCGCCTTTGCCATGGGAACCTCGCAACGTTGAGGCCGAGCGGTTCGTATTATATAAGCAGGTGGCGGCAGGGCTGAAGCGCCGAAGCTCGCCATCTGGCTCAAAGGAGAAGTCCAAATGACAAGCGGGAACGCAGCAAGAGCGATCGGGATGGCCGGGCTGGCCTGTGGGGTGCTGGACATCACGGCCGCACTGGTGGTTTACGGTTCCATGGGATTAAAGCCGCTAAGACTACTGCAAGGAATCGCCGCTGGCCTGCTTGGCCCGAAATCTTTACAGGGAGGAGTGGCCACGGCGGTGCTTGGCCTGGCGCTGCACTTTGTAATCGCGTTCGGAGCAGCAACGATGTATTACACCGCGAGCCGCAGCATGCGCATCCTCGTGGAGCAAGCCGCGCTATTCGGCCCGCTATACGGCATAGCGGTGTACTTCTTCATGAATCGGATTGTTGTCCCGCTCTCCGGGGCGACGAAGTTCCCTTTCTCCGTGAAAATGATGCTGATTGGTGTGGTGATCCATATCTTTTGCGTCGGCCTGCCGATTGCCTTGAGCATCCGGCGGTTTGGTAGTTAGGGATTTTCGAACGAGATTGGCGGCTGCCGTGCACTGGGTTTCCAGATAGAATGAGTTGCTTAAGGAGAATGCGTGCCGGACGAACACCGGCGTCTACAGGTGCCCTGAACCATGGATATGCGATTTAACAACGCGCTGCTCATTCACAATCCGAACGCGGGGAGCGGCGGGGACGCGCGGCGCCGCCTGATTGATGAGGCGCGGCAATTTCTGGCTCAGAACGGCATTGAAGCGGACCTGGCGGAAACGACCGGGCCGGGGCACGCCACCGAAATTGCGAAAAAAGCAACGCGCGAAGGGCGCCAGTTAGTGATTGCCTGCGGCGGCGATGGCACGCTGAATGAAGTTGTAAACGGCCTCGCCACCTCACAGAATGGCCACAGAGTGCCACTCGCCCTGTTGCCAGGAGGCACCGCGAATATCCTCGCCAAGGAACTGAACCTGCCCTGGGATATTCCGGGCGCCGCAAAGCACCTTCTGAACGCGGACGTAAGAGAAATCGCGTTGGGACTGGCGAAACCGCTGGAGCAGCCGGACAAAGCGCGCTACTTCCTGAGCGTTTCGGGCTGCGGCCCGGACGGGATGATCGTCTACTCGGTGGATCTGGGATTGAAGGCGCGCGTAGGCATTCTGGCCTACTGGTGGCAGGGCGCGCGTGAAGTCTTGCGCTACACCTTCCCGAGATTCCGCGTCCGCACCGGCGACCGCCAGATGGAGGCGACGCTTGTCGTGGTCGGCCGGACGAAAAATTATGGCGGCCCATTCAAGATTACCGACCAGGCGGACCTCTTCGAAGATCAATTTGAGGTAATGGCGCTCACCACGCAGAGCGGTCTGAAATATCTGAGCTATCTGCCGACGCTCTGGATGGGCAACCTGCGCAAGGAAGAAGACGTGCATTTCTGGAAGGCGGATACGCTGGTGTGCGAGCCTCTGGATGCGAATCCTGTCTATGCGCAGGTGGATGGAGAACCGCTGGCGCGGCTGCCGGTGGAATTTTCGATTGTGCCGAAGGCCTTGAAACTCCTGGTGCCGCGCGGAAAAGTGGGCAGTACGATTGTTTCGCCGCTGAAAACCTGACCGTGGATCCCGCCACACACGCACTTACATCCCTTGCATTGGCCCGTGGAATTTTTCCGCGGCGTCCGTGGTGGTTTGTATTGGGTGTCGTGCTTGCCGGAACAATCGGGGACCTGGATTTGCTCTCCTCCCTCTTTGGGCCGGGAGCGTACCTCTCCGTGGCTCACGCAGTCACACATTCAATCCTGGGAATTGTCGTCGTGATTACGGTTACGGTTGTCGCTCTGCAATTGCTTCGGCGCAAAACGCGCCTGCTTCAGAAACCAGCCACTACAAAGGGCCAAGAAATTGTGGTGTTAGTATTTGCCGCGACATTGGCCGCGGTGGTCCATGTGCTGATGGACTTGTGCACATCGGCAGGGGTCGCCTTGTTGTGGCCTTGGGGTGGGACCCGTTACGCGTGGGATTGGTTGCCGGGTGTGGATCCGTGGATTCTGGCACTCCTGCTCGCAGGAATTCTGCTGCCGGAATTGTTTCGAATGGTTGGCTCGGAGATCGGGACGAAAGAGACGGCACCACGCGGCCGCAACGGCGCGATTGCCGCTCTGGTGTTGATGCTTGTCTATGTCGGGGCGCGCGCGACTTTGCATGGGAATGCGGTCGCACTACTCGATGCGCACACGTATCGAGGGGAATCCCCGTCGCGCCTGGCCGCGTTCGCAGACCCCGTTTCCCTTATGACTTGGCGCGGTGTTGTGGAGACGTCCACGCAGATTTGCACAGTAAGCGTGCCCGCATCCGAAAGTGCGCGATTCGATCCCGAAAGCGGTGCGTGTGTGCACAAACCGGAAAACTCTCCGGCGCTGGCCGCGGCCCAGCAAACGGAAGCGACAAAGGATTTCTTGCGGGTAGCCCGTTTCTCAAAGGCAAGCGTGGGCGCCACGGAAGATGGAACGGAAGTCGCGATCCGGGACGTTCGGAATTCCGCGCAAGACGCAAAACGATTCGCGGTTGCCGCTAGAATTTTGCTGGACCGACATGGGCGTGTGACACGCCAGGAGATTCTGTGGGCCAGCGAAGTGAGTCTTCGCTAGGCGGCCGGTGGCTGATCCGTGCCGGGATGGCGCCTGTTCAGGATTGCCCGGGAGACCAGATAGCTGAGCAGAACAAACAGCACGATGACCACGGCAGCTTCGAACTTGTGGTTCTTTAGATAGGGAAGCGCGTCGTTGCCATAGCGCACCGCCAGATAGCCGATGCCGAAATAACGAATCAGGCGCGCCAGAGTGATTGCAGAGGTGTAGCTCCATAGCGGAACCTCGAACACCCCTGCGGCGAAAACGAAAAACTTGAAGGGAGTCGGCGGGGGCAGCAGCGCGGCGATCAACATGCCCACGAACCCATTTTCTTCCACCCAGTGGCGAATGGCCATGGCCCGGTTGCCCGCCTTCTTGTGAAAAAACGCTTCCCCTCCCTTTCGGGCAATGAAGTACAAAAGCACACAACCAAGGACCGAACCGCTCGCTGCCATGAACGCATAGAAAGGCATTCGCGCGGGATGCTCGATGGAAAGATCGATCAGAAGAAGGTCGTTGATAACGGGAAAAGTGAGCACGGAAGAATCGAGAAAGGAAATGAGAAAAAGCCCGGGTGCGCCGAGCGCTCCCGCAAAGCCGACAATTTTTTGTTTCCAGGTGCTCATCTGGAAGAGGAAACCTCCGGAAAATGAAAATCAGTTTAACAGAGCCGCGCCGCGGGTCAGAGAAGGGTCTCAATGGCTTCGGTGATTACGTCGTAGACCCGGTGAAGCTGGTCGGCAGAAATGACGTAGGGCGGCAGCACGTAGACGACGTTGCCGAGCGGGCGCAACAACACATTTCGTTCAAGGAAAAAGTTGTAGAGTTTCGGCCGAAGGCCGGAGAGATACCCAGGGTCGTCCACACGCAACTCCAGAGCGCCGAGGCCGCCGAGCTGGCGCGTATCGCCGACCTGGTGAAAGTCGCGAAGTTGCGCGAGACGCTCGGTATGAATTTTGGCGATGCCGCGAATTCGGTCGAACACCGGCTCATCTTCGAAAATCTGCAGATTCGCGTTGGCGGCGGCACAGGCCAGCGCATTTCCTGTGTAGGAATGCCCGTGGTAGAACGAGTGCAAACGATTCTCGCTGCGAAACGCGGATTCCATGCGGTCAGTGCAAAGCGTAACTCCCATCGTCAAGAAGCCGCCGGTGATGCCCTTGGAGACGCACATAATGTCCGGCGAGATGTTAGCAAGATCGCAGGCAAACATTTTTCCAGTGCGCCCAAAGCCGGTCAGCACTTCATCGGTGATTAGAAAGACGTCGTGCTTCGTGCAAAGTGTGCGGATTTTTTGCAGGAACTCGACCGGGTGCACGATCATCCCGCCTGCACCCTGAAGCAGCGGTTCGACGATGATGGCAGCAATCTTCTCAGCGCGTTCCTCAAGCAGTTGTTCCAGTTGCTGGACGCACTCAATGTGGCAGGATTCGCGCTTCAGGCCGACCGGGCAGCGGTAGCAGTACGCCGAGTGAACCCGGTGCACCGGATAGCGCATCGATTGAAACGGCTGCGTGAACGGCGATTCGTCGCTCACCGACATGGCTCCGGCGGTGTCACCGTGATAGCCGTGTTCAAGCGCAACAATCTCTCGTTTTTCCGGGCGTGAGAGATTCTGGAAGTGCTGCACCGCGAGCTTTAAGCCGACTTCCACGGCTGTTGAGCCGTCATCCGAGAAAAACAGGTGCGTCAGCTCCCGCGGCACCCATTTGCGCAGTCGAGTGACCAGCTCCTCCGCGGCGTCATGCGTGAAGCCCGCCAGGATCACATGTTCAAGCTTGCGGCCTTGTTCGGCGATCGCGGCAGCGATCCTGGGATTTGCGTGGCCGTGGAGATTCACCCACCACGATGAAATGGCGTCAATGATCTGGCGGCCGTCGGCGGTGTGAAGCAGTACACCTTCAGCTTTTTTCACCTGCAACGGCGGAGGGTCGAGGACGGAGTTGGAAAACGGGTGCCAGATTCGCAGCGGCGAGCTCATTGCGCAAAAGCTGAGCGGTCAAAGTGGTTCAGGAAAACCTGCATGAGCGCGGTGCGGTGAAGATTCGGCAGCTTGGGAATCTCGCCAATGACGCGGACATGCCCAAATTTCTCCACGGTCTCCCGGTTTTCCCGGTTCTGGTCGCCTATCAGAACCACGCCGTGCACGGGCAACTCCGCAGCATGCAGGGCGGCAAGCGTCAACAGGGTGTGATTGATGGTGCCAAGTCCGCTGCGGGCCGCGAGAATGACCGGCAGCTTGAACTTCACCATCATGTCCAGCATGAACTGTTTGGGATTGATCGGCACCAGAACACCGCCCGCGCCTTCAACAACCAGCCAGTCATTGATGAGGCTCGCCGGCAAAGTGATACGGTTCAGATCGATTTCGACCCCCGCCCAGCGCGCCGCCAGATCCGGCGAAACCGGAGGAACAAATTTGTAAACTTCATCCAGCGTGCGATCGGTTCCAATGCCCGCAAGGCGCATCACCGTCACGCGGTCGGAACCTTCTAGCGTGCCGGTCTGAATGGGCTTCCAGTAAATCGCATCCAACGCCGCGCACAGCAAGGCAGCGAGCGTCGTCTTGCCCACACCTGTGTCTGTACCGGTAATAAAAAAATGCCGCCTCATGCGTGCCTCGCATCGGCAAACGAAGATTGCCGCGAGCGCCAGGAAACGAGCGACTGAACAAGCCGCGAAAGCTCTGTTTCCGGGATGCGCGTGGTGAGTGAAAGTCGCAGACGCGAGCCGCCTTCAGGGACCGTTGGGGGACGAATGCCGCGAACCGCGAAACCATCGCGCTGGAGATGTTCGGCGGCATCGAGCGCAGCGTCGTTTTTGCCGAGGACAACGGGAACAATCTGACTGGCCGAGCCGGCGGTGTCAAATCCTTCGGATTGCAGCGTAATGCGAAGATGTTCCGCGCGTCCGAGAAGCGAGTCACGATCCTCATTCATGCCTTCCGCCAGGCGCAGGGCTGCACGGATTTGGGCAGCGAAATACGGCGGCAGCGCGGTCGAAAAAATAAACGTTCGCGCGTGATTCAAGAGATGCTCTTTCAAAACTGCTGGGCCGCAGACAAACGCTCCCGCAGAGGCCAGCGCCTTTCCGCAGGTGTGAATGAGGGCAAGAACCCGAGAGGTGATGCCGACGGCCTCAGCCAGCCCGTGGCCGGCGGGGCCGCGCACGCCGGTGGCATGGGCTTCGTCCAGAATCAGGGCCGCGTTGTATTTTTCGGCAAGATTGGCAAGCTCGGCCAAGGGTGCGATGTCTCCATCCATGCTGAAGATGCTTTCCGTCACAATCACCTTCCGCCAGGGCGCGTCCTCCGCCTGACGAAGCGCGTCTTCGAGTGCATTCAGGTTCAAATGAGGATAGATGACTTTGCGCGCGCCGGACAAGCGCATACCATCAATCAAGCTGGCGTGGTTGCGCTCGTCGGAAAAAACCACGTCGTCTTTGCCAACCAGCGACGAAAGCAGGCCAAGGTTCGCAGCGTATCCGGTCGTAAAAAAGAGCGCCGCCTCGGTGCCGGCAAATTTCGCGAACTCCTCCTCGATATCGCTCCACTCCTCGGTTTGCCCCGAAAGCAGACGGGAGCCGGTGCCGCCGATTTTTCCGGAGTTGCGCGCGGCTTCGGCGACTTCCGCACGCAAAGCCGGGTGTTCCGCGAGGCCAAGATAATCGTTGGAGCAAAAATTCACGCCCTGAATTTCAGCCAAGCTCCGCCGCTGGCTGCGGGCTTCGAGAGCGCTCAACCCCTGGTGCATACGTTCTTTCCACGCGGATAGGGCGTCAGACGGCATGCGGCTCAAGTGGCTTCATGCCCAGGCTTTGGAGCAGCAGCTCGTCTTCATCGGCTCCGGGATTGGGCGTAGTCAGCAGTTTTTCACCAACGAAAATCGAATTGGCGCCGGCCAGGAAGCACAAAGTCACCGCTTCCGGCGAAAGTTGCTTGCGCCCGGCCGCGAGACGCACGCGTGAGGCGGGCATCAGAATACGCGCGGTGGCGATGGCGCGAACCATCTCCAGTGGATCGAGTGTAGGCATAGTTGCAAGCGGTGTGCCTTCCACGCGCACCAGCATGTTGATCGGCACACTCTCCGGATGCGGTTCCAGCGTCGCTAGCTGGTGCAGCAGGCCCACTCTGTCCGTGTCTTTCTCACCCATACCGAGAATCCCGCC
Source organism: Candidatus Acidiferrum sp. (assembly GCA_035693545.1). Classification (GTDB taxonomy): domain Bacteria; phylum Acidobacteriota; class Terriglobia; order Acidiferrales; family UBA7541; genus Acidiferrum. The sequence continues at coordinate 11,327 of DASSGJ010000430.1, forward strand.
GCAACAAACCGTGATCCCCGCTTTGCGAACCGCCGCCAGCGTTCGAAGGCGATCCTCGTAAACGCGCGTGGTGATGATAGAGCCGTAGAATTCCGGTGAAGTATCCAGATTGTGGTTGTAAGCCGTGAGACCAGCTTCTTTCAATCGGACGGCTTGGTTCTCTGTCAGCATGCCCAGCGTGCAGCAGACTTCCATCCCAAGCGAAGAAACGCCCCGCACCATTTCCAGCACTTTATCGAACTCGCGCCCGTTCGGGGCTTCCCGCCACGCCGCGCCCATACAAAAACGCGTGACCCCGCGCTCGGCGGCATCCCGCGCCACGGAAATCACATGCTCCGGATCGAGCAGGCCCTGGCGCTCCACATCAGCGTCGTAATGCGCGCTTTGCGGGCAGTAAGCGCAATCCTCCGGGCACCCGCCGGTCTTGATCGAAATCAACTGGCAAGTCTGTACGCGATCCGGTGGGTGAAATTGCCGGTGAATCGTCTGCGCGCGAAAGAGCAGATCCGGCAGCGGCGTGCGATAGATGGACTGGACTTCGGCTTTCGTCCAGTCAAACCGCAAAACGGTCTCTGAATGCAGTGCGGTAGACGTCCCGGTCGATTCGCGTGTCATTAGCTCGTTGTTCGCCTGATCTGAATCAAATTGCAAGGGCTGAGTAAGCTCCACATGTTACCACTGGTACCGGCCTCGCGCGTAACTCCCAAGGTTGCTCTGTTCTTAAAGTGCGCGAGAACGAGAGTAGCAAGGGAGTTATTCGGCGCGAATCCCAAAAGCCCGATAGAGCTCCGCCGGGCGATAATATGCGCCACCCTTGAAAACAACCTCGACGTGGCGGATATCGCTGATATTTTTGGTGGGATCTCCATTCACAAGTATCAAGTCCGCGAATTTCCCCGCGGAAACGCTGCCGAACTCCCGGTCCTTGTGCATCACCTCGGCCGCCTCCAGCGTGGCAATCCGAAGCACCATTGGCGCCGGAATTCCCGCTTCGCAATAGGTTTCCAGCTCACGATCGAACGCATAACCGGAACCCGCATCGGTGCCGGCCACGATCTGAATCTTGTTGTCATAAAGCTTTTTCAGCATCCGCAACATATTCGCGTAGGTAGCTCGATAAGCTTTATCCGTCGCTGCATCGGTGGCAGGCAATGCGCCTCCTGCCGTACGCGAGGCGCGTTGCACCTGCGCCGGCAAGCGGTTGAATATCGCTGCATCGGAACGCGCAATCTGGCCGGGCCGGTCAAGGTAAGTGTTTTCCCAAACCGCCATGGTCGGGTCAATAACGGTGTGATGTTGTTTAAGGAATGCTACGAAATCATTCACTTGCGGTGAATTCAAATCCAGGTCGCCGCCGCGTTTCCCCGGCTCGATAAAGCGGGCGGGAGTGCGCGTCTCTTTCACATCCGGCATGAAATTCAAAAAAATAAAATTCATGTGCTGGATTTCGTCCGCGCCGTCGCGCACAAATTGCTCCGCAATCATCCCCGCAGGCACGTGGCCGCTCACCCGCAGGCCGCGCTTGTGGGCCTCGGCGGCAATCACAGGAACCAACTCCGGTTTGACGGAGCTGTAGATCTTGATTTGTACATAGCCCATGTCCGCGTAGCGGTCGACCACCTGGCGCGGTTCCTCGGGCGAAGCTGCCAGAACTTTGATCGGCCCCTCGAACGGGCCGGGTCCATCGATAAATCCTGCCGGAACTATCCGCGGACCGATCTGGGTACCCGCGCCGATTTGTTGGCGGAGCTTTGTCAGCTCGTCAATCGAATTGCCTAAATCCCGTGCCGTCGTGACTCCGGTGGCGATGTCCAGGTACGCATTTTCGGGTGAGACGTGCGCGTGCATGTCCCAAAGGCCGGGCAACAGCGTTTTCCCTTTGCCATCCACAACTTCGGCCCCTTGCGGATCAGGTTGTCCTTGATCGGCTCCGACGCTGACGATGTGGTCTCCGCGGAGCAGAACGCTCTGATCTTTCAGAAGTGCGGCCGCTTGTGCATCGAAAACGTTGACATGTCGAATCACCACGTCCGCGGCCGGTTTGTGCGTTAACGTCGACGCGAGTTCCGCGCCTCGTGCATCTTCAGCAATGTGCTGCGAATCTCGCAACTGGGCAAGCGCGGGCTCAAATCCCTGCTGAAGGATCGAAAACCAGCCGGAAATCGCGGCGAAGAACTGTTGATCTTCGTCCAGCCAGGTATAACTGGGAGAATATCCGAGGCCCGTAACTTCATAGAGCGTCACGGTTCGCTTCTTGCCGGCAGCTTCAACGGCGAGCGACTGCAACTTGCGAAGCCGAGCCTCTCCGCTGGGCAGCGTTTCCAGCTTGCCGCCATTCTTTTGCGCCAGCAGGGCTCGCACCAGAATGGCCCCTGATTCGGACCCACCATTGATGTCGATGTAAAACTTTCCAGCCGCTCCGTCCAGACTCTCGTTTTCGGCCTGATTTTTCCAGGAAGCCTTCCCGGAAACGATGGAAAATTTCTCGGAGACGGAACTCTTCATGTAGTCGACGCCCTGCGACTCTTCCAACTGAATCAACCCATTGCCGTCAAGACGGTAGGTGGAATAGATTTTCGGCCCGCGCCCCCGGTCATTAAATTGGAACAGCTCGTGGATCGCCCCGTCAGGAGATTTCCAAACGGCGTCCTGGCCGGTTGGTGTCTTGTCGGCAAGAACCATCCGCACAACCGCATCCGTTGGCACATCCGCCGGGAGTTCGGGAAGCGGCGACTCCGCTTGCTGGCCGGAAGCGCCTCCAGCGAAACAGCAGGCCGCAACAACCCATACCAGCAAGCGGGCCATTCGAATTCCTTGTGATTTCTGCGCGTCTCGCGAGAGCATACGAACCCCCGTGGGAACATACCAAAGAATTTGACCAGCTATTAGCGAAATGTTATAAAACATCGTTTCCATCTTCCCTACTTTCGCGGCTTAAAGGGTATTGCCGGGGTGGTCTTGACCCGCCCAGGGTCTGAGGGGCGCCGCGCCGGGGAGGAAGAGTTCCCGTCCTGTTTGAATCGCGGGTTCCCTTTGGGTTCAGGGAGATGTCTCGCGCCGACGCTGGTTCGCTCCCGGGGTTGGGAGCGCCACGCTCCTGAATGGATTGGACAGGTGTGCAAGTTTTGCGGCAAAGAAGGCGCAGGCCGGCGACGGCAGGGGTAAAGCGCCACAAGAAAAAAGAAGAAATATTTGGAGGAAAGTTCATGAGCGTTTCGTTGGACATGGCCAAGTCCACGGGTCTTGGAATTACCAAAAAGTTTGCTATGGCAACGGCGTCGTTGCTGCTCGGCGGTGGCTTGCTGCCGGCGCAGGACGCGGGGGGTGAGGCGAATCTTAAACTGCCTGACCTGTCGCAAGTCTCGTTCTTGGGCGTTAACGGGCATCAGTTGCTTCTCTATGGAATCGGGATTTGCGTGCTCGGGTTGCTGTTCGGGTTGATGATTTTCACGCGCCTGAAAAACATGCCGGTGCACCGTTCGATGCGCGAGATCTCCGAACTAATTTATGAGACGTGCAAAACCTACCTGATCACCCAAGGCAAATTCCTGTTGTTGCTTGAAATTTTCATCGCCGCGGTCATCGTCCTGTATTTCGGCGTGCTGCTGAAGATGGAAGCCGTCCGCGTGGCCATCATCATTCTGTTCTCACTGGTCGGCATCGCCGGCAGTTACGGCGTGGCGTGGTTCGGCATTCGCGTGAACACCTTCGCCAACTCGCGCACTGCTTTTGCCAGCCTGCGCGGCAAGCCTTATCCCATTTACCACACGCCGCTCGAAGCCGGCATGAGCATCGGCATGATGCTCATCAGCGTGGAACTCCTGATGATGCTGTTCATCCTGCTTTTCATTCCAGGTGATTACGCGGGACCGTGCTTCATCGGCTTCGCCATCGGAGAATCCCTCGGCGCCGCAGCGCTGCGTATCGCCGGCGGCATCTTCACAAAAATCGCCGACATTGGCTCCGACCTGATGAAGATTGTCTTCAAGATCAAGGAAGACGACGCGCGCAACCCAGGCGTCATCGCCGATTGCACAGGCGACAACGCAGGCGACTCCGTCGGCCCCAGTGCCGATGGCTTCGAAACCTATGGCGTTACCGGCGTCGCGCTGATCACCTTCATTCTGTTGGCTGTGAAGAGCCCCACCCTGCAGGTCCAATTGCTGGTGTGGATCTTCGTGATGCGCATCGTCATGCTGATCGCCAGCGCCCTGGCCTATTTCATCAACGGCTTCATCGCCAACGCGAAGTATGGCAACGCGGACAAGATGAATTACGAAGCCCCGCTGACTTCGCTGGTGTGGATCACTTCCTTCGTCTCCATCGCTTTGACCTACGTCATTTCCAAGCTGATCATTCCCGACCTCGCCGGCGACACATCGCAGTGGTGGAAGCTCGGCACGATCATCTCCTGCGGAACGCTGGCGGGCGCGATCATTCCGGAACTTGTGAAGGTATTTACGTCAACGGAGTCGCGGCACGTGAAAGAAGTCGTTACCTCGGCCGAAGAAGGCGGAGCCTCTCTCGGAATTTTGTCCGGCTTCGTGGCCGGCAATTTTTCGGCGTACTACATCGGCCTTTCGATGGTGCTGCTGATGTCGCTCGGCTACCTCATCAGCAACATGGGCCTCGGCAGCATGATGCTTGCGCCGGCAGTGTTTGCCTTCGGGTTGGTTGCGTTTGGCTTCCTCGGCATGGGTCCGGTGACGATCGCCGTCGATTCCTACGGCCCGGTGACCGACAACGCGCAATCGGTCTACGAACTTTCGCTGATCGAGCAAGTCCCGAACATCAAGGCTGAACTGAAGAAGGACTACAACATCGACGTAAATTTCGAACGCGCCAAGGAAATGCTCGAAGCAAACGATGGCGCGGGCAACACCTTCAAAGCCACTGCCAAACCGGTGCTGATCGGGACCGCGGTGGTCGGCGCGACGACCATGATTTTTTCCATCATCATGGCACTGACCAACGGCCTGACCACCAACGTCAACCACCTCTCGCTGCTCCACGCGCCCTTTGTGCTGGGCCTGATTACCGGCGGCGCGATGATCTATTGGTTTACGGGCGCTTCGACCCAAGCTGTGACAACCGGTGCCTATCGCGCCGTGGAATTCATCAAGGCCAACATCAAGCTCGAAGGCGTCACCAAGGCCAGTGTCGAAGACAGCAAAAAAGTCGTCGAAATCTGCACCAAGTACGCGCAGAAAGGCATGCTGAACATCTTCATCGCCGTTTTCTTCGCCACTCTGGCGTTCGCGTTCTTGGAACCCTTCTTCTTCATCGGCTACCTCTTCTCCATCGCGATCTTCGGCTTGTACCAGGCAATTTTCATGGCAAACGCCGGCGGCGCATGGGACAACGCCAAGAAAATCGTCGAAGTGGAATTGAAGCAGAAGGGTACGCCGCTGCACGACGCAACAGTCGTCGGTGACACAGTCGGCGATCCGTTCAAGGATACGTCTTCGGTTGCTTTGAACCCGGTCATCAAGTTCACCACACTCTTCGGCCTGCTGGCCGTGGAATTGGCTGTGCGATTGACGGCTACCTCCGGAGATACGCTGACCCACATCCTGTCGGCGGCATTCTTCGTCGTCTCGTTCACCTTCGTTTACCGCTCGTTCTACGGGATGCGCATCCGCGGTACGGCGTCGTAACGCCAGAGTGGTAAGTTTTCAGTTCTAAGTTGTGAGTTTCAGAGAAGGAAAAGGGGCGGCCGGTGGTCGCCCCTTTTTCATTGATGCTCGAGGAGTGTGCATCAGCTGCGGATCAAGCCGGGGAAACGGTTCGAGTTGTTGTCGAAATTAGGGAAGACCGGAGCCAGGTCCTTTACGCTGAGATGCTTGGTCAGGATTTCGCCGACCACGGAACGAAAGTCAGTGGTTAGTGCGAGGTCGCGGCCTTCGTTGAGTTGGTGATCACTGAGGCCCGGCCATTTGCCGTAAACGCGCCCGCCCTTCACGTCGCCCCCCATAACAAACATGCAGTTGGCATGGCCGTGGTCGGTGCCGCGGTTGCCATTTTCCTTTGCGGTGCGCCCGAACTCGCTCATCGTCACAACCACCACGTCGCCCATGCGATCGCCCATGTCCTGATAAAACGCGGCAAGAGATTGGCTTAAATCGCGCAGCAGATTGGCAAGCTGTCCCTGAGTGCTTCCTTCATTGACGTGATTGTCCCAACCGCCGCAATCCAGAAACATCACTTCCAGGCCGATATTCGCTTTGATCATCAGCGCGATCTGCTGCAATCGCTGGCCAACAGGCGACTTTGGATAGTCCGCTCCATTTTCCGGCGGATATTTCGAAGTATCAATCTTGCGCAGCATGTCGATAGCTTCGAAGGTTTCCGTGCCGGTGCCATGCAGCGCGTGATCCACGGTCTGCGCATACATCGCTTCAAAGCCGCCCTCTGCGACATTGGCCATCGCCGCGGATTGCGGCTGCACCTTGAACTGCCTCAAATCCGGAATCGCGATCGCGCCGGTGCTTCCCTGCAGCATCCGCGGCAGATTCGGGCCCATCGCCACCGCACGGAACGGCGAAGCGTTTTCCTCGGGAATCGTCCCAATCGCGCGATCCAGCCAGCCGTCTTGTGTCGCTTTCACCCCGGGCGTGCCCGATTCCATGTAGTCCTGCGCGTCAAAGTGCGAGCGTGTAGGATCGGGCGAACCGGCTGCGTGAATGATGGCGAGTTGATTTTTCTGAAACAGCGGTGCAAACGAAGCCAGCGCCGGGTGCAGTCCGAAGAAACCGTCAAGATCGATCGCGGCATCCCCACCGCCCCGCGTGGGCTGGGGAATGGCGATGCTGGGGCGAAGGCGGTAATAGTTCGGTTCACCGAAGGGCACGACGATGTTCAGGCCGTCCGCCGCGCCGCGCTGGAAAAGCACGACGAGTTGCTTTTTCCCCGCTGAAGGAGTCGACGCGATGGCGCGCTGCAGAAACGCGGGCATGGTGCTCAGTCCGGCAAGGGCGATGCCGCCTTGTTTCATGAAAAAGCGGCGGGAGAATCTTGCGGGCCGAATGCCTTCGCAGCAGTTGTAATTCATTGCATCACCTCGAAAGCGGCCTGTCCGCCGCGGCGGACGGGCCCTACATCTCTACCGGCGTTGAAATTCAGGCGCGCCAAGCACCAGGCCAGTGACTACGCCAAGGTCCACCTGTTTGACTGGATCGTCCAGTTTCGCCTGCACCACTTGTGGATTTTCCAGTTGCTTCTGCAGCGTATCCACGGTGTTGGGCGCCACCTGGCCGCCAAGAAAAACCTGCACCGCGCGATCCAGCGCGGATTTCGGATCACCGGAAGATTCGGTACCAAGCAACGCGTTGACGTCACTGCGCGACCCGCGCACCTTATTACCCGCAAGCGCCAGCGAAAAATTCAGCCGGTTCAGCAAGGATCCCGTGTTCACCCAGGTCTCGGCCTTGTCGGAATAACCGGTCGGCGGCTGGCACTGGTAAAGCGGCTCGCCGATGCGGCCGACCCACCCGACCAACGGCATCGGCGTATCCACGTCGGTACCCAGCGCTCGCACGGAACTGACTACCAGTTCAAAAGGCGTCTTTACCTTCGCGCGAACCGCATCCCGCGACCAGAATTCCGGCGAGTAAATCATCGTATGCAACACGTCCCGCATATCGCCATCGGATTTCTCGAACGTTTTCGCCATGCGATCCACCAGCGCGGCCGGCGGCGCATCCGAAACAAACCGGCGCGCCAGCTTGGTGGAGATAAACCGCGCGGTGTTGGGATTTCTTGTAAGCAGCGAGATGACCTCCTCGCCGTCCTTGATACCGCCGGCATGTATCTTCTTGCCGAGCACCATTTTTGGATCGGGGTCATGCAGGCGCTCGTCAAATTTGAACTGCGGATACTCGCGCGGCTTTTCGATCGTCCAGCCGGTAAACGCGCGGGCCACTTCGGTCACATCCTTCTGCGTGTAGCCGCCGTCCACTCCCAGCGTGTGCAGTTCCATCAATTCCCTGCCGTAATTTTCGTTGAGGCCGCGCTGCTGCTTCTTATTCTGCGCTTGTTGTTGCGGCTGGCGCGGCGGATAACCATAGGGTCTGCGGCGCATCTGCTGGCGCATGGCGCGCTCAGCCGCAAGACGTTGGGCGGCGTTGGGGTCCGCACTCAGGAAGTTATCCAGATAAAAAAGCATCGCAGGACTTTGTGCCGTGGCCGTAACAAGGTCCCGGAATTTCCCGAACGCGTGCGGCTGAATCACGTCGCGTTCGTACGAAGTCAGATACCACTTCACTTCACCCTTCCCCGCAAAAACATTGAAGTGGTTGAACCAGAAATCGTCCATCACCTGCTGCAACTGGCGCTCGCTATAGATCGCGCGAAGCGTTTTGGCCATCGCCAGTTCTTCGACCACGCGCTGCGGCCTCTTGCTGTCGTCGGAAATGGCCCTCGGCACGGCGTTCGGATCCACTCCCAGCGGATCTCGCTGCGACGCCCCGCGTGTCGGCGGATTCAGTTTCATCGGCGAAGGCAAATCCGCGGCGGAGGCGGACATGTTCGAACCGGAAGAATCGGCGCTTCTCGCGCTCGGAGGAGCAGCATCCATCTCCTGCGCCATCGCGGTGATGGCTGCATCGGCTCCCTGCGCGGTTTGCTGCACAGGATCCGCCTGGGCCGATTTCGACTGCATGTCCCGTGCAACCACGTCCGCGGCTGCGGCACCCGGTTGCTGGTTCGCGTTCTGGTTCTGCGCCTTCAATTCTTGCTTCGCCGCCTGCTTGGGATTCGGATACTCCGCCAGAAGTTGCGGCGTGCGCATCCTGAGCGTCGGATAAATTTCCAGGCGCGCCTCGACCGCGGAATCATTGATCGAGTTGGGATTCAATTGCTGATCGATCCATTTGGCCAGCCCCATTTGCTTGATCCGTTCGATGTCCCCGGGACGCGGGCCGTAGGCCAGGCGATTCAGCGCATGAAGAATGGCTTCATCAGCGGTGAGATCAGTAATCGGAAGCCCCTTGAGGATGGGGTCCTGCTTGGGCTTTTTCTCCGCGGCGGTGGTTGTTGGGAGTTCGATTCCCAGCGGCAAGAGGATGCCAAGAGAAAGAAAACACGACAGCAGGGCGCGAAGAGTAAGCCGGACGGCCGCATGGTCGCCACGGAAAGCCGGGTTGGGAAGGCGCAGCGCAGACTCTTCCATAACGCCTAGATTAACCCTTCCGAACGGCAAAAGTTGCTGGCGGTAAAGTCTCTTGTGGCCTAAGGATAGGCACGCCGGGCACCGTGGTTCTAAGACCGTTTGGCGTATTAGTTCGTGGCCACGCTGAACTGGGCTTCGCGGTTCGGCGCGTGATTCTGCGCGCCATCTGCCGCCTGCAGGACCAGCCGGTAATTCCCCGGGGGCAGATCCTTCACCTTAATGATCAATCCAAAGGGAACGACGGCATTGCCCTTCTGAACAAAATCCTCCAGAGGAATCGCTCCCGATGAGACAACATTCTTGTTGGAAGAATCGAAAATGGTGTATCCGGCGGCAATTCTCGGGGGCGCATCGGACTTGAGCAGCGGCTCATACACCTGTGAGTAAATCACCACCTTGTCCGATTGTTTAAACGCATAATTCGCCGCCGGGGTAATCTGCATGCCCTTGACGATCATCGGTGTGCGGTCCTCAAGCAGTGTCGCATCCACATCCGCGGGAATCTGGTCCACAGGCTGAATCGTCTTGGAGAGAACCACACCGCCAAGCGTGAATTTCTTCCCGTCATAGGCGTCAATTTTCAACGGCGTTTCAAACTTCGCAAAGTTGTCGCCGCCGGAACTCAGCACCACCGAAAGTTTGTACGCTCCCGGTGCGGCATCGAACTGGTTCTGATAGTGGTAGGGCTGTTTGGTGAACTCTTTCCACTCGTCCTTTTCCAGGTCCAGGTTCAACGTGTCGTTAAACCGCGCACCAACCGTGCCGTCGGGATTGTAGGCAATGCCGAGAACGTTCACGTTGGCGTGGTACTTGCCCTTGTCCTTATTGAAGACCAGCGACTCGCCGGGAATTTCCATCGCCAGGTTTACCTGTGCCACATTTGGCCCGGAGTAAAAGAACGGCGCCTGCAAAGAACCGTGGATTCCGCCGGGCTGGCTTCCCGCCGCCTGCAGCTCCATCTGCTTCTCGATCGGTTTGCCGTCGAGCGGATTCACCGGCCGCACGTTGCAATAACCGCTGCGCGAGCGGACATTCATTCCGCCATGCTCCATTTTCACTTTGAGTGTGTGGCAACTGCCTTCAGCGCTGGATGCGGGAACGTAGCCAAGCAGGTAAAACTCGTTCTGGTCGCGGGCGATCCGCTGCAGCCCGGCAAGAAGATCGTTGGTGTTGTAAATGGCAAAGCCTCCGGTGCCATCGGCGAGAGACTGCAGGATCTGCTGATTAACCGTGGCTGACGGCGGGATCTGCGGCAGGATCGTCCGGGGGGCATTGTTCGGATTGTTGTAATAGTTGTTGTAGTTCGAATTGATTGGGCGTGTGCCGCCTCCGCTTGTACCGCCCGGTGCGCCGCCCTTGCCGCCGCCTGTACCACCAGGGGCGCCACCTCTACCTCCTCCGCCTGAAGGTGGACCACCCCCCGTTCCGCCGCCGGTTCCTCCGCCCGGATGACCGCCACCGCCGCCGCTACCACCACCGGGCTTTTGCGGGTCAGCGGCACCGGCGGGAGAGAAGCTCGCCAGAACCAGCCTGGGACGCAGAGAACTGGCATGGGCCGAGGCTGCTACCGAATGCGCCGGACGCGGTTGGCGCAGGGACCCTGTGGGACCGGGCAGCGCCGGCGCCATCAATCCTCGGACATCCAGCGAGTAGATGGATACGTTTGCCTTATTGCAAGCATCAATGGTCGCCGTAAGTTCCGAAATTCGTTCGCTGTCCAAGGGAAAACCAGCGGAAAAAAGAATCAGCATCTTGCGGCCGGGAACAGCGCGCAGGTTTTTCGCCAGGCTGCGAACGGCCAACAGCATTGTGCGCGCGCCGTAATCCGCTTCAGCGTTGCTAATGGAAGACAATCCGGAGGAAGCCACCATCACCGGATTGGTAAGCGCAGCCGACTGGCCGTTGGTCTCGATGTCCGCATGTTTCACTCCGCTGACCGCAGCGGTGAGCAGGTCGGCGTTGGTGGTGAAATTTTGCCGGACCATCAAGCTTCCGCCGAAATCAACCACAGCCATCAACCGATCCGGCGCCGCGCCTTCCGCGATAAATTTCGTGGCTGCGGCACGCGCCTGAATTTGGTCGGGAGGAGCCATGGAGGAGTTGTCGAAAAAGAGAATCATGTAGTGCTTCTGCGCGTTCACAGGGCCGGAGGGATCACTGCCAAAGGAAAAACTGGTCACCGCCTGCTCTTTGTTGTCTTCGTACACCTTGAAATCCTTCTGGCTGAGGTCGTGGACGTAGTTCCCTTTCTTGTCGGTCACAACCGCATCCACCAGCACCACGCGCGATTCCGTGCGAATCACCGGAGAGGTCGCCACGGGCTGTTGTGGTGCCTGTGCCTCCGGTTTGGGCGGCTCAGGATCTTGCGCGCAAATCAGAGAGGGAGACGCGAAGAGCGCGAGCAATCCGAGTGCAACACACAATTGAGCTTTCGTTCCATTCATCGGTTGCATGGTCATAACTGCCTCCCTAAAACGGAATTTCCACGGCGCCGTTGCGCGCTGCCATCTGTGAGCCTTCGGAATCGCGAACCACCTGCCGTACCAGATATCTCCCGGGTTTTATCGCAAAGCTGGATTTCACGGTAAGGCCTGTACGGATCAGGCGCTCGTAAGTGTTGTCCTTCAAAAACATCTTTACAATTTTCTCGCCGCCGGTGATGTAATTCCCGTTTTCATCGAAAATGGCGGTGGCCAGCGTCAGTTCATCCAGGCTGCGGCCCTCTGCTTTCCGGAAGTGCATATTCTTCAGCTCCAGGCGCGAAACAACGCTCAGGCGCGCCCCTTCGGGCTCGCTCTTGAAATATTGTGTCTGCAGGGCCAGCGGAAGTTCGTTGATCTCATCCTGCGAGTAGATGGCCTCTTGAATTTCCTGCCGCGCCAGTTCGAGGGGATCGTCCGCTTTGCGGGGAGCGTAGTATCCCCGGCGCGCTTGCACTGAATATTTTGATTTTTTCGCCAACTGCACGCGGAGCAAGTGATACTGGCCGTCCATCTTGCGGTTCTGTGGAGAAAACGCCAGCACATAGGAAACTTCGGGAGCTAGGCCCGCCAGCTGCATACCGCCCTGAAGATCGTTGGAGTTGTGGAAGAAAGTGCCACCGGTGCCGTACGCCAGGTCGCCCAGCACATATTGATTCTCCAGTTGCGCGGAAACCCTATACATAGTCTTTGCCCCCGCGGTACGAAAGCTGTCGGAGGATGGCCGCGAGATGTCGCCCATTACGTCGGGCGTATAAAGTCCGCGCGCGTCCAGCGTATTGATCACTATGTTGGAACGGTTGGCGCGGTCAATCACCCCGGATTCATCCAGGTAGGCGGTCGTCAGCAGGAATCCCGGCGAAACCAGCAGCATGATGCGCTCGCCGGGCGTGCTGGCCAGCCGGCGAAGTACGTCTTCCAGATGTCTGTACGTGTATTCATTTTCAACGTCACCGGCGTTGAGTGCGCGAAGGGTGGCGCCCCGCACGATCGCCAGCGCCTGCGTCCGCTTGGTTTCGTCTCCGCTGAATTGGCATTGAATAGTCTCTTCGATCGCGACGTCCTGAGTCTGCGAATCGTGCTTATTTTCAATCTGGTCGGCCATGTAGTGCGTGATTTCGGGGCATTCGGTGCCAAGCGCTTGCAACGTCAGGGGACGCGGCACAATTCCGAGAATTGCCCGATGCAACGCCGCCCGGTCAGCGGTGAATTCCAGCGTGTTCTGCCCAGATGTGGTGTAAATGGCGACGCGATCGGTGGCCGCGATGGAATCGAGGAACCGCCCAGCCTGCGAGCGGGCGAAATTCGCGTCCTGCAGGGAAAGATGCGTGTCGTCAAAAACAAGAGCTACAAATCGCTCCGGCAGAACGGGTAGCTTGCTCGGGTACATATCATCCGGGTTAGCAGCGCCTTCCTGTGTTTTTGCAACCGCGGCAGCCCGTTGCAGCCGGGTTTGCGTCGTTTCCACGGAAAAATTGCTGATGCTCTGCAGCTTGCCCTGGTCGTAGAGCAAGAAATCCTGGCGGGTCAGATTGTCAATGGGCTTGCCGGAAGGGTCGCGAACAATCACCCGCACCTGCACCAAGTTGACGCGAACCTTAAACGTGGCCGCGGAATCCACCTGGGAAATTTCTGAGCCAGCGTCCGCTTTCGGTTTTGACGCGGCCTCTTGAGCAGCCGAAGGTGGTGGTTTTTCCGGCGCGGGTGCCGGAGTGGAATCCTGGCCGCGCGCTACGGGCAAGAAAAACGAAAGGGCAATCCACAGGGCAATCCATAAAGCGCGGTGGCAAAACGGGCTCCGGCAAAACAAACGCAGGCTCATCCCTTCCCTTGCCCCCATTCGCGTCCCGAAAGAAGTGGCGCACAAACACACACGGAAGGCCGCCATGCGCGGGTGGGATGCACTGACTATACGCCCCGCGTTTTAAGGGTGTCAACGCAATGCGGGGCGGTATCCTGCGGGAGAAAATAAGCTACACCTGCACGCCTGGCCAGTTGGACGAGATAGTGGCCTTCGTTAGCAAAAGATAGAGAGGAATGGCGCTCATGTCTTGTTCCCTTGGGGCAGGACTACGCCAATCACTACGGCGCGAATAAGAATGCGCATAGGCCAAGCACTGGAAGGTACTGACCAGGAAGAAGCGAGGTTAGTTGGAAACGTCTTTGGGCTTAGAGATTTTCTGCCCGGTATCGACGACGAAAAGCCGATAATCGGAATAGTGATGGCGAGCATTGAACTGCTTGCCGCCTATATGCACGGAGATTTCGGCGGATTTAGGGAGCCAAAGGCTGACACCGCGCGTTGCAAAGATAACCGGGCCATAGTCAAGCGACTGATGCTCGAAATCGAGGAACAATTCAGGAACTCGCGTAAGAAGATCGGTTTCTAAGTGAACCACCTGAAATGTGGTCGCGTCGACCCAAGCGGTCCCCTTAAGGCTGACGTCATAGGTGCCTCTGGAGTTGCGGAATTCGCTCATCGTATTGGGACGATCAGGGCGTTGTTGGAAATCCAGGAGATAGACCGGAGTGCCTTGCCAAGTACTGAGGCCCACACAAGCTATCTTGAACTCGTCGAGATGAATCGGATGAAAAATCAGGACAAGAGACGGAGAACCATTGGCCACCATAAAGCCGCTCATACTGGAATAGCCATCGCGGTGTTCCTCAACGGACAAATGCCGCGAGTCCAGAAGCTCGATGTTGGCCACGTAACGCCCTTTTTCGTGGGTGCTGTCTTCCAGTCTACCGTTCCGGCGTCGGCGCTCGAGTTCGCGGACCTCCATGGCGGTGATACGGTTGACATTGTCAACGAATTCGCGTGTGTGAGCAGAAACGCGGGGCAGGACTTGGTCGAGCGAGCACGCGCCCGATGAAGACGGAGGAGTGACGTTAGGCTTGCCAGGGTCGAGCCTAAGCAAGGAATCGAACGTGGCATTGAAGACTGAAATAGGAAGCTCGTTGATTTGATCAGCGAGAGAGGCCCCGTTGTACCGCGACTCAAGGATCAGCGGAAAAAGATGGTCGAGGATGAGTGACAGTTCAACCGTTTGACCCGGAGAGAGAGTGAGATCCAGTTGCGCGGGGGAAAGCCCCGCACTGAACACAAGCACATGGTAAGCACCAGGAGGAAGATTGGGGAAGACGACGTTCGACGGCTTATCGACTACGGTAGAGAGGTCGGAGTCGGGGGATGGGGAATGGATCTCGATCGTGGCTGGGAAATCGGCGCGGGGTCTGCCGAACGTCTGAACCAGGACGGTAAGAGAACCGAGCGAGCTGGGTTGTGCAGAGACGCGAATGCAAGGGAGCACAGCACCGAGAACGAGGGCAAATGCAAGTGCAAGTGCATGCGCAAAGCGGACCATTACTACAACCTTCCCTCTATGAAACACGGGACGTTGCTAGTGCCCAACTGTCAGAATTGACAGACAACGTGGCAAAGTTCCAGCTCCGGCCTTGTTTTCAAGGCCGTCTAGTTTAGCGGCTCTGGCTCTCTACCCCTAATGGTCTGGCGCGATATTTAGGCTATCCACCCTCTTGCGGCCGGACACCATAGAGAGTAACCCTCGGAGTGTGCCCCCAAGTCTCTTTGTAATACCAGATCTCGACGCTTTCGAGCAAACGTTCGTGGAGGAGGGCGAAGTTCCTTGTCCCGGGTAGAATCCGGTCGCTAACGACTAATTCCTGAGAGGTACCATCAACGAAGTGTACGACCAGGCGGTCAACAAAAATAGCCTCTCCGCTGACCCGCAACTGAATCGTGCGAGAGTGAACATCACGACGGGTGATCTGGATCCGGCCATGATCTCGACTGCTATCGACCTGCGTGTAGCCTAAGAAATCCCAGGACTGTCCCCGCGCGAACAAAGCGGTGGCAAAGGACAGGACCAAAAGCCCGATGATGGCAAGACGAAAGTGACTATGCAGCATTCATGGTCCTAGAACTACTAGAACCATTTTGCAGCGTCTCCCTGTGCCTTTGGTAGCGCAATCACCACGAATTTACATAATCGATTAACAGGGGCGCGATCTTGCCGGTGTCGAAGTTAGGCCTTCCATGGGTATCGCCATGCGCGAATTCGTTTCCGCAGAACCGCGGGTGGTTCAGGGTAGTTCGGGTTTGCGGCCTCTGTCAGAACTACCAATTGCAGGGTCGCCACCGGATGTCTAGGCTGTCGCGCACTCAGCCTAGTTTGCATGACGGCGCGGGGAGACGTGCGTAGGAGGTGGTTATGAACGCTCAGAGGATCAGCACTCTTTGTCTAATGGTGGGCGCGACGGCATTTCTCGGTTCGGTTGCTTTTGGGCAAAGCCCAAAGCCAGGAAAGTTGAAGATGTCGGTGAATCCAAAGCAGGCTTACACCTTTGTTGATGGCAAGGCCATTGGTCCCGGCAATCGCACCATCAAGCTCGACGTCGGTACACACCATGTCGTGGTGGCTAACTACGGGTACAAGTTTGTCGAGCAAGAGGTGTCGTTAGATTCGAACCAGACGGTACCTGTAGACATAAAGCTTGAACCTGTCGGGGAAGCCGTACCAGGCCCCCGTGGTCGCATCCAAATTGAAGTAGGGAAGCTCCATGGGGCAACTGCTGCCGCCGTTCTTCTGAACGGCAAGAAGCCCGCTTACTTCGTTGGCCACGTTGATGAGTTCAACCACAACATTATTTGGCACCAGGAACTGATTGTGCCACCGGGAACGCACCAAGTGACGGTCACTCGGTATGGCAAGGAGCTTTGGTCCGGCCCGATCACGGTCGCGGCAGACCAACGCGTGATTGTTGATATCTCAAATGGAAAAGAAAAATCCAAGCCCTGGCCACGTGGCTCGGCGTGCCCGTCCTATCGCCCGGAATGCGAGCTGCCTAAACTGACGCCACGATTTAAGGCGGGTGTTGCAAGCGCCACCGTAGTTGTCGCGCCGGTTAGCGGGTCGGTGTCTGCGACTCCGTCGAAAATCGATTGCAACCAAAATACGCAGTTGGCCTGGGTTTCCAAAGAAACTGTTGAAGCCGACATGAGCGGCATGAGCCCCGTTCCAACGTCAGGGGAGAAAACCATTTCGCCCCGGCAGACCACTGTGTATACGCTCACAGCTTCGGGACCAGGTGGCGTGACAACGCCGAGCACAACCGTGGAAGTCAACCCAGTGGTGCAATCGTCGCTGAGCGCTTCGCCGATGGAAATTAGATACCGCCGCATCGGCGACAAGATCATCGAGCAGGGGACTACCACTCTGACTTGGTCGTCCTCCAACTCCGACGCGGCCTCGCTGGATCCGGGAGGCTCCGTTGATGCCAGCGGCACGAAGTCCGTCACCCTCAGCCCAACGCAGAGCGGCACTGGCCCGGTGGACGAAGAGTTCAAATACACACTGAACGCGACCAATGCATGTGGTGGTTCGGAAACCAAGACAGTGGCGGTACGCCTGAAGGGCTCCGTCGAACCCATTCCCGCAGTGCAGCTCAACAGCATTTTCTTCCCGACTGACTATCCCACCAAAGAGGACCCGGCGCTTGGACTCGTTCGCAGTCAGCAGGAAGCACTGACAACCCTAGCCACCGGATTCAAACAGTATCTCGAATTCGACCCTGGCGCGAAGTTGTCGCTCGGCGGATACACGGATGAGCGCGGCGCGGATAAATACAACGATTCTTTATCCGAACTTCGAGTGCAACGTGTTAAGGATTTCCTGGTTTCACAAGGAATCGCACCGGAGCAGATTGACACCGCAGCGTATGGCAAGCAGAAACCGCTGGACAAGACCACGGTTAGCGACCTGCAAACCCAAAATCCGAACAAGCCTCCTGACAAGTGGGTGCGCGATTCTCACGCGACCTGGCTGGCTTACAATCGCCGCGTTGATATCGTACTCGTTCCGACAAACGCAGAGTCGGAACGTTTCTATCCAAATCAAGCGGCGGATTCAGAAATTCTTTGGCAGAAACCCAAACCGGCGCGCAGCACTGTTGAAGGATACAACTGAGCGCTTTTTGCGAAAATTCTCGCACTTCACTGCCTTCGTGCAGGAGCGTGCGATTCACGACTTCCTTGGCATCGAGCATCGCCAGTGTCTGCCGGCGAGCGTGCAAATCACATCCTGCAATTCGCATTCGGCCTGCTTCGTTCCGAGCGCTGTAGGGTGAACACCGAACAGTCCACTCGGCTCGTCGTGAGGCCGACTGGCTGAGGTGTATGCAGGTATAGCTTATTTTTCCCCGCAGGATACTACCCGTCAACGCGATGGCTGCGGAAGCCTTCGAGACTCCAGGTATCTTGCGCTTCGACATGGCGGAGGAGATAGCGGTCACCCGTTTCGGTCAGCACTCGAAAAAAGGTTTCGCCGGGGGAATACCAGCGATCCTCGATTTGCTTGATGGGTATAAGCGTATCGCCAAGCTTTAGGATGCGCGGCGATTCGTCGGCCTTGTAACCGGAGTAGCTGATGACCTGGACAGCCTTCATGGAATCCCCAGGCGCGACCGGAATCAGTCTACTCGCATTTCGTCAGTTTCGGCGTTCCACGCAGCGCCCAGAAAAACAATGATCGCGGAGATCTGCATCCAGATGAGCAGACCGATAACGGCGGCAAGGCCTCCATACACCAGGCTGTAGGGCACGCGCCGAACGTAGAAACCGAACAGCACGTTCACCAGCCACCACAGCAGCGTGGCCAGCATGGCGCCAGGCAATACCCGCTGAAGGCTATCTTCTTTGGGACGCGCAACCCAATACACCACCGTGAGCGCGAGCATGGCCAGAACCATGGCCACCAGCGGAAAAAACACCAGCCAGAGTCCGTTCACGTAGTTGTGCGCGCCAATTACTCCCGTAACCCAGTGGCGCAACGGGCGGCCGAACACCCCCAGAATTCCCGCAATTAGAATCGGCGCAACCGTGATCAAAAGCAGCAGCAGCCCGCGAAGCTGACGATGCAGAAATCCGCTTCGCTCTTCGTCGCCGTAAATCAGGTGAATCCCTTCCATCAGCAGTTTCATCACCTGAGAACCACCGAGCAGGCAACCGGCCCAGCCCAGCAGCGCAAATTTCCACACTTCGGGGCCGCGCCGGCTCAAGAAATCGCCCACGATGCTTTGGCTTCCCGGAGGAAGGAATGAGGTGAAATCGCGAATCGCATCCAGCAGCGCCGTACGGCTGCCAATCCAGCTGGAAGCCAGGCCCACGGCAAGCAGCAGCGTGGGGAAAAAAGCCAGAAATACGTTGAACGCGATGGCCTGGGAAATCATGCTGCAGCGCGGAAAGACGCGCTTAACGGTACCCCAGAGTCGCGTGGAGAGCCGGCGTTGAATTGGCATCGTTGGACATTATAGCCGGAGAGGCTAGAATAAAATTTTTCTAATGCCTGTAAAGTCTTCCGGGATCCGGCCGATAGTGCAGATGCACGCTCCCCGCGTGCAACGAGGAGGCTGAATGGCCGTCAATGGTATTTCGCTGGCAAATGGAGCGGATCTGCTGCAGAAATTCCTGGAACAGAGCGGGCAAGCTCCGGCCGCGGCGGCACAGAACACCGCCGCCAGCTTGAAAATCGCCAAAGCAGAGGCGCAGTTGAGTGAAGCCTCTG
>DASSGJ010000431.1:0-8599 GCA_035693545.1 Candidatus Acidiferrum sp.
GAGAAGAACTCAAAGAAACTTCTTCTCTACCTGACGCTGCCGATTCTGCTGGGACTCGGCCTGCTGGGAGGCTATTGGCTGCGGCCGCCGTCTTTGCCACGAATCACCGGGTACCAGCAGATCACCAGCGATGGGCGGCAGAAATATAACATCACGTCGGACGGCGAGCGGCTGTATTTCGGGCAGTACGATTCCGGCCATTTCGGAATTGGCCAGGTGTCTGCCGCGGGCGGAGAAACAGCGACGGTGCAGACGCCCTTTCCCAACACGATGATGGCGGGTCTTGCGCCCGATGGCTCGGCGCTGCTGGTGGGCGAATTTCATCACATGAATAAACAGGCGCAAGTGTGGTTGCTGCCGCTTCCCACGGGCGCGCCGCGGCGCCTGGATGATTTGGTCGTGCAAGCGCTGACGCCCTTTCCGCAAGGGCTGATTTTCTCCAAGCCGGACGGTGTTTATGAGGCTGCCGCCGACGGGAGCCAGGTGCACCAAATCCTTACGACCGACGGCATCGCAACAGACCTGGCGGTTTCTTCCGATGGACGGAAAATCAGTTTTACGGTTACAGACAGGCGGACAGCCAGCAACAGGATTTGGGTGGCGAACCGCGACGGAAGCAAGGCGCACCCTATTTTCACGAGCAATACCGGCCGCGATTGCTGTGCCAAGTGGACGCCCGATGGAAAGCATCTGCTCTTCGAGCGCTATCGAGCAGGCCACAGCAATATCTGGGTATGGAGTGAACCTCAATTCTCGCTAAACCGGCAGCCCGAGGCGTTGCAGTTGACCAACGGGCCGTTGGATTTCAGCGCGCCATCCCCCAGCCGGGACGGAAAAAGGTTTTTCGCAGTCGGAGCGCAACCCCGCGCGGAGTTGTTGCGTTACGACGGAGCGTCCGGCTTCAGAGCGTTTGCCGGCGGTTTATCAGCCAGCGACGTGGCATTTTCGGCCGATGGGCAGTGGGTGACGTACGTCAGCGTGCCGGACCGGGCTTTGTGGCGAAGCCGGGCGGATGGCAGCGACAGGATGCAACTCACGGCTCCGGGCAAAATTGTTGTTGGGCTACCTCGATGGTCACCTGACGGGAAACAGATTGTTTTTATGGGGCGGATGATGAACGCGAATTGGAGGGCTTACCTGATTTCGGCAAGTGGCGGCGCGTATGAAGATCTTGTCCCGGACGCCCCCTCAGGTGTGGACCCCGGTTGGACGCCGGATGGGAAGTCGATCGTGCTGTCGCTGAACAACGTGGGGACGGAGGGAAGAGGGATCTCGATCCTGGATTTGCAAACGCGGAAGGCGAGTGACTTGCCCGGCGCCGAGCATCTCTTCTCTCCACGGGTTTCGCCGGACGGCAAGTACATCGCCGCGATTAGCGGGGATGAAAAGAGGTTGATGGTATTCGACCTTGCGGCGCAGAGTTGGAGCGAGCTGATCCGGATGCCGATTGGCTACCCAAGCTGGTCGCACAATGGCCAGTATTTGTATTTCGACAGCTTCTTCTCCGAAGATCCCG
Source organism: Candidatus Acidiferrum sp. (assembly GCA_035693545.1). Lineage (GTDB taxonomy): Bacteria > Acidobacteriota > Terriglobia > Acidiferrales > UBA7541 > Acidiferrum. Next base: position 1,517 of record DASSGJ010000431.1, read on the forward strand.
CCTACTATCGAATCCGTATTTCGGATCACAGGGTGGAACGGCTGGTCAGCCTTACCGAGATTCACAGGTTCTGGGGGCCGCTGGGAGAATGGGCTGGCCTGGCTCCGGACGATTCGCTGCTGATCACCCGCGATGCGAGCAACGAAGAGGTCTACGCGATCGATTGGCAGGCACAATGAAATCAACCAGAACCGATCAACCTATCTGGCTGCGTTGACGTAGGGCACAAGCGAAAAGCAGATCCCTCACCCCGCAAAAAGCGCGGGGATTCGGGATGACACCTCGCTGGACGGGATCGTGTGAGATGAGTCCAGAACGTAAGCAACGCTCGTCCCCAAGCGCGAAGCCTAACGGAGAGCGGCGAATTCGGCTTTGGCCTGCTGATAAATGGATACGTCGGGATCGGCATTCTTCCAGAGATTAAGGAAGTCGGCGTAAGCTGCCTTGGCTTTGGCGGTGTCGCCTTGGGCAGAATAGGCGCGGGCCAATCCCAGGTGAGCTAAGGCGGCGATTGGATCGTTCAAGATGAGGCCGGGGTGGTCGAGGATTTTCTGAAACTCGGCAGCGGCTGCGGCGCCCTGATGATTGGCCAGATAGGCTTCCCCGCGCAGGTAGATCGGATAGCCGGTATTGCCGTGGTCCATGTCCCCCAATTCGTACAATGCGGCTGCTTGTAGGGCCTGGATCGCTTTCGCTGGGTCCTTGCGATCAAGGGCGAGTTGCGCGCGGGCGGCCGGCAAATAGTCAAACTGCACGAGGGTGTTCTTCGGAAACCGCTCGGATAGGTCATCGATCAGAGACTGCGTCCGACTCGTGTCTCCTGTCATGGCCAGAACCAAGGCGGCGACGCCTTGCACGTCACTTCCTTTTGAACGGGCGAGTCCAGCGGAGGCTTGACGTCGCGCCACCTGTGGGTTGCCAAAGAACGCTTCCAATTCGGCTGCCTGAACTTCCAACAGTGCCGCTCTTTCCTGTTGTTTCGATTGCTCGGCCGAGTTTATCGCCGCCTGCAAAAGCTCGTGAGCGTGCTTTGATTGACCGTAGTAGGCGGCGGAACGCGCCTGGAGGGTGGAAATAATATAGCCATTCTTCCCCACGGAATTCGCGAGTTGAGTCATCTCCACGGTATCGCCACGCAGGAAAGCGAGTTCATACAATCCGTAAGTCAGGTGAAGGCAATTGACCCCTTTGTCTTGGGCTCGCCGTACCAATTCGCGGGCATCGTCGAAACGGTTCGCGCTAATCAGCGAGCCCATCACGGCTCCATAGCTGATGCAATCCCCTGGCAACAGCCGCAAGCTTTCGCTGGCGTGCACACGAGCTTTGTCGAAGTCTCCGAGATGAAGATAAATGTTGCCCAGATTCAGGTGGGCGATGTCGTCTCTGGGATAGGTTTGTGCCCATAGCTCGTAAACCTCCCGGGCCTTTTCCCAATCGCCTGTTACATATTCGTGGTAGTGAGCTTCAATATAAAACCGCTCGTGCTCGCTGACGCGATCACGCAAATCATAGGCCATGCGGAAATACTCGAGGCTGCGCTTCTCTGAGAGTTCGAAGTAGGCCATGCCGAGTGAGGCGTAGGCCATCGCAAAATCGGGATCGAGTTCGATGGCGCGCTGAAAGAGAGGGACGGCGGCGAGGTGATCTTCCTTGTCGATCATGGTGGTGCGGCCGAGGCTGTAGGCCTGGAGGGCCTCGAGAGATGGTATCGTGACTTGTTCGACGGGGGCGCTGAATTTTTTGACGGTGCCGAGGGATTCGCCGAGGCGGTAACGGAGCTTGGAGGAAGTGTCAGCCAAGGTTTTGAGGACGTGTTCTTTGCTGTCGACCGTGGCTTGCTCTTCGGCCAGAACGTCGCCGTTGGCGCAATTGACGGCTTTGAGGCCCAGAACATATACATTGCCCAGTTTAGCGATGGAACCGTCGAGGACGGCGGCGCTGCCGGTGCGCTGGCAAAGCTCCCGGGCAATTTCCGGAGTAAGCCGAGTTTCGGGCGGCTGGCCCATGAGCCGAAGCGTTTGCTGGATGCGCTCCTCGGAGATGAGGCTGAGAAAAGGGGACTGCTCCAATTGCACGGAGAGTCCTTGGCGCAACGTGCCATCGAAGACGGGATCACCGGTGGTGTTGACGAGATCGGCGAGGACGACGGTGTCTTTGTCTGTGAGAACATGCGGCTTGCGGAGAAAAAACCAGCCGGCGAATGCCCCGGCGGACAGGATGGCGGCAATAACGCCGGCGATTGTTGCCCGGTGTGGCCGACGGTTAGTCGCAGCGGCGGCGGGTTGCGCGGGCAACTCCAAGTTGGCAGCGGGGCTGCCAACGCCATTGTCAGCGGCGGGGGCAGGCAAGTTCAGAGGATAAATAAAGCGGTAGCCGCGGCGAGGGAGCGTCTCGATGAATCGAGGAGCGTCCGCGGAATCAGCCAGGGCGGCGCGAAGTTTGGCGACGGCGACGTTTACGGCGTGGTCGAAGTCGCCGAAGGATTCTTCCGGCCAGATGCGGCGCTTGAGTTCTTCGCGTGTCACAACCGCGCCAGGCTCCTCGAGGAGAGCCGTCAGGACTTTCAGCGGCTGAATCTGAAGCCGGATTCGAGCGCCCGCCTTGCGGAGTTCGCCTGAGCGGCGGTCCAGTTCGAAGACCCCGAATCGGGTTAGACCATTCAGGCCGGGTTGCACCATCCGGCACCTCGGTAATGTCTCCGCCACAGGGATTTGTCGATTCAGACGCAGAGACATACTGGATAGACGAGTGGGTTAGGAAAAAGTTCCACTTGGCTTATTTCACAAGGGGAGAGAGTCGTTTGTAACCAGCTTGTTTTACAAAGAATTGCACGATGACCAAGGCAAGGCAGTTAGGAGACGCCGCAACCCTGCTTATGGGCTGCATTTCGTCACGTTGACAACTGCCCACCTCTCACGGCATGGTGACTAGTTGGATTTGCGCGCATCGAACAGATGGGGAGACTCCGATTCCAGAGTTGTCTACACGATTTCGCGCCCTGAAGCATCGCAACTTTCAGCTTTTCATCATGGGACAGCTTATTTCGCTGGTTGGCACGTGGATGCAGACCACGGCGCAGCAGTGGCTCGTGTACAAGTTGACCGGTTCGGTGGCGTTGCTGGGCGTGTTCGGCTTTGCGAGCCAGGTGCCGATGCTGCTGTTGGCGTGGATGGGCGGGTATGTGGGCGACCGGTATGACCGGCACCGCGGCGTGATCGTGACGCAGTCGCTTTCGATGATCCTGGCGTTCGTGCTGGCGGGGTTGACGCTGTCGCATCTGATTCGGGAATGGCACCTGATCGTGATCGCGTTTCTGGTCGGCATTGTGAACGCGTTTGACGTGCCGATTCGCCAGTCGTTTTTTGTGCACATGGTGGGGAAGGAAGACCTGCCGAATGCGATCGCGCTGAACTCCTCGATTTTTAACGGGGCGCGGGTGGTGGGCCCGGCGATTGCGGGGTTTGCGATTGTGCTGTTGGGTGAGGGCTGGTGTTTCTTTTTGAACGGAGTGAGCTTTATCGCAGTGCTGGTGGCGCTGCTGATGATGAGGATTGAGCCAACTCCAAAGAAACCGCCGGATGAATCACCGGTACGGAGTTTTGTGCAGGGTTTCCAATTTGCGATGCACGATGTTCCGATTCGATCGGCGCTGGTTATGTTGTGCATGTTAAGCCTGTTTGGCCTGCAATACTCGGTGTTCCTGCCGATCTATGCCCACGACATTCTCCATGGGAATGCGGGGACATTCAGCCTGCTGATGAGCGCTGCGGGCGTTGGGGCGTTTCTGGGGGCGCTGCAATTCGCGGCGCGGACGAGTTACACGGGCCTGGCGCGATGGATTGCGACAACCTGCACGGTCTGCGCGGTCGGCCTGATGGTGATGTCGCACGCGACGAAGTTCTGGTTGTGCGCGACCATTCTTTTTATCGTGGGGTTTGCAGCTACTTCGCAGATGGCGGCGACCAACACGATTATTCAGGAACGCGTGCCGGATGAGCTGCGCAGCCGGTTGATGGCGGTTTACGCGACGATGTTCATGGGTGTACAGCCGATTGGCGCGCTGCTGGCTGGCGGCGTGGGGAAGAGGATCGGGACGCCGGACACGGTGCTGCTGTTCGGATCGCTTGTTCTTGCAGGTTGCTTGTTTTTTATCTGGCGGGTGGCGGCGCGAGTGGGGAGAGCGCCGGTGGGCGTGACGGTGGGTGGTGCGCCGAATTGAGATTTAGTTGCCGTGGTTTAAGACGTAAAAGCGGCAGCTGGGCTGCCGCACTCCAAAGGGTGTCGCCTTATCACAGTGGGTTGGGGCGATAGAGGTAGGTTGGCTTTTCTTCGAGGATGGCGGGCTGAGGCTTGTTGACTGCGTTGAGGATTGCATCCACTTTGCCGCGCGTTGGAGCGAGGGAGCAGACGGGGTCGGTGGAGGCGGCATCACCGGCTAGCAACATCGCCTGGCAGCGGCAGCCGCCGAAATCCTGGTGGCGGCGGTCGCAGGATTTGCAGGGTTCCTGCATCCAGTCTTCGCCGCGAAACTTTTGGAATGCGGGAGAGCTTTCCCAGATTTCGCGCAACGATTTTTCCTTCACGTTTTCAAATTGCATACCCGGGATCACGCTGGCGGCGTGGCAGGGAAGCACTGCGCCATTGGGCGAAACGAGCATGAGCTTGCGTCCCCAACCGCCGACGCAGGGCTTGGGGAATTTCGCGTAGTAATCCGGGACGACAAACACCACTCGCGTTTTGCCCTTGAAGCGTTCTTCGGCTTCCTTGAGTTTCGCGACGCAAAATTCCAGTTGGCGGCGGGTGGGAAGAAGGGCATCGCGGTTCGCGAGGCCCCAGCCGTAATATTGGACACTGGCAAATTCCACGCAGCCGGGTTGGTAGTCCTCAACAAGGAGGAGCATATCCTCGAGTTCCTGGATGTTCTGGCGGTGGATCACGAAGTTCAGCGTTACGCCGATGCGATGTTTCTTGAGCCATTCGAGAACGCGGAGTTTTTGCGGATGGGAGGTGGTGTTGGAGATTTCGCGGGCGGTCTGTTCCGTCGCACCTTGGAAGCTCAACTGGAAATGGTCGAGGCCGGCTGCGACGAGGGCGGCGAGTTTTGCTTCATCAAGAGGAAGGCCGCTGGTGATGAGGCTGACGTAGAGGCCGGCGAGGCGGGCGGCGTGAACGAGTTCGACGATGTCGGTGCGGGCGAGGGGTTCGCCGCCGGTGAAATCAACTTGCAGGACGCCGGCCTGGGCGGCTTCTTGAAATACGCGCACCCAGGTTTTGGTGGGGAGCTCGGAGTCGCGCCTGGTGAGCTCAAGAGGATTGGAGCAGTAGACGCAGTGCAGCGGGCACCGATGGGTGAGTTCGGCGACGAGGGCTAGCGGTGTGGGGGTGGTGGTCATTTGGGGTGCGGGAGCTTTGCTCCCGTTTTACCGTTGCAGCCCAGAGAAAGAATAATCGAACGCCATAGCATGAAATCAATCGGTTGCGGATTCCATGCCTGCATGAGATTTGTTTTGTGCCTTTGTGGCATTGGTCAAAAGCGGCAGCTGGGCTGCCGCACTCCAAAGTTAGAAATCGATGGCGCGTTGGTCGTGGAGGAGCGCCAGGTAGCCGAGAAGGTCGTCGGTGATGCGCTGGGGTTCGGCTTTGGAATAGAGGGCGTGGAGTTTTTCGGCGATTTGCTGGACGGTGTGATGGCCGTCGCAGAGCTGGACGATTTCGAGGCTGGGGCCGTTGAGGCGCAGAGCGCGCTCGGGCATCAGCAATGTGCGGGGGAGTTGCGATTTATCGTTGAGCCGCACGCCGGGGGCAAGGCGCGGCGTCGCGGTGAGTTCAGGCTTCATTCTGCAGATTCCTTGGCGGGCTGGAAAGCGCCGGGGGGCGGCCAGCCGGGATTTACGTAGGCGAAATAAAGAGCATCGAGTTGCGCCCACAGGATATCGCACTTGGCGCGGAGCGCGGCGTAGGCGAGTTCCTGCTGCTCGCGGGTGCGGGCGTGCTTGACGCAATAGCCGAGGGCGAATTCGGCGTCTTCGGGGGCTTGCGTCAAGCGGCCCTTGAAATACTCGAGCGCGGGGACGAGCCATGGGTAATGCTCGCGCATGCGATCCATGCGCAGGGAGATTAAAGTTTTGCTGAAGAGTTCAGTCAGGGAAGAGGCTACCGCTTCGAGATGCGAAGTGCGCGAGACGAGGAGAACGTAGGCCTGCACGGCGTAGCGCGTTGCGGGCAGAATGCCTTCGCCCTGGACGGCTTGTTCGCGATGGAGGCCGGTGCCCTCGACGAGCTTCAGCCATTTTTCGATGCCACCAGGATGTTTGCCGTCGCCGTCGTGGTCGAGGATGCGTTTGCGCCAGGCGACACGAAAGGCGGGATCTTTGCTGCGAGCGAGGATTGCGGCGTCCTTGATGGGGATGTGCGACTGGTAGAAGTAGCGATTCAGTGCCCAGGCTTGCAGTTGGCCGCGGGTCAGCTTGCCTTCGTGCATCAACAGATGGAACGGGTGTTTGTGGTGATAGCGCTCTTCGCCGATTGCGTGGAATCCGGCGATAAATTCCTTCTCATCGAGAGGCTTTTCGTTCGGGCTGGCTTTCATAAAGAAATGGTAAGGCCATCGTAGGCGATTTCGAAGCCAGCTTCCAGTACGGCGCGGTGTTCGCGGGAGTCTTCATCGAGAATTGGGTTGGTGTTGTTGATATGAATCAGGATTTTGCGGCCTTTGGCGTTGGCGGGGAATTGCGCGAGCAACCCGTCGGGACCGGAGAGCGGCAGGTGGCCGATTTCACGGGCGGTTTTATCGGTGCGGCCGGTGCGCATCAATTCGTCGTCGGACCAGAAGGTGCCGTCGAGCAGCGAAACATCCGCGGAGACGGCCAGCTTTTGCCATTCGGAGTTGTCGCCGGAAAGGGAAGTGGCGACGAAGAGTTTCTTTTCTCCCTGTTCGATCAGAAAGCCCAGAGTGGCGTCTTCGGGAGCGGCGGCGCGAAGAAATTCTTCACTGGCGAAATCGGGAAACAAGCCTCCCATGGAAATGGTGTTGCAGACAAAGGCGGGAGTTTCGCCGGGGGATTCGGAAAGATGGCAGCCGAG
>DASSGJ010000432.1:0-8238 GCA_035693545.1 Candidatus Acidiferrum sp.
TACTTACGGCCGCGACCTCGTCCTCTCCTCCGATCAAAAAGGTCCCGCGCTCAACTACTTCATCTACCCCTACGCCGAATCCGACGGCCAGCCCGTAAAAGGCCTAACCACCCACTTCGCCTTCCGCGACATAGCCGCCAATTGAAATCCCGTTCCGAGTTTTTGTAGGGGCCGGGCTCGCCCGGCCCCTCTCCTCTGCGAATCTCAGCGTCCTCTGCGCCTCTGCGTTATCTTTTTCCGCTGCTCCCTACATTCCGCCTGTCCGCGCTAAAATCCCGTCATGCTCAAATCGCTCGCGCCTTCCGCGGAATTCCCCGCCATCGAAACCCCGCGCCTCCGTCTCCGCCACCATCGCCTGGAAGATTTCCCCGCCTGCCGCGACATGTGGGCCGACCCCTCCGTCACCCAGTTCATCGGCGGCCGCCCACTCTCCGAAGAGGAAGCCTGGGTGAAATTCCTCCGCAACGCCGGACACTGGCCGCTTCTCGGTTTCGGCTTCTGGGTCCTCGAAGAAAAATCCACCGTCGCCTTTGCCGGGGAAATCGGCCTCGCCTATTTCCATCGCGAACTCATTCCGCCCGTCGAAAATCTTCGCGAAGCCGGCTGGATTCTCCCTCCCGCCATGCACGGCAAGGGCTACGCCACCGAAGCCGTCGCCGCCGTCCTCTCCTGGGGCGACGCCCGCTTCTCCGATCCCCGCACCATCTGCCTCATCCATCCCGATAACTCCGCCTCCATCCGCGTAGCCCAGAAGTGCGGCTTCCACGAATGGCAGCGCGCCACCTACCACGGCGAACCCACCATCGTTTTCCAGCGCACCCACCAGGTCTGAACCCCTTTTGGAGTGCGGCTTGCCCTGATCGCGCTGAAGGGGAGCCCTGCTCCCGCTTTTGAGATTGCAGCCGTAGTCGGAAATTTAGATTTAGAGCCGGGTTTACACTGCAAAGCGGCAGCCCGGCTGCCGCACTCCAAAAATCAGCGCTAGCACAAACCCGCCGTAATCACTCCGCCACTTCGCCGCCCACAATTCTGCGCCGCGCACGCTGCTCCCTGTACACTCTCCCTATCCGCAACATGGCCTGCACACCCCGGCCTGAGGTGCCATGGAGTTCTGGATCCTCATCCTTACCGCGTGGGCCTTCTATCGTTGGGTGCAATCCCGCATCCACCGCCAGAAGGACGACGAGCGCTTCGCCCGCGTTGTCGAAGCCCTCAACAAGCTCGAACCCCGCCTCAAAGACCTGCACAAACTCGAAACCCGCGTCCACGAACTCGAAAATCGTCTCGCCACCTCCGTTCCTCCTGCTCCTGCGCAAGCGCCCGCAGCGCCTGCTCCTCCACCGGAGCCAAAGCCCGTTGCGCCTCCCGCGCCCCTAAAACTTCCTACGCCGCTCGAAGCCCCCAAGCCATCTGCCCCCGCCGTTCCACCTGCGGCGCCGACTCTACCGGCAACTCCCATCGAACATCCAGAAACCAAACCCGTCGCTCCTCCTCCAATTCCCAAGCCCGTCACACCGCCTCCTGCCACCACTCCTCATCCACCGGCGCCCCCGCGCCCCACTCCGCCTCCCCTGTCCCCGCCGCCGCGGCCCGCGCATCTCTCCGCGCGTGAGGCCACCTCTCAACTCGAAGAAACCCTCGGCAAAAACTGGCTCAACAAGCTCGGCATCATCGCCCTGGTCATCGGCATCTCGCTCTTTCTCGCCTACAAATTCCCCTCGCTCAGCAATCCCGAAAAAGTTGGCCTCGGCTATCTCGTCAGCTTCGTCATTCTCGGCACCGGCATTTACCTCGAGCGCAGCGACCGCTACCGCATCTTCGCCCGCGCTCTCATCGGCGGCGGCTGGGCGCTCACCTTCTTCGTCACCTACGCCATGCATTTCGTGCAGTACACCCGCGTCATCGACACTGAAGCGGCTGACCTCGTCCTCCTCTTCTTTGTCGCAGGCGCCATGGTGTTCCATACGTTGCGCTACGATTCCCAGGTCGTCACCGGCCTCGCCTTTCTCCTGGCCTTCTTCACCGTCGGCATCAGCCAGGACACTATCTACTCCCTCTCCGCCGGAGCCATCCTCGCCCTCGGCCTCATCGCCATCGTTCATCGCCGCCGCTGGTTCGAACTCGAAGTCTTCGGCATCCTCGCCGCCTACGTGAATCACTTCATCTGGCTCACGCGCGTCGTCATCCCCGCCGTCGGCCACCACCGTATGTTCCCGGAGTTCATCCCCAGCACGGTTCTCCTCTGTCTCTACTGGGCCACCTATCGCTGGTCCTACATTTCCCGCGTAATCAAAAACGAAACCGAGGAACGCGTCTCCACCTTCGCCGCCTTGCTGAACACTTCCTTGCTCCTCGGCCTTTTCAAATACCAATCCGTCCGCCCAGAGCTCGCCTTCTACGCCCTGCTCCTCCTCGGCGCCGTCGAACTCTCCCTCGGCCAGCTTCCCGTCACGCGCCGCCGCCGCATCGCCTTTATCATTCTTTCCACCATCGGCATCATCCTTCTTGTCGCCGCCATCCCCTTCAAATATTCCGGCATGGATACCGCCGTCATCTGGCTCGCCGAAGCCCAGATGCTTATCCTCGCCGGCGTCTTCACCCGCGAAATTCTCTTCCGCCGCTTCGGCCTGCTGGTAGCGCTGCTCACCTCCGGCGACATGCTCGTCAACCAGGCCCTGCCCACTCTCTACGACCGCGTCTCGCTTCCCGCCATCGAAGTGTTCGGCCGCTACACGCCAACCATCCCCGCCCCCGAATTCCAGCTGGCCATCAGCTTCCTCGTCGCCGGGCTTCTCTTTTACGCCAACGCTCTGGTCATCCCGCGCCGCTACAAGGATCTCCTCACCACCGAAAGCGAATTCCTTTTCTACCGTGCCCTCTCCTATCTCGCCGCGCTCATGTTGTTCATCTCTCTCTGGCTCGCGTTCCCCTATGTCTGGACCGCCGTTCTCTGGGCCGCCGCCGCGTTCCTCCTCGTCGTCATCGCCCGCGCCCTCTCCGCGGAAGACCTCTCCTATCACGCGCATCTTTTCTCGCTCGCAGCGTTCATCCGCGCGCTCGACGTCAATTCCTCGCTCGCCGTTCCGTATCTCCACACCAGCCTCTCCCTCCGGCTAGTCACCCTCTCCCTCGTCATCGTCCTTTTCTATCTCTGCGCCCGCTGGCTCAGCCTCGAACCCTCCGGCGCCGCCATCGAATCCTCCGAGCTTTACACCACCGCCTCCGCCGTTCTCGTCGTCATCCTCGCCTACCGCGAATGCCATTGGGCCTGGATCTCCATCGCCTGGGGAGTTTTCGCGCTCATTCTCGCCGTCATCGGATTCTTCCGCGAACGCCGCGACCTCAGCTTCCAGGCGCACCTCCTCGTTCTCGCCGCATTCGGTCGCACCCTGTTCGTCAACATTGATGCCACCCAGGAATGGCACCACTTCACCCTTCGCTTCATCACCTTCTCGCTCATGGCCGCGCTCCTCTATCTCTGCGCTTATTTCAGCGGCCCTCGCGATTCCGATATCGCGCGACTCTTCTCCGCTCTGCACACCTGGGCCGGCTCCATCCTCATCGCCGTTCTCGCCTTCAAGGAAGTCTCTTCGCCGTGGATCGCCGTGGTCTGGGCACTCTTCGCGTCCCTCCTGCTGGTCATCGGCACTCGCGTCAAGCGCACGCAGCTCCACTTTCAGGCATACCTCCTTTCCATCTCCGCGTTGTTTCAGATCGTCGCAGTCAATCTCAACGCCGTCGAATCGTGGAGCCTTTACCCTCACGTCTCACTGCGTCTCGTCACCGTCTCGCTGGTCGCCGCGCTCTTCTATCTCTGCGCGCGCTGGGCCGCCAAAGGCGAATTCTCCTTCGCCCCCGTCGCCGGAGCCGTCTACACCTGGATCGCCTCTTCTCTGGTGGTCACGCTGATTTATTACGAGGTGGCCGCTCACGCCATCGCTCTCGGCTGGGCGCTCTTCGCTCTGCTGCTTTTCGAGATCGGCCTCTACTGGAAATCGCTCAATTGGCGCGCGCAAGCCTACGCCGCGTTCGCTCTGGCTTTTCTTCGCCTAGCGTATTTCAACCTGGACTTCGGCCCGCGCGAACTTCTTCTCACCACGCTGCCCGTCGCCTTCCTTTACTACTACGCTTATCTCCGCCTGACGTGCCTTTACGACAGCCCCGCGTCGGCCAAGGATTTCGCTCTCGACCGCCAATTCCTCGCCGCTCCCGCGCTGGCCTGGCTCGGCTCCGCCACGCTCGTCCTTTTCGCCCGCTCCTATTTCCCCGGCGGCTCCGCCATCGTCGCCTGGGCCGCGCTCGCCGTGCTTTTTATCGGCATCGCGTGGGCTTCGCAGCGCGGCGTCTTCCTCCACCAAAGCGTCGTCCTCGCCTTTATCGTTTTCTTCCGCGGCCTCTCCTATGAATTATTGGCCGCCGGGCATCCCAATTTCCCCGGCCATTTCGACCGCTGGGTCTACGTCGCCGTGGCCGCCGCGCTGATCTTCCTCTGCCAGGCCTTCGCCTTTCCGCTCCGCGAACGCTTCGCCGCGCAGCGCTCCAAACCTTCTTCTGACGGCGATCTCTCCGCCAATCTTTCCGCTCTCCTTCGCCGCCCAGAGCAGATCTATTTCTTCCTCCCCATGATCCTCGTCACCATCCTCATCCTCAACGAAGTCTCCGAGGGCCGCGTCACCATCGGCTGGGGCCTCGAAGCCGTCGCCGCCTTCCTCTTCGCCCTCATCGTCGGCGAACGCAGCTTCCGCCTCGCCGGCCTCGGCCTTCTCCTCGTCTGCGTCGCCAAAATCGTCCTCCTCGACGTCTGGCACCAGGAAGTCTCCGACCGCTTCATCACCTTCATCATCCTCGGTGTCGCCCTCCTCCTCGTCTCCTACCTCTACACCCGCTACTCCGAAGCCATCCGCCGCTACCTCTAGCCCTTCTCAAGGCGGGTGCCTTCCCCTCCCAACGCCACAACTTACTGGATTGCTGTCTAAGTGCGTTCTGTGTAAACTTTCGCAAATGCAAACACACCGCCTCGCTAAAATTGCGATTCTTTTCCTGACGTTGCTCAGCTTGTCGACGTCGATGCGCGCCGACGATCCGGAGAAGCTAGTAAAGAAAGCGGTCGAGCGCAGCACCTTAAATCAATCGGGCACGAAACCATTTCACCTGAAGGCCATGCTCGCTCCAAGTCTCGAAAGAGATCGGGCCTCGAACCGCACGGGAGAAGTGGAAATCTGGTGGGCCTCCCCCGCGCAATGGAAACGAGAAGTGCGGTCCCCGGAATTCCACCAGATTGCGATCAGGAATGGTGAGCGCGAGTGGCAGAAAAGCGAGGGAGACTATTTCCCTGAGTGGCTGAGGGAAATAAGCGGCGCGTTGATCGAGCCGGTGCCCCAATTGGAGAAGGTACTCGTAAAGGTCGGGGACGCGGATGTTAAGCGAATGATGGGGAGCACCTACTTCAGCTGGATGACGATGAGTTCCAATGGGACTGTCGAGAAGGGCGTGGGCGCGGGAATCGCTATTACCGAAAAGACGGGACTCCTCTTTTATGGAGGTGACCTTGGGTGGGGCGGGATGTTTAAGGATTACGAGAGCTTTCACGGCCGCCAGGTCGCGCGAACCGTAAGTTGGGGATCGCCTGAGGTCACCGCAAAGGTAACATTGCTTGAGGATCTGCGGGACATTTCTCCCGGCTTATTTGACGCGGCAGCGAATGGCGGTAACACGCCACTGTTGCGGACGATTCTGGTGGATGAACCCACGTTGCGAAAAAATCTCATCCCGACAGATGCGATCGAATGGCCCTCGCTGAAAGACGGCCCTCTCGAAGGGGCTGTAACCGCCAAAATTGTTGTCGATTGCGCGGGAAAAGTGCGCGAGATCGGGACCATCGTTTCCGACAATCCTGGTCTAAGTGAAACCGCGGGGAAAGCAATTGCTGCCATGCGCTTCAAACCGTATTTGCAGGACGGAGTGCCCGTTCAAGTCGTCTCCCGCGCCACTCTGTCGTTCAAGACCGTCCGGCCGGAAGGAACGGAGACATTCGAAAGTGCTCGCACATATTTCGAGCGCGGCAGGCAAGTTTCCTTTGCGGCGGCGGGGAAGGGCCCGGCGTACGTGCTCCGCGCAACGTTTCAGGTCCGGGTAGCCGCTGGTTCGGTCCAGGACGGCCTATATGTGGATACTTGGAAGAGCGACAGTGAATGGCGCCGCGAAGCGACCATCGGCGATAGCCGTTTCGTCCGGGCCAGAAACGGCGAGACCCGCTACCTTTTGTCGGAAGGCCCAGACGCCAAGTTGCTGCAGCTTGTCCTTAGAATTATGGAGCCGATTCCCGCCGTCGACACCTTTGTCGAATCCGATTGGAGAATAAAGCGTGACACCGTGGATGAAGTGAAAACGATCCGCGTACTCGCGGGATATGAAAGCCCCGAAGGCAAACTGGATCCCCAGCAAGCCCGCGCTTACTGGTTCGGTGAGAATGGAAAACTAATCAAGACGTTTTTCCAGGGGATAGAAACACGGCGGTCAGGCTTCAAGGATTTCAACGGCGCTCAGGTCGCCCTTCTGCTGAAAGTCATGCGGGCAGATTCGGTTGGAATGGTGATTCGCGCCACGGATATGTCGGCCGCCGGCGCCATTCCTGATGATACATTTACACTCCGGGGCCACGAATGGAAAAGGGCATTCACCGACGAAGTGCGATAACCGCATTCGGGAACAACGGGGACGTTTTCTTCGCTACCTCACTGCGGTCTCTTGGCCACTAGCTGTGTTACTCTTTCGCCGCAAAATCGTTACAGTACTAAAGAATACTGTTGATATTGTAGCTATCTATTGAGATAATTTCCCATGTTCGCGCGGGCAGCCTTCTCCTTTCACCCCGCGCGTCCCCACGCCCCAACCCGGTTTCCTTCTAAGTCTTTTCTTTCCCCTACATATGAAAACTTCGCTCGCAACTTCTTTGTTTCCCCTACTTACGCAAAAACAGGGGGGTGTACCCCTCTGAAAATGTGGGCTTGTCCCGAGCGCAGCAGAGGGGCGCGCCGACATTTTCGCTCTTCTTGCTCACAGTTCCCACTCTCGGCCTTCTTCCTTTTCAACCACTTGCGCACTCTTTCATTTTCCGTATCCAACCTATCTCCTGCCCTTCCTATATCTTCCGCACTCTTTCCGAAAAAACCGGGGGTGTACCCCCTGTCTGGCCAAGTCTGGTCCCGAACGGACCGGACGTGCAAAACTCACCCGCCTCGGAAGGCGGCCGCTACGCGGAAACTGTTTCTACGAGTCACCAGTCACCGATCACCAGTCACTTCCTTTACCTCCTCAACCTCCTTTACTTCCTTTACCTCCTTTCGTTCCATTCACCTCCCATTCACAATTCTGTTACCGCGCCTTCACCCATCCTTCTCCCTGGCTTGTCACAATGGACTTCAGTCAGGGGACCAACTCATACACCATGCCTACCGTCAACACGCGGCCTACGGTACACTTCTACCGATGCGATCCGCCCGGCGAGATCCGCTCATGAAACGCGTACTGATTATTGAAGACGATCGAGACATCGTCGAACTCGTCCGCTACAACCTTGCCAACGAAGGGTTTCAGGTCAACGCCGCCTTCGACGGCTCCAGCGGCCTCTCTACGCTGAAAAAGACGCCGCCCGATCTTTTGCTCCTCGATCTGATGCTCCCGAAAATGTCCGGCCTGGACATTTGCCGCGAAATTCGCAAGGACGAATCGCTCAACCGCTTGCCCGTCCTGATGCTCACCGCGCGCGGCGACGAAGCCGACCGCGTCGTCGGCCTCGAAATGGGCGCCGACGATTACGTCACCAAGCCCTTCAGCCCGCGCGAGCTGATCGCCCGCGTCAAAGCATTGCTGCGCCGAGCCGAGCCGCCGGTAGATTCCCCGCGCGTCATCGAAATTGGCCGCCTCGCGATCGACCCGGCTTCCTATCGCGTCAGCCATTCCGGAAAGCCCGTGCCGCTCAGCACGCTGGAATTTCGCCTGCTCTACTATCTGGCCTCGCGCCCCAATCGCGTCTTTACCCGCGACCAGCTCCTCGACGCCGTCTGGGGCACCGACCGCTTCGTCACCCCCCGCAGTGTGGACGTCTACGTCCGCCGCCTGCGCGAAAAGATTGAATCCGACCCGGAAAATCCCCTGCACCTGAAAACCGTCCGCGGCGCAGGCTATCTGTTCGAGACACGTGCGGCGTAAATTTTTTTGGAAACTCGCGCTCACCTT
>DASSGJ010000433.1:0-5607 GCA_035693545.1 Candidatus Acidiferrum sp.
GTGGGTGCTGCTGGTGTTCGGCGTGCAGAGCCTGGCGTACCTGGGCGCGGTGCTGGTGGTGCTGCCGCTAAGCTACTGGAAACTGGAAACGGTGACCGACCGGCGGCGCTTCCGGGTGCTGGTGTTTGGCGCGATGGCGGCGATGGTGTTTTATTTTCCCCGGGTGATCGGCACGGCGCTGATCAATCTGAGCCCGGGTTTCTATCAGTTCTTCGATTCGCCATACGTCTATATGGTCTGCACGGTGGGAATGCTGATATTCCCGATGTCGTTCGCCTACGCGATTCTGAAGCAAAGATTATTTGACCTGAAGGTGATCATCCGGCGAGGCGTGCAGTATGCGCTTGCCCGGAGAGTTTTGCTGGCGATCCCGCTGGTGGCGATTGGGCTGCTGGTGGGCACAGTGCTGGCGCAAGGCAGGCAGCCGCTGTTTTCGGTGCTCAGGACGCATGCGTGGAGTTACGTGGCGATCGCCGCGCTGGCGGCCCTGGCGTCCACGCAGAGACAGAAATGGCTTTCCGCATTGGACCGCAAATTTTTCCGCGACAAGTATGACGCCCAGCAGTTGTTCCGCGAAATCGTGGAAGACATCCGGAAGGCCGAGACCGTGGAGGAAGTGGCCCAGCAAGTGGTGGGACGCGTAGCGGAGGCGTTGCACGCACAAGGATGTGGATTGCTGGTGCGCAAGCCGGGCGAGAGTTTGTATCGCATCGTGGCGGCAGCGCCGGTCGGATCGCTCTCAACAGACTTGCCCGCAACGAACAAATTAATACCGCTGGTTCGGATGCTGGAATGCACCGTGCCGATTACCCAGGCGGGGACCGGCTGGATCGGGCAGCAGCTTCCGCAGGTGGACAAGGACTTTCTCCAGAAGGCCCGCATCGAGTTGCTGGTGCCGGTCGCATTGAAGGAAGGAAGCACGGAAGCGTTGCTGGTGTTGAGCGGAAAACTTTCCGAGGAACCATACAGCCAGGAAGACACCGCGCTGCTGGAAAATGTCGCGGGCGCTTTGGCGCTATTGCTTATGCGCGGCAGCGCCTTGCAACCCGGGCGATCGTTTGAGGAGTGTCCGACATGCGGAACATGCTACGAAACGGGAACGACGCGGTGCGATAGGGAAGGCACGGCGCTGGTGCTGGTGGCGACTCCGCGAATGCTGGCCGGGCGCTACCGCCTGGAGAAAAAATTGGGCCATGGCGGAATGGGAAAGGTGTACCGGGCCACGGACATGTCGTTGAACCGGGAAGTGGCCGTGAAAATGGTTCGCGATGAATTTTTTGCCGACCGGAAAGCGATCGAGAAATTCCGGCAGGAATCCCAAGTCACGGGAAGCTTTGCCCACCCGAACGTTGTAACCGTATATGACTTCGGGGTGGAGGCGGGCCAGCGGGTATTTCTGGTTATGGAATTACTGGAAGGGATCACCCTGAGGCAGGAGTTGCGGGCAAAGAAACGGCTGGACGCGGCGAGAATGCTGGAACTGTTCGAAGGGATTTGCTCCGGGGTGGAGGCGGCCCACGCCAGGGGTCTTATCCACCGGGACCTGAAGCCGGAGAATATTTTCCTCTCGAGCAAAGATGGACGGGAGTTCGTGAAGATCACCGACTTCGGAATTGCCAAGTCGCTGCCGCAGTCTGCCGACGAAACCCGCGACACGATCACAGGCGTCGTAGTGGGAACAATGAAGTATATGTCGCCGGAACAACTGCGCGGCCGCGCGCCGTCTCCCTTGTGGGACCTCTGGGCGCTGGCGGTAATTGTGTACGAAGCATTTTGCGGATGCGCTCCGTTCGTGGGGGACGATTCGGAGATGCTGCGGACAGCGATTTTGGGAAGGAATTTTCCTCCCGTAAAGTTAATGGTGCCGGATGCGCCCGTGCGATGGCAGGAATTTTTCGAAAGGACGTTTGCGCATGACGAGGAAGATCGGGCTCAATCGGTGCCGGAGTTTTGGAGGGAGTTGCAGAGTTGCTTGGAGGTTCGTGCCGAAAGTTGAATGTTGAGCCGCATTTGAGCCGGCGGCACGGGAAGCTGCGCGGAAGTGAATCTGCAAGCTCAGAAATGTTCCACAGTGAAACCGCTCTGAAACACTAGAAAAATCTAATTTCGCAAGTCCTTCAATTTGCACGAACGAATCCACGCTTTAGACAAGGAAGTGGCCTGCCCCGTGCACACATTTTCTCCGGGCTAGTTTCTCCCTGTACGGAGGTTCGGCGGAGAAACTCGCGGAACGCGAAGAAAGTGACCCAATGATGGAACCATCTCGACCAATTGACTGGGACGTGAAGGAACTAATGGAACGGCTCGACGGCGACCGGGAGTTTCTTCAAGAGTTGCTGGCAATGTTCCGGCAAGATGTGCGGATTAATCTGGAAAAGTCCAGGAAAGCGAAGGCGGAACGCGATTTTGAATCACTCTCGCGCACGGCCCACACCCTGAAGGGGATGCTGAGAAATCTTTCCATGCAGGCGGCGGGGGAAACGGCGGCCGCGCTCGAAAAGGCCGCCCGGGAGAATCGGCAGGACGATTCCGAACAGCTGTTGGACAGATTGGTGAAAGAACTGGAAGGGATTCTGCCGGAAGTGGAAGCACAACTGGCGGGGTAAGCTCATGAGGATACTGATTGCCGAAGATGACGCCATCTCGAGAACGCTCCTCGAGAGAACTTTGCAGCGCGCGGGATATACGGTTATCCCCGTAGAAAATGGAGCGCAGGCCATTGCGGAACTCATGAAACAGGATGCCCCGCGCCTGGCCCTGCTGGATTGGCTGATGCCGGAGGTGGACGGAGTGGAGGTGTGCCGCGAAATCCGCCGGCACAAGGAACATGCATATACCTACCTGATCCTGTTGTCGTCCAGGGAATCGAAAGAAGACATTGTGGCGGGTCTCGAGTCCGGCGCGGACGATTACCTGACGAAGCCCTTTGACTTGGACGAACTGAAGGCCCGGCTGCGAACCGGGCATCGCATTCTGGAACTGGAAGACCACCTGGTGGAAGCCCGCGAGAGCATGCGGTTTCAGGCCACCCACGATTTGCTGACTTCGCTTTGGAACCGTGGGGTGATCGTGGAGCTGATGTCGCATGAGATTATGAGGTCGCGCAGGGAACGAAGCTGCACCGCGGTGATGATGTGCGACATCGATCATTTCAAAAAAGTGAATGACGAGTACGGCCACGCGATCGGAGACGAGGTGTTGCGCGAAGTCGCACGGCGGTTGCACAGTTCTGTGCGCTCGTACGACATGGTCGGCCGCTATGGCGGGGAAGAATTTCTGGTGGCGCTGAACAAGTGCGACCCGGGAAGCGCGGTCTCCCGCGCAGAAAATCTGCGGGCGAAAATTGCAGGCCGCCCGATCCAGACGGCGAACAAACCCGTGCCCGTGACCATCAGCATCGGACTGGCGCTTTCGACGGAATTCACCGAATGTACCGTCGAGGAAATCATGCACCAGGCGGACATGGCGTTGTATGCGGCAAAAGCCGCGGGACGAAATTGCGTGCGGGTGGCGCAACTGGCCGGAACAGGCAAACCAGTGGAAGAGCGCCCCAAGGAAACACAAGTGTTGATGCCGTGACATCCGGCTCTGGAATTTGGCTTTGCGGTGGGCCGGAATTACTTCATCTTGCCGCGAGAGAGTTCCATCATCTGGCGCATGGCCACGGAAGAGCCGGGAGCGCGGCGTTCCCGCCAGGCTTCCAGCCGCTTACAGGTTTCTTCGATTCCGGAAAACAGGGTGGGATTCTTGAACGCGGCGCGCCAGGTGGGAACGATGGTTCGCATTCGATCCCACACCACCCACACCTCGCCATTACTTTCGAAGAAAAGCTCGTCGTTGATCAGGCCGCGATTCACGATTCCCGCCACCATTTCCCAATAGCTGATGACCATCCGGATGTACGTATTTTCCTGGCTGCCCTGTGGATATTTCTGCATGACCTCTTCGGGAGTTCCGGCGTGGAAATGGTCCACGAACCAGGCCCGCGCTTCCCGCAGGCGGGGTTCCCGCCGCAGATCATAAAGGCGCAGCATAAGATTTACTTCTTCATAGCTGATCTGAGACATGGGCAACACTCCTTTTCCTATCCACGCGGAAGTTCAGGTCGAGGGCGGCTGGACAGCGTCACCCTGAAAAACGGGAGCGGACCGGAATTCCACGCGCTGCACGCCGCTGACCGGAATGTCGCGGCGCTGGAACTCTAATTGGATGCGGCGGCGCAACTCGCGCGCCACATCGTCCTGGCGGGAGGGCGCGGTGCGGACCTGCAAGCGGACGGTGGAGGAGTTCTGGTCGAAATTTTGCAATCCGAGGATGCGCGGGCCATCCACAATCGCTTGCGACCAGGAGGCATCGCCGCGCAGCTCTGCGGCGGCGGCTTCCAGAGCCTGCAGCGCTTTTTCCTGAGAGAGTTGCGGAGAGAGTGCGACGTCCACGAAGGCTTGCGACCAGTCCCGGCTTAGATTGGCGACCGTACGGATGTCGCCGTTTGAAAGTGTAACCAGAGCGCCGCGGGGATCGCGGACCACGGTGCGCCGCAAGGTGACGTGTTCGACGCGCCCGATCGTTTCGCCAACCTGGATGGTATCCCCGACGACGAATTGATCCTCCAGAATGATGTAGAAACCGCTGATGACATCGCGCACCAGATTTTGCGCGCCGAAGCCCAGCGCCAGGCTGGCCAAACCCGCGATGGTGGCCGCGGGCAATACGTTGATTCCAAACTGTGCGGCGGCGGTGAGCAACGCCACGGCCCAGACGATTTTGCTCCCCGCGCTGTAGAGAACCAGGGCGACGGTGCGGGTCTGTTGCTCCCGGGCCTTTGCGGCGCGGGCTTCAGAGCTGGCCGGTTTGATCAGCAGGTTGGTTATGAGTCGCAGCAGGCGGTTGACCACCAGCACCACGATAAGTATGGCGAGGAGGCGGAAGAAGATTGCGACGCTGGTATCCGAAAAATAAGAGACGAGACTGGACATAGAATTGGTTGAGGGGCGAGTATAACATTGGTGGAGGCGCGGTGCAGCGTCCGGGGGCACAGGGCGAGTGGCGCTGGAGGAGTTGCGGTGAAGAACAGGCGAACATTCCTGGGTGGGTTACTGACAGCGGGAATAGCCACCCGGCTGACCAGTGCGGCCGCACAGGGGCAGAGTCCCAAGATCCCTTCTGACCAGAAAACCGGGCCAGAGTCTCCACCGGAAAACCCGCTGGCCCCTTCCGCGGAAAAGCGCATGCTGGAAGAGAACGAAAAAGACATCAAGAAAAAGGTGGAGAAACTTTACGAACTTGCGACCGAGTTGAAAGCGGAAGTGGACAAGACGGATTCGAGCAAGGTGCTGAGCCTGAATCTGGTGCGCAAAGCCGAAGAGATCGAGAAGCTGGCCCACGACATCAAGAACCGCTCCAAAGGTTAACCTTGGCCACAGCGTAGCGGCCATCTGAAGGTGGCCCGGCGTGCCCGCAGTCCTGCCGTGACGGGGCCGAACGCAAAAGAAGCGCTCTGGCGAGGAAGAGAAGGACAGGATAAACTATTGAGGTTGTTTGCCCGCATTCTGTGCGCCCGTAGCTCAGCTGGATAGAGCGCTTGCCTCCGAAGCAAGAGGTCGCGTG
>DASSGJ010000434.1:0-2312 GCA_035693545.1 Candidatus Acidiferrum sp.
GTGCGAATGAGCGATCGGTCGAAATCCGAACCCAAGTTGCACAAGGACTGCCCTGCAGAGCCCACCCGCAGGCGCTTCCTGCAAGACTCCGCCGCCACCGCCGTGGTCGCGGGTGTCGCTCCCCACATGCTCTTTGGAAAACCCGCAACGACGCCCGGCCGCACGCTCAAGATCGGCTTCGTCGGCCCGCGCACTGGCGTTCTCGCCCGCTTCGGGGAAAGCAACGATTTCGTTCTCGCCGGAATCCGCAAAGCCATTGGCGGCGGCATCGCCATCAACGGCGGAACCTATCCCATCGAAATCCTCGAGAAGGATTCCCAGTCCGACCCGAAACACGCCTCTGAAATCGCCGCCGAGCTGATCAAGAACGATCACGTTGACCTGATGGTCGCCTCCAGCACCGGCGCCACCGTCAATCCGGTCAGCGACCAGTGCGAAAAGAACGGCGTCCCCTGCATCACCACCGACGCGCCGTGGCAGTCCTGGTTCTTTGGCCGCGGCGGCACTCCGGAAAAAGGCTTCGACTGGACCTATCACTTTTTCTGGGGCCTCGGAGACCTCATCGCCGTCTTCGCAGCCATGTGGGACTCCATCCCCACCAACAAAGTCGTCGGCGCTCTCTGGCCCAACGATGCCGAGGGTATCGCCTATTCCGATTCCAAATTCGGCTTTCCCCCGGCGCTGGCCGCGAAAGGTTTCAAGCTCGTCGATCCCGGCCGCTTCGAAACTTCCGCCACGGATTACTCCACGCACATCGCCGCTTTTAAAAAAGCAAATGTCGAAATTCTTTCCGGCGTGCTTCCCCCGCCGGCTTTCGCCACGTTCTGGAAACAGGCGGGCGAGCAGGGCTTCAAGCCAAAAATCGCCAGCGTCGCCAAAGGCATTCTCTTCCCCACCGCCGTGGAAGCCCTCGGCGATCGCGGTGCGGGCCTGAGCACCGAAGTCTGGTGGTCGCCGAGCTTCCCGTTCAGCTCCGGTCTAACCGGAAAAAATTCGGCGGAACTCTGCGCCGCTTACGAAGACGAAACAAAAAAACAGTGGACCCAGCCGCTCGGCTACCTCCACGCGTTATTCGAAGTCGCGCTCGACGTTTTGAAGCGCACGAAAGACGTCAATTCCCCAGCCGCCATTCGCGATTCCATTCTCGCCACCAACTACAACTCCATCGTCGGCCCCATCTCCTGGCACGGCCAGCCCGTAAAAAACGTTGCCAAAACTCCCCTCGTCGGCGGCCAGTGGATTCCCGGCTCTCAATTCAAGGGCAGCGGCGGCCAGCAGTTCAAGAACGATCTCGTCATCGTCAACAACGACCACGACCCCAGCATCGGCCTCCAACGCAAACTCGAACCCCTAACGTAGCGGCCACCTTCAGGTGGCCCTGACGAAGGAAGCGTAGCCCGCTCTTTCTTTTCTAATTTCCAATTTCTATTTTCAATTTTCGCCTTTCGCGTTTTCTACCAGTCCTATTTACTTCTTCACGCACCTCCGCTAGCCTCTTCTCTCCGGCGCACTCCTACCCAGCCCGGTGCAGCAAGCCGGCAAGGAGCCCCCTATGTCCACGCGTGCCGTGCGCAAAACCAATTACTCTTCCGCAAAACCGCAAACGCCAATTCGCATTGTGCCGCTTCACCCGCACGTTCGCGATGCCGCCGCCCCCGCGCCGCACCTCACCTATCGCAACGGCCCTCTCCTCACCAACGTCGAAGTCTTCACACTTTTCTGGGGCACCGCCTGGCAAGAACCCGCCAACGCCCTGCTCAGCAAAGAAATGAACGCCTTCTTCGATTTCATCCTCACCAGTCCGCTTCTCGACCAACTCGCCGAATACAGCGTCCCCGGCAAAACCATCGGCCACGGCAGGCGCATCGGCTCAAAAATTCTCACTTCTCCCGATCCCGGCAAAACCGCCCAGGATTCCGCCATTCAATCCCTCATCAAAACCGAACTCGCGAACGGAACGCTTCCTCCCTCCAACACCAACTCGCTCTACTTCGTCTTTCTCCCGCCCGGCACCACGGTGAAGCAAGGCGGCTCCGCAAGCTGCAAAGTGTTCTGCGGGTACCACGACGTGACACCCGATGGAGTCTTCTACGCCGCGATGCCCTATCCCGGCTGCGCCGGCTGCATGGGCGGACTCGCGGTCCTTCCCGCACTCACTTCCACCAGCTCGCACGAACTCTGCGAAGCCATCACCGACCCCATCCCCGGCCAGGGCTGGTACGACGACGCCAACGGCGAAATCGGCGACATCTGCGCCTGGAAAACCAAACAGCTCGGCGCCTACACCGTCCAACTCGAATGGTCCAACACCG
>DASSGJ010000435.1:0-4247 GCA_035693545.1 Candidatus Acidiferrum sp.
GACGGCAACGCGGAGATTGTTGACCTTTTCGCTGGAGCTCGCCGGCTTGCCGGCAATGACGACATGTGCTTTCACTCGAGAGGAAGCGGCGATGCGCTTTACGAGGCTGTACGCCGGATCATTTTCGGATGCGAGGACGAAGAAAATTTCGAAATTCTGGTGAGTGAATTCGCAAAGAGAAACGAGATTACGCTCGAGACCGGGTTCCATGCCGCGGCATGGGCAGAGAACGGCTGTGCGGGGAGCGTAAAAACCCGGATCCGTGCGCAGGCAGCGGCGCACGTAGGCCAGCCACTGGATCCCCTGCCAGAGCAGGAAGAGACCGGCGGCGATCTGGAGTATTGCCAGAAATTCGAAAAGAGTTTCCACGCAAGCTGAGCATAACAAACGGAAAGGCTGCCGGAAGCGGCTTGTGGGAGGGTAGAATCGGACCGGTAAACAGCAGGAAACCAAGGAGGACAACATGACAGGTCGAGTGGATAGTTCGATGGTGACAACAGCGAATGAATTGACAGGATACCGGATCGTGAGGAATTTTGGGATCGTACGGGGGATTACGGTGCGTTCGCGAAGCGTGCTGGGAAACCTGGCGGCGGGGATTCAGACGATTATCGGAGGAAACATTTCGATCCTGACGGAGCTTTGCGAGAGGGCGAGAGAAGAGGCGTACGAAATTTTGTTGCAGCACGCGGCGCAGCACGGGGCGAACGCAATTGTATGCATGCGGTATGACGCCAACGAAGTGATGCAGGGAGTGACGGAAGTGCTGGCGTACGGGACGGCAGTGCAGGTGGAGAAAGCGGGTTGAGGAATGGAGGTGGAATTAGAAAACCGAAAATCGAAATTCGGTGAGCGGCGATCACAGGTTGCGTCGGGGGACGCGAGAGGAGCGCAGGGCGGAGAATGTGCGGGGCCCTTATTTCTTGAGGGTAGATTGAACTTCCTGGGAGGCGAGGGATTCCAGGCGCGTTAGAGTGCGGCTGGCAGACACGCGAGCTTTTTCCAGGAACGGGGAGTCCAGAACGAAAGCGCAGCGGTCGACGAAAGGGTGATTGGCGGGTTCGAAGGATTTGCGCGGGCGGCGGGTGGAGGCAGCGCGGGCAATGAGATCTTCGTAGATTTTCAAGTCGGACTGAAAGTCGAGGGCGTCACTGACGTTCCAGCGTTGGTGACGGGTGAGGCCTGCGAGGAATTTCTGGCGGAAGGCGGAGGCCTCCTGCCGGGTCATGGATTTGGCTTTACGGTCATCTTCGGCCTGCACGCCGCGGGTGACGATTTCGATAGCGCGGGCGACGACGGTGAGCAAGGCTTCGCGCTGGAGAAGATTCAGGAGATCCCGGTAGAGAACGGCGTGGACTTGCAGGCTGTGGCGGCCGTGTTCAACGACGTAGGAATCGACGAAGTGAGGGATGATGCGCTCGCGGAGGATGGCTTCGCTGAGGCGCTGAGGGAGAAGAGTTGCCAGGTCGTTGAAGGGAGATTTGGATTTCGAGTTGGACGGCATGAGAAGTTTCCATACTAGCAGTAGTTGGAGAGTTCTCAGCTTGGGTCGAGGAACAAGAGGCAGCAAAAATAAGAAGGGCCGGGCGAGCCCGGCCCCTACAAGTGTGTTGGTTCAATTTGGATTAGTGGACGGCGCTGGGTGAATCACCGACCGCGGACTGTGCGGGCTCCGGTTCGGGGACTACCGGGGCGATGGGGTCCTTTTCGAGTGCGTGCTCGAGGACCTCATCGAGGGTCCGGACGTAAGTGATCTTCAGATCGCCGAGGATGTCCGGCGGAAGATCCGCAACAGCGTTCGGTTCGTTGTCCGCCGGCAGAAGCACGTGGGTGACTCCCGCGCGCTTTGCGCCGAGGACTTTCTCTTTCACGCCGCCGATGGGGAGCACGACGCCGGAGAGGGTCATTTCACCGGTCATGGCCAGGCGGTTTTTCACCGGGCGATTCGTCAGCAGGCTGACCAGCGAGGTAACCATCGCTGCGCCGGCGGACGGCCCGTCTTTCGGGACCGCGCCGGACGGCACGTGAATGTGAATGTCCTGCTTGCGGAAGAAGTCCGGATCGATGCCGTAGCGTTCGGCGTTGGCACGGGTCCAGGTCAGCGCGGCGGTCATGGATTCCTGCATGACTTCGCCGAGATGGCCGGTCATGGTGAACTGCTTGCCACCACGCATGCGGCTGGCTTCGATGAAGACGATGTCACCGCCAACAGGCGTCCAGACAAGACCAACGGCGACGCCGGGTTTCTTGACGCGCTCGTCGATTTCCCGTTCGGTGCGGAACTTCGGCACGCCGAGGAATTCGCGCACGACTTCGGGAGTGACGACCATTTTTTCGGTTTTGCCTTCGGCCAGACGGCGCGCTTGCTTGCGGACGATTGTGGCGATCTCGCGCTCAAGATTGCGGACGCCGGCTTCGCGCGTGAAGCTGTGGATGATTTCCCGCAGCCCCTCTTCGGTGAACTCCAATTGGTCGCCTTCCTTGATGCCGTGTTCGGCGGCCTGCTTGGGGATCAAGTATTTGCGCGCGATGTGAATCTTCTCCTCACCGGTGTAGCCCGGGAGTTCGATGATTTCCATGCGGTCGCGCAGGGGCTCCGGAATGGGATCCATCCAGTTGGCCGTGGCGATGAAGGTGACTTTCGAGAGGTCGAAGGGCACATCCAGATAATGATCACGGAAGGTGGAGTTCTGCTCCGGGTCGAGGACTTCCATCAAAGCGGAAGACGGATCGCCGCGGAAGTCACGGCCGAGTTTGTCGACTTCGTCGAGCATCATGACGGGGTCGTTGGACTCAGCGCGCTTGATGCCCTGAATGATCTGACCAGGCAGAGCGCCGATGTAGGTGCGGCGATGTCCGCGGATCTCGGCTTCATCGTGCATGCCGCCGAGGGCGATACGCACGAACTTGCGGCCGAGCGCGCGGGCAATGGACTTGCCGAGCGAGGTCTTACCCACGCCCGGAGGCCCGACAAAGCACAGGATGGGACCCTTCATGCCGGGCTGGAGTTTCTTCACCGCCAGGTAATCGAGGATGCGCTCCTTTACCTTTTGGAGATCGTAGTGATCTTCGTTGAGGATGTCCTGGGCCTTCGGAATGTCAATGTCCTTGCTGCCGGAAGATTTGGACCAGGGCAGCGAGGTCATCCACTCGAGATAGGTGCGCGAGACCATGTACTCCGCTGAGGCGGGAGTCATTTTGGCGAGACGCTTCAACTCACGGTCGCACTCTTTCTTGGCTTCGGCGGTCATACCGGCTTCGTCGACCTTCTTGCGGAGTTCGTCGATTTCGGCCTGGGCGTCGTCAATTTCGCCGAGTTCTTTCTGGATGGCCTTCATCTGTTCGCGAAGCAGGTACTCGCGCTGATTCTGGCTGACTTGCTCCTGGACCTGCTCGTTGATCTTGCTGCGAAGCTCCAGAACCTCGAGTTCCTTGGAGAGTTCGCGGATCAGCGTTTCGAGACGCTTGCGGACGTTGGAAGTCTCGATGAGTTCCTGACGGAGCAGAGTCGAAAGGCTCGGCAGGGTGCCGGCGATGAAGTCCGCGAGGCGTCCGGGATCGTCAATGTTCATTGCCGCGTTCTGCAAGTCGTCGGAGAGCTGAGGCGAGTGACTTACAACGTCGCGGAAGAGGTCTTGCGCGTTACGCTGCAAAGCCTCGAGCTCGGCGTCCTTGTCTCCGGTGAAATCGGGCTCGGAAGCAACCGCAGCACGAAGGTACGGACGGAGACTGAGGAGTTCATTGATGCGGATGCGCTGCAATCCCTCCAGGAAGACGACCACATTGCCGTTAGGCATCTTTACCGTCTTATGGACCTTGGCAAGGGTGCCGACTTTGTGGAGGTCCGCCGCAGCAGGATCTTCGATCCGCGGATCCAGTTGGGCGACAACGCCCAGAAGCTTATCGTCGCCCGAGAGAGAATTGACCAGGGCGAGAGAACTCTCACGGCCTACGGTGAGAGGGAGAACTGCTCCCGGGAAGAGAACGGTATCCCGGACGGGCAGGATAGGAAGAGTATCTGGAACAAAATGCTTTTTATCAGCCATGTTTTCCCCTAACGCGAAGCGGGAGAAAAGCCCGCTTTGGAAGGATTAGATGCAAGGACCGGGAAAAGGGTGCCGGACAGTGCAAAAACCTTCGTCAGAAAATATTAGTCAACAAGACTCACATTCTCGCATAATCTGTCTCAGTCTGCAACGGTCTCCCAAACTACTGATATAAAGCCATTTACAACTCAACCGATTCCG
>DASSGJ010000436.1:0-2208 GCA_035693545.1 Candidatus Acidiferrum sp.
ACTCAATCCTGCGTGGGAACACGCCGATCAGATCCACCTCGCCCTCGCCGTCAACGCCGAAAAATCAGGCGACCGCTCAACCGCCGTCCAGGAATATCAGCGCGCCCTCTCCCTCAACCCATCCCTCGACTTCGCCACCAAACGCCTAGCCGCCCTAAAGTAGCGGCCGCCCTCTCCGATTCCTTCGCCATTTCCCCCCTCTCCCGCTACAATATCCCAACTCGTTTTTTCATCTGAATCTCGGAGGGCCTTTGAAAACCTGGTACTTCTACGCCATCATGACCGTCGTCACCTGGGGACTCTGGGGAGTCTTCAGCAAGCTCGCCTCCAACTACACCAAGCCCCGCCAGGCCCTCCTCTTCCAAACCGTAGGAGTGCTGGCCTTCGCCGTAATCGTTCTGTTTATGGAAAAATTTAAAATCGAGTGGAACACCGCAGGCTTTACCTGGGCCGCCCTCGGCGGCTTCTTCGCCTTCATCGGCTTCCTCACCTTTTTCGCCGCCCTCGAAAAGGGAAGTGCCTCTACCATCGTAACTCTCTCCGCTCTCTATCCGGTCGTCACCATCCTCATCAGCATCACCCTTCTCCACGAGAAGCTCAACGCCAAACAGGGAATCGGCATCGTCCTCGCCCTAATCGCCGGTGCTTTACTCGCTTCTTAGCTACCGCCAAGTCCCCCCGTTGATCCGGATCCCCCTCCGGTCCATCTCCCGCAAAAACTCCCGCGCCGGTATCGCCGTCTCCGGAGCCTGCACGCCCTTCGCTTCAATCCCGCCGCTGGCAATCATCTGCGCCGCAACCGAAATCGGAAACCCTGTATCTCTCGCCACCGCGCTGAAATCCGGCTTCGTCGTGTACTTTGCCGTCGCATCCAGCGAAAGCATCTTCTTCTTCCCATTTTTCTTTCCCCGCACAATCACCCGGATCGTCTCCACATCCTTCGGCGTTTTTCCCGAAGGCGGCCGCGACTTCAATATCTTCTCCAGAAATGCCCGCGGCGCAATTTCTTCCGCGCCAACCTTCACCGGCTTCTGTTCCATCAACCCGATCCCCGTCAGCAGCTGCACCGCCTGGATCAACTGCGGATCGTAGTTAATCTTGAACGACGCCCCCTGAATCCCTTTGCTCTTGAAGCTCAACGGCAGCGTTGCCACCTCCGAATGGATCGAATGCCGCATCACCAGCTTCCCGATGGGCTTCTTAAAAGTCATCGGCTCCGCGCCCGAAAAATGCTCCCGCTGCACAAACTTGCCCTTCGTAAACTCCATCGGTGCAATCGTCAACTCGTCCAGAATCGTCGCGATCGAAAATCCAAACGACATAGCATCCGGATAAGTCTGAAAATCCCGGCTCCCGTTGTACACCCCCGCAAACTCCACCCGGTCCAGTTGGTCCGCCAGATACCGTGCCATCACGTTCGCAATTCCCGGCGCGCTCCCGATCCCCAGAATCGCCAGCTTCCCGATCCCCCGGAACTCCTCATCCATCTCCAGCTGTTTCCTCGTCGTATAAAACAACCCGCCCAAATCCAGATAATTCACCCGCGCCTCAAGCGCCGCTTTCATCACCGCCAAATTCCAGTAATACTGCGTGCAATTCAAAACCGCTCCGCTTCCGGCCAGCAGTTTCGCCAGTTCACTGGCATTTCTCACGTCCACAAATACCGCGCGAGCCTTCCCGCCTCCATACTTCTTCGCCACCTCTTCCGCCCGCGGCAAATCAAAATCTCCAACCACAATCTCCGTCACGCCCTTCGCGCGCCCCAAATCGTAAACCGTCGCGCACCCCATCATCCCCGCACCCAGCACCGTAAATCTCACGCGTCCCTCTCCTGTAGCACAGGCTTCAGCCTGTGTTCGTGTATCTCTCTTCACTCTTCAATGTAGCGCTGGCTTTTAAGCCAGCTCTTGTCTGTGCCTTTGTAGGGGCGGGGCTTGTTTACCCTGAGCCCGGCGAAGGGCCCCGCCCTCTTGGGTTCTCCTGCCTTACTCTGTCATCCCGACCGGAGTGGCCGGCCTTCTCTCCCGCGCCGTCTGCGGCGCGTCGGGCCACGGAGTGGAGGGACCTCGGCAACCAACTTAACCACCGTCACTTCAACGGATTCACATGCAGCGCCACCGTCTTCAAATGCGTCATATCCTCAAACGTAAATCTCCCGCCCAATCTTCCATACCCGCTCCGCGTCCCTCCGCCTCCCCCAAACGGCTC
>DASSGJ010000437.1:0-2954 GCA_035693545.1 Candidatus Acidiferrum sp.
GACAAAGGGAACGATTACCCTGGACGGAAAACCGGTCGAAATCCGCGGGACTTCGTGGATGGATCACGAATTCTTCACTCACTCGATGGAAGCGGAACAGGTGGGATGGGACTGGCTCAGCATGCAATTTGAGGACGAGACGGAACTGATGTTGTATCAGTTTCGGCGGAAAGACGGCTTTACGGATCCATTTTCGTCGGGGACGTATGTGGATGCGCAGGGGAAATCGATGCATTTGACTGCGGCGGATTTTCGGCTGGTTCCGGCGGGCGAGACCTGGGCGAGCGGCGTAACCGGGGCAAAGTATCCGGTGGCGTGGACCGTCGAGATACCGAAGCTGGGGTTAAAGTTGGCGGCAACCACGCGGTTGAAATCGCAGGAACTCGCAGGTGGCGGCAAGATCGTCCCAAGTTATTGGGAGGGTGCGATTGCGATTGAGGGAACACGGGGCGTCGCGGACGTTCGAGGGGTTGGATACCTTGAGATGACGGGCTATGCGCGGCCGTTTGAGGTGGGAAAGTAGGGGATTTCGCAGCCGGGGGAGTAGTTGCACGTGGAACGTTCGGGGTGCTGAGGCTTAGTTGGTGAAAGAGGTGGGCGAGTCCGCCCTTCGGTGACGCTCAGGGCAAGCCGCACTCCATATCAGCCGTTGACGATGGCTTCGAGGTCGGCTTTGCTGCGAAGGATGAGAGTGGAGCCGACCACCTGAACGAGTTGCTTGCGGCGAAAATCGGCGAGCAGGCGCGTGACGGTCTCGCGGGACGACCCGATCATCTGGGCGATCTCTTCGTGGGTCAGGGTCATCTTGATGCGCACCTGGCCCTTTTCCTCGGGACAATTCGCGGCCCATTCGAGCAGGAACCGCGCCAGCTTTTCGCTGGCGGAATGAGAGAGTCCAATGGTGCGCATTTCAGAAATGGCGAGGTGATACGTTTCACCAAGCTGCTGCGCGACACGCAAGGCCGCATCGCCATTCTCCCGGAGAAAATTCAGAAAATCGTTGCGGGCAATGAAATTGGCCTGGGCCGGCTCGATAATGTCGGCGGTGAGCTCGTAAGACTTGCCGGTAACTGTGGCGGGAAGGCCGAGAACTTCGCCGGGTTCGGAGATGCGCAGAATTAGAGTTTTCCCATCGGCAGAAGACGTGGAAAGTTTTACGCGGCCGTTGCACAGGATGAACACACCGCGCGCCGGCTGTCCCTCGACAAAGAGGGTTGCGCCTTTGGGATAGGCGGCGGAAGAAGTGATCGCTGCCAAAGCCCTAACAGATGGCTCGGGCAGATTGCAGAACAGGCGCTCCTCGCGGTGCGGACAGGCGAGGCAATTCTCAATGATTTCAAGGCCATAAGGCGTGCGCATAGGGGTACCCTCCCGGAGTAGGCCCCCGTCCAGCTTGCTCAGAAATTGGAATCTGTTCGCAGATTTTCGCCAACCACTTAGCATTCCGTCACCTACACCTGTGACATTGATACACCTGCCGGGCGGAGGTTCCCGTGACGTAAATCACAAATGATTGTGAGCAAAATCACGCGAGAAACGGGCCATTTCATGAGAAATGTAAAGATGGTTTTCAGCCATGAAAGACGAACGCAACCTGCTGGACGTATTAAAGGCGGAACTGAAATTTCTGGAGGGCGGCGGGTACAGCAACCGCGCGCGATTCCCGTGGCGTCCGAATTTCGTGTTCGAGGATTCGCCGACTTGCCTTAAGTTCGGAGCGAAAGAGGCGCCGCGGCCGTGTTCCGAATGCCTGCTGATGCAGTTTGTGCCGGAGGACCGGAAAAAACTGGCGTATCCGTGCCGTCAGATTCCGTTGACCAAGGCAGGAGAATCCGTGGCGCATTTTTATGAATGCGGGACGGAGCAGGAATTGGAAACGGCGTTGAAGGACTGGTTGAAACGGAAGATCGCGGAATTGGAAGCGAGAGAAAAGGCATAGACCCCGGCGCTTGAGTTGGCGCTGTGATTCAGCGCAGGCCTCACTCTAAAATAAGAACCCCAGGCGCCTTGCGGCGGCTGGGGTCTTTTTCAAAGTTCCTAAAACAATCTGGAAAAAGCGGCTAGCTCTCCATTTGGGCTTGCAGGATTTCTCCGGGCAGGCGGGTCATTCTGGGGCCTGGCGCGGAAGAAGTGCGATCCGAATGAAATGGGCTGCGATCTTGGTGGATGGAAGGCCGGTCGGAGTGGGTCGAAACCCGATCCGAAGCGACCGGAGTGCGGTCCTTTTTGGCAGCTGCCTGGCCATTGGCGGAGATTCTTTCGATCTTGATGCCAAGTTGGCGCTCCAGTTGAAAGAGATCGGTGCGCTGTTCCCGCAGGAACAAGGTAGAGGCGACGCCGCGTTCACCGGCGCGGCCGGTGCGGCCGACGCGATGGATGAAGTTTTCGGCGACATCGGGCAGGTCATAGTTGATGACGTGCGCGATGTCCTGAACGTGAATGCCGCGAGCGGCAACGTCCGTGGCCACAAGCACGCGATATTGCCCGCGCTGGAAACCGGTGAGAGCCGCGGTTCTTTGCGATTGCGAGCGGTCGCCGTGAATCATGGCGGCGTTGATGCCCTGTCGGTTCAGGCTCTTGGCGATGCGTTCGGTGCCGCGCTTAGTGCGCGAGAAGATAAGACAGCGGCCGCTTTCGTTGTCGAGCAGGTTGAAGAGCATGTCGGGTTTGCCGTTTTCGGGAACTTCAAACGCCTGCAGCCGAACATTTTCGGACGGCTTGGAAGTGGAACCGAAGGAGAGGCGCACGGGATTTTTTGTGTATTCGCGCACGAGTTGCGCCATGGCGCCCTCCATCGTGGCTGAAAAACACAAGGTCTGGCGCTCTCGCGGCAACACTCCGACGATGCGGCGGATGGCCGGAAGGAAGCCCATATCGAGCATGCGATCGGCTTCATCGAGGACGAGAGTTTTGACTCCGCTCAACGAGACGAGCCGGCGGTCGAGATAATCTTC
>DASSGJ010000438.1:0-2673 GCA_035693545.1 Candidatus Acidiferrum sp.
TTTTGAGCTTGTTCTGTTTTTTTGCGATGGCCCTGCCGGCTGCCGCGCAGGAAAAGAGCTCTCCCCTGCTTGTGGTGATTTCTGTGGACGGCTTGCGGCCGGACTACGTTACGGCGGCGGACGCACATGGGGCGAAGATCCTTCATCTCAGGAAATTCCTTCATGATGGCTCCTACGCGCTTGGGGTAACCGGCGTGATTCCCACGGTAACCTACCCGAGCCACACCACCCTGATGACCGGGGTCTGGCCGGCCAAGCACGGAATCCTGGCGAACCAGACGTTTGATCCGCTGCAAAAGAACCATGAGGGTTGGTATTGGTACGCGGAGGATATCCGCGTGCCTACCTTGTGGGACGCCGCGGCAGCTGCCGGCCGAACGACTGCAAGCATTCAGTGGCCGGTAACCGTGGGCGCCAAGATCAACTGGAACATCCCCGAGGTTTGGCGCGCGGGCACTTCCGAAGATGCCAAGTTGCTCCGCGCGGTTTCCACTCCCGGATTACTGGCGGAGGGAAAAGCGGCGGTCGGGGAGTATCGAGGCGGCATCGACGCTACGCCAGAGAGCGATGAGGTGCGGGGCAAATACGCGGTTTGGATTCTGGAGAATAAGCACCCCGGCTTGCTGACTTTGCATTTAACCGCCCTTGATCACATTGAACACGATGCGCAGGCCTTCAGTCCCAAAGCGATGGCGGTATTGGAGCGCCTGGACGCGGTGATTGGAAAAGTGCGGGACGCGGCGGAACGCGTCGCGCCGGGTCGAGCGTTTGTCGCCGTCGTCTCCGACCACGGTTTTGCGAACTACGGCCAGCAGCTGAATCTTTTTCCCGCGTTTGAGAAGGCGAAACTATTTTCGCTGGATGACAAGGGCAAGATTTCCGAATGGCGGGCGATGCCCTGGGAAACGGGCGGCTCGGCGGCGATTGTGCTGAAGGATCCCAAGAACGGACTGACCATGACGACCGTTCGAACGCTTCTGACGAAGCTCGCCGCCGACCCGGCAAACGGCATTGATCGCGTTCTCGATGGAGATGAGTTGCACCGGAAAGGCGGCTATCCCAACGCTTCGTTTTTTGTGGGGCTAAAACCCGGTTGGCGCACAGGGACTACGTTAACCGGTCCCGTCCTCTCGTCATCGACCAAAGCGGGGGGCACGCATGGAGAATTGCCGGATCTTCCAGAGATGCGCGCTGCTTTTTTCCTGGTGGGGCCGGGCGTGCCTGCCGGGAAAAACCTGGGACTGATTGATATGCGGGACATCGCGCCGACGCTGGCTAAAGAGGCAGGCTTGTCGCTGCCCACCGCCGACGGAAAAGCGCTGCTGCCGTAATCTATGCTTGGCGTTGGTTGAAACGAGCTAGCTTGCGGCTTCCTGGCTGGCGCGGATTTCCTGCCAGCGGCGCGGACGCTTGCTGTATTGCAGAACTTTCTTGCGCAAGCGGATGGATTTTGGGGTGATTTCCACGAACTCGTCGTCGGCGATGAATTCGATGGCCTGCTCCAGGCTCAACTGGCGGTGCGGAATCAGCCGAATGGCTTCGTCGGCCGAGGAAGAGCGCATGTTGGTGAGCTTCTTTTCCTTGGTGACGTTCACTTCCATGTCCTGCTCGCGCGAGTTTTCGCCGACCACCATGCCTTCGTAGACTTCGATGGTCGGGCCGATGAAGAGTTCGCCGCGTTCCTGCAAACCCCACAACGCGTATGCTGTCGAAACCCCGGCGCGATCCGCGACCAGCGCGCCCGTCGGACGCAGCGCCATGTCGCCGCCGTATTCCATCCAGCCCTCAAAAATGGAGTGAATCAGCGCGGTGCCGCGGGTGTCCGTCAGCAACTGGCTGCGCAGGCCGATCAAGCCGCGCGAAGGAATCTTGAAATCGAGGCGCACGCGGCCAGAGCCGTGATTGCTCATCTTCAGCATTTCACCGCGGCGGCTGCCGATGGTTTCCATGATGATGCCGATAAAGTTTTCGGGGATGTCGATCACCAGGCGCTCGACCGGCTCGAGCTTTTTGCCGTTTTCGTTGCGGACCACGATTTCCGGTTTGCCGACCATCAGTTCGAAGCCTTCGCGGCGCATGGTTTCGATCAGGATGGCGAGCTGCAATTCGCCGCGGCCGAGCACGCGGAAGGATTCCGGCGTGTCCGTGTCTTCCACGCGGATGGAAACGTTGGTGAGAAGCTCCTTGGCCAGGCGGTCGCGGAGGTCGCGCGAGGTCAGGTAAGAACCTTCACGGCCGGAGAGCGGGCCGGAATTGACGCTGAAAATCATGGCCAGCGTCGGTTCGTCAATGGTCAGCGGCTCCAGCGGCTGGGGATTTTCGAGCGAGGTGATGCTTTCGCCGATCTGAATGCCTTCGACACCGGCGATAGCGACGATGTCGCCGGCAACCACGGTTTCGGCTTCATCGCGTTCGAGGCCGCGGAAGGTGTAGAGCTTGGTGATTTTGGTCGAGGCGAGTTTGCCGTCGAGCTTGCTGATGCCGACCTCTTCGCCGCGATTCAGCGTGCCGTTGAAGACGCGGCAGATGGCCAGGCGGCCGAGAAATTCGGAGTAGTCGAGGTTGGTAACTTGAAGCTGCAGGACTCCGGCGGGATCGCCCGTCGGTGCAGGAATCTTGTTGACGATGGCTTCGAAGAGCGGAAGCAGGTCCTTCGAATCGTCGCCGATCTTG
>DASSGJ010000439.1:0-8369 GCA_035693545.1 Candidatus Acidiferrum sp.
GGGCGTCACGGCGAAAGACATCATCCTCGCCATCATCGGAAAAATCGGCATCGGCGGCGGCACCGGCCACGTTGCGGAGTATGGCGGCGAAGCCATCCGTTCCCTTTCGATGGACGGCCGCATGACCGTCTGCAACATGACCATTGAAGGCGGCGCCCGTGCAGGCATGGTCGCGCCCGACGAGACCACGTTTGCCTATCTCGAAGGGCGGCCTTTCGTGCCGCGCGGCAAGGAATTTCAGGCTGCGGTCGACCGCTGGAAGCTGTTGAAGTCCGACGCCGGCGCGAAGTTCGACATGACTGTGGAATTGCAGGCCGAGCAGATTGCGCCGCAAGTCACCTGGGGCACGAACCCCGGCATGGTTACCAGCGTCAACGGGCGCATTCCGGATCCGCACGATTACAAAGACTTGAACGATCAGAAGGCCACCGAGAGCGCGCTGAAGTACATGGGCCTGAAACCCGGGACGCCGATTGTGGACATTCCGGTGGACCGCGTATTTATCGGGTCTTGCACCAATTCACGCATTGACGATTTGCGAGCGGCCGCACATTTAGTTGAGGGGAAGCACGTCGCCAAAAGCATCAAACAGGCGCTGATTGTTCCCGGTTCGCGCGGCATCAAGGCGCAGGCCGAAAAAGAAGGCCTCGACAAAATTTTCACGGAAGCCGGATTCGAATGGCGCGACGCGGGCTGCAGCATGTGCATCGGCATGAACGCCGACGTTCTGCCTCCGCACGAGCGTAGCGCCAGCACCTCCAACCGCAATTTCGAAGGCCGCCAGGGCAAAGACAGCCGTACTCACCTGGTCAGTCCGGTGATGGCCGCAGCCGCCGCCATCGCCGGCCATTTTGTCGATGTACGCGAATTCGACGTCGCTCATGTGGAGTGATAGCCCAATGAAAATCCTTGGCACAACATTGAGCCAGGAACGATTCCTCGGGCTACTTTGCTTGTTTTTGGGCGTTCTTGTCTTGATCGTCGGAAGGTCCGTTTACTTCAGGCGTGAATCAATCCCCACCTGGGTTTTTGTCGCGCAGGTGTCGATGTTCGGACTGGCCTCGCTGTGTTTCTTCGTCGACTACAGGAAATCAAAATAGGAAGGGCTTGCAGCGGAGAAACTCTAAATGAAACCATTCATCACGCACTCCGGACTCGTCGCACCGATGGACCGAGTCAACGTCGATACCGACCAGATGGTGCCGAAACAATTTCTGAAGGCGCTCACCCGCCAGGGCTTTGGCCGCATCCTTTTCTATGATTGGCGCTATTTGCCCGGCGAGAAACCGAATCCGGAATTTCCCCTGAATTTCCCACGCTACAAGGGCGCTTCCGTTCTGCTCGCCCGAGCCAACTTCGGCTGCGGCTCCAGCCGCGAACACGCTCCCTGGGCCATCGGCGATTACGGCTTCCGCGTAATCCTCGCCCCCAGCTACGCTGACATCTTTTATAACAATTGCTTCAAGAACGGCATCCTCCCCGCCGAACTCAGCGAAGCACAAATCGAAGAACTCTTCCAGCGCACCGACAAACAAGAAGGCTACTCGCTGACCGTGGATCTCCCCAGCCAAACGGTAAAAGACAATCACGGCCTGGAATACAAATTCGAAATCGCCCCCTCGCGCAAGGAAGTCCTCCTCAAAGGGCTCGACGACATCGGCACCTCCCTGCTCCACGCCGACTCCATCGACACCTACGAAAAAGCCCACGCCGCCACCGCCACGATGTACGAGCCGCTGGACATAAAGAACTATTCCAACGGGAGATAGTTCGCAGTTAGCAGTCGGTAGTCTGGAGTCGGAAGTTCGGAGCATCTCAAGATTCCGGTTCTTCACTGCTGACTACCAACTACAAACTACCGACTTTCTTCAACTCTCCTTCCACCACGGCTTGAAATAAATCCTCCCTTCAAAGACCGGCTCCGGAGCTTCCGGTGCCGTCGGCGCTCCCAGCAATTCCGCCAGCACGATTCCCGCCACCACCAACCCCGCGCCCTTCATCGCCCGCGCCGACAACCGTTCGTGCAACACAATATAGGACGTGATCACCGCGAACACGGGCTCCAGCGCAAACAATATCGCCGCGTGCCCCGGCGAAGTGTACTGCTGCGCCCACAGCTGCACAGTGAACGCGACCGCCGTCGCGAACACTGCGCAAATCCCGATTCCCACCCACAGCTGCCAAGCCCCCGAAAACCGCATCGGCTGCCAATGAATCGCCGCTGCCGCGCCCATCAGCGGCCACGCCATCACTGCGCAACCCGCCACCTGAATCAGGCTCAGCGCGCGAACCGAATGCTCCTGCGTGTATTCGCCAACCAGAATAATGTGCACCGCGTAAAATCCAGCAGCCACAAACGTCAGCACATCGCCGCGGTTCAAATATCGCAAACCCTCAGCCGGCACCGTCAGAAAGTACAATCCAATCAACGCTGCAAACGCTCCCAGGTAAATCCACCGCGTCAGCCGGCGCCCCCAGAACACCGCCAGCAAGAGCGGCACGAGCACCACGCTCGACCCCGTAACAAATCCCGAATTGCTCGCCGTCGTGTACTGCAACCCCGCCGTCTGAAAGCAGTACCCCGCAAACATAAAAAACGCCAGCCGCATGCCGGCAAACACTTCCTGCGGCTCAATACGCGAAATCACCTGCACCTGCAGCAGCGCCATGACGCCCGTAGCAATCGTGAAACGCACGGCCAGAAACAGAAACGCCGACGACTCATCCAGCGCGTTCTTCACCACCACAAACGTCACGCCCCAGATCAGCGAGCAAAACATCAACGACAAGTCGGCTTTTTTCCGCGCGTCCATCCGCGTCTCCGTCCACGCAAATTGCCACGACAGTGTATCCGCAAATGCCCGGGAAAAGGCCGCGAAAGGTGATCCAATTGTTGCCGGCTGGCACAAATATGGAAGGTCCTATGGATGCGCCGGGAGAAATACGAAAGTTTTATTTCTTCTGATAAACGGTGCGGCCGCCGACGACGGTCTGCAGAACTTCCATATTGAGGATCTCTTTCGGCGCGGCTTTGGTCAGGTCCTGCGAGAGGATGATGAAATCGGCATACTTGCCCACCTTTAAATCGCCCTTTTTGCCCTCTTCAAATTGCGCATACGCGGAGCCCATGGTGTAGGCGCGGATGCAGTCGTCCAGCGAAATTTTTTCTTGCGGCTGCCAGCCGCCCGCCGGGCCGCCTTCGGGCAATTCGCGCGTAACGCAGGCATACAGGCCGCGGAATGGATTGATGGACTCGACGGGATAATCCGTGCCGAACGCCAGCCTCGCCCCGCCCTTCTGAATCGAATTCCACGCGTAAGCCCCCTTCACGCGTTCGGGTCCAACGCGCTGCTCCGCCCAACGCATGTCGTTGCTCTGATGCGAAGGCTGCATCGAAGCGATCACGTGCAGCGTGCCGAAGCGCTCGATGTCTTCCGGCGCGACAACCTGGGCATGCTCGATGCGGTCGCGGCGGTCGCGCGTGCCGTTCACGCGCTGCACCGACTCGAAGACATCCAGCGCCACGCGGTTGGCGCGGTCTCCGATCGCGTGGAACGCCAGTTGAAATCCGGCTTTGTCGCGCTCCAGCGCCATCGCTTTCAGCTTCTCCGGCTCGATGGTCATGATTCCGCTGGTGTCCGGCGCATCGGAATAGGGCGCCAGCAGCGCCGCGGTACGCGAGCCAAGCGCGCCGTCCGTCACCATCTTAAGCGCGCCCGTTTTCAGCCACGGGTCGGCTGTGCCGCCCTCCGAGCGCATGTTCTGCAGTTCATTCAGCGGCGCCATGAACGGCAGCCATTCCGTGATCCGGACGGTGAGCTTCTTTTCTTCCTTCAACTGGTGATACACCAGGAAATCTTCCCAGGCGGAATTGTCCTGCGCGGAAGTCACGCCGTTGCGCGCCAACTCCTGCAGCACCAGCTCGATCCCGCGGCGGCGCGTTTCGTCGGTCGGCTCCGGAATTTTCTGCTCGACGAACTCCATCGCCGAGCCTTCCTTGAACATCCCCGTGGGATTCCCTTCGGCGTCGCGTTCGATTTCGCCGCCCGTGGGATTCTTCGTGTCGGAAGTGATTTCGGTGTGCTTGATCGCCATCGAGTTCGCGACGGCGACGTGTCCCGAAACGTGCACCAGAAATACCGGATTGTTGGGCGAAACTTCGTCGAGGTCCTGCCGATGCGGAAACGTTTTTTCCGGCCAGCGGGTCTGGTCCCAACCGCGGCCGATAATCCATTCGCCAGGCTTGTGCTGCGCGGCGGCGACTCGCACGCGTTGCTGGAGCTCCGCGAGCGAGTCCGTGCCCGTCAGGTCCAATGTCAGCTTGCCGCGGCCCGCGCTGCCGAGATGCGTGTGCGCATCATTAAAACCTGGCATCACGAAGCGGCCCTTCAGCTGCACGATTTCCGCTTCGGGTTTGGAACCTCCGCAATCCAGCATGATGTGTTCAATCGAGCCGATGCACAAAATCCTTTCGTCGCGCACCGCCATCGCCGAGGCCCACGGCGCTTTCGGATCGTTGGTGTAAATCCGGCCGTGGAGATAATAAGTTGTCTTATGAATCGTGTCGCTTGTCTGCGAAAACACCGGGAATGTTACGAACACGATGAAACCGAGAATCCTGATTGGGAGATGGAGCGGTGCGGCTTTCCGCATCGTCAGCGTCCCTTTTCCTGCGCCACGCCCGATACGCCGAGCAGAGTCAGCAGCGCGCGCTGCAAACCCATCTCACGCCCGGCTGGTTCGTACCATTCCTGGAGCGAATGCGCCCCGCCGCCGTTTCCGCCCGCGCCAATCGCGATGGCTTCGATTCCCAGCGACAACGGAATATTCGCGTCCGTGGAAGAGCGCTCAACGCGCGACTGGTTGCCCAGATAATCATCCGCCGCACGCAATGACGCGAGCAGCGCCGAATCCGCGGCCAATTCCCCGCCCGGCCGGCTGCCGATCACTTCCACTTTCCATTCCAGCTTGCCCTTGCTGCGGTCGCGCGCGTTGTCCATCTCATCCTTTACGCCGGTCGCGACGCAATCGCGCAACGCCGTTTCCATGCGCACCAGTTCGTCTTCGCTCTCCGACCGCAGATCCACCTTCAATTTCGCTTCGTGTGGAATCGAGTTGACCGAAGTGCCGCCCTCGACCTGCCCCAGGTTGAACGTAGTCCGCGGCGCAACGGGAACCTTTGTATTGATGAATCGCACCGAGCCGCGCACCAGCGCATTGATCGGATTCACCATGCCGAAATCCGACCAACTGTGCCCGCCGGGACCCGTGATCGTAACTTCCAGCCGCCGCGACGCCAGCGCCTTCGTCGTGACGTGGTCGGTACCCGAACCATCAAGCACGATCACCGCGCGCAGCTTCGTCCGGTAAGCGTCAATCAGCGCCCGCATCCCGCGCAAATTCCCTTCGCCCTCTTCGCCGACATTGGCGGCAAACAGAATCGTGCGCTGCGGCTTCAGTTTGGCTGCCTGAAACGCCCGCGCGATCGCCAGCAGCGCGGCAAGTCCCGTGCCGTTATCGGAAATGCCGGGCGCGAGCAGCCGATCCCCATCGTGCTGCACTTTTACGTCCGTGTCCGCCGGGAAAACCGTATCCAAATGCGCAGCAATCAGGATGCACTCTTTGTCGTTTACCCCGCGCAGCTCCGCGATGACGTTGCCAAGCTTATCCGTCTGTACCGGCAGCCCCTCCGCCGCAAACAGCGCCTTTACCGCTGCGGAGCGCTTCTCTTCCTGAAACGATGGCGCAGGAATTTCCGTCAGCGTCGTTTGCTGCTCGTTGATCCACTTCAGATTTTTTGCGAACCAGTCTAGCGCCGCGTGCACCTGCGGCTGCTCCGCCAGCGAAAACGATGTCGTCGGCCGTGCGGCTTGTGAGAGGGCGGAGCGAATCGGCATGCACAAAAGAATAGCGCAAACAGCAACGCGTTTCACCGTACCAATTGGCACTCGCGCGCGCCAACTCGTCTTGCGGGAGAAAACCGGGGACGCGGGATAATCCACGCCGCCATTTTAGCTTGAAGCGCCGCCACTCTAAAGGAGTTTCGGTAGTGAGTCAGGTTCCGATTTCCGCGTTTATCAGCAGCTAAATTCCGTTTCGCGGGAGGGCTGACAGGCAAGATTATCCGTGGAAAAGGTCTAAAGCGATTTTCGCGACACTGCGTCCAAAAAGAAGCCCAATCAAGAATACGCCCGCCGCAATAAGCAGACTGCTCGCAACACCCATCGCACCGGAAAAAACGCAGCCGACAGAGGCAACGAATGCGACTAGAATCGCCACGAGAATGTCGAGTTGTCGGTCAAAACTCATCGGGCGTTAGAGGCATAGCATTACGCTGGAGCGGTGGACGATGCGCAGAGGGCCAACAATTCCTGCTCGGATAGCACGCGCGAGGATTGCTTGGCGGCGTCGAAGATGCGATTGACGACTTCGTCGGTGGGTGGAATGTTGTGGCGCGAGAGCCAGAAAAGCACGTTGGACTTGCCGCTCATCGGGCCGATCTCGACGACTTGTTCGAGGCCAAACAGGTGCGCCGGGACACCGCTGTAGACTGAGTCCGCCAGATCGCGATCGCCGGTCTTCAACGCCTTGATGATCGCGGCGGCGTGCACTCCCGTCGCCGTTCGAAACGCATCCTTGCCAAAGACGGGATAGTTCGGCGGAATCACCGTGTGCGTTGCATTGGCCACTTTTTCGCAATAGACCCGCAGCGAACTCAAGTCGTTTTCAATCAAGCCCATCAGGCGCAGATTCACGAGCAAAAGCTCCATCGGCGTGTTGCCAACGCGTTCGCCAAGCGACAGCGCCACGCCGTGAACCTGATCCGCCCCCGCTGCAACCGCAGCCAGCGAATTCGCGATGTCCAGCCCGCGGTCGCGATGGCCATGCCAGTCCACCCGAATCTTTTCGCCGCTCGGCTTCACCACATTCTCCATCGTAAATTTCACCAGGTTGTACGCGCCCTGCGGCGTTGCGTGCCCAACGGTATCGCACAACACAATCGCGCGAGCCCCACAGCGAATCGCCGTCGTATACAAACGCTTCACGGTCGCGGGATCCGTCCGCACGGTGTCTTCCGTGACGTACATGCATGGCAGCCCTTGCGCCACAGCAAATTTCACCGCCGCTTCCGTCGTGCGTTCCAGATGATCCACAGTCCAATCTTCCACCAGCCGCCGAATCGGGCTGGAACCCAAAAACGTCGCGGCTTCAATGGCAATCCCCACCCGCTGCGAAATCTCCACAATCGGCCGGATGTCGGCCTCAATCGTCCGCGCGGCGCAATTCGGCTTGATGCGCATTCGATTCGAGGCAATCTCGCGAGCAAGCGCTTCTGTATGCTGCACCGCACGCGGCCCGGCACCGGGAAGCCCGATGTTCACCGAATCAATCTGCAGCGACTCCATCAGATGCAGAATCTCAGTTTTCTCTTCAATGGTCGGATCTTGAATGGAGGGATTCTGCAACCCGTCGCGCAGCGTCTCGTCGTTCAACAGCACCCGCGTACCCGGCGGGATGCTCATCGGCCCAACCGAATTCCAGTCATGAATCCATTCGTTGTGGTTCACTGACAAAAAGGTCTCCCTGCACTGCTTAATAACGAAGGGTATAGCTGTTGGGCTGCTGCTTCGGGTCCGGCCGGAACAGGATCTTGCAAAACTCGCAGCGGTAAATCTCCGCGCCCTTGCCCACAATCGCTTCCACTTCCGGCGTCAGTTCATACCAGCGCTTCAAATGTCCCGCGCAGAGCTTGCCCTTCTCGTTCCGCTCGTCACAAGCGCGCTGCTTCGGCTTGCGCGTCTTGATTTTCGGCGCGGCGCTCGTCTGCACAGCCTCTGGAGTTTCGTCTGCCAACTTTTGATCCTCAACCTCTACTTCAAACCGTGATCGCGAAGCATCGTCTTCATCGCCGCCCGTGCATTGCGGAGCTTCGCAAAAATTCCCCCGCCAAACTCAAATCTCAGAAACGCGTCCGCAGCCTTTTCCACGTCGCCGCCATAGCGGTACCACCACGGCTTTTCCATCCGCGGCAGGCGGTCCACATCAATGTATTTCACATGCACCATTTCCAGCAAACCTTCCTCGCCGTGGGTGCGTCCCCAGCCGCTTAATCCGCAGCCGCCATGCGGCGCTTCGGCGATCGCAAAACCGCTGATCAGGTCGTTCACCATCACAGCCCCAGCGCGAAGCCGGTGCGCAATGGTCCTGCCACCTTCCAGGTCGCCCGTCCAGATGCTCGCGGAGAGCGCAAACTCGGAGTCGTTAGCGCGCTCAATGGCCTCCTCCGCGTCGCGTACCACCCGGATGGCCATGATCGGCCCAAACGTTTCGTCCTGGAATAATTTCATGGACGAATCCACGCCGGTCAC
>DASSGJ010000440.1:0-6528 GCA_035693545.1 Candidatus Acidiferrum sp.
ATTGATGGCGCTGTTCGCGCTGATTGCGTTTGCGGCGATTGGATTTATTGACGATTACGCGAAAGTGGCGAAGCGGCGGAACCTGGGTTTGACGGGGAAGAAGAAACTGGCTTTGCAGTTCAGCGTGAGTTTCGCCGTCGGCGTTACGCTGCTGATGCTTTCCACGCACAGTCAATATTCCACACAGTTGATTGTGCCTTTCCTGAAGCGATTCCGGCCGGATCTGGTGTTTCACTCCTTGCAGCATTCGGCAACTTTTTGGCCTTTGGCGTTTCTGCCGTTTCTGGCATTCATCATGCTGGTGATTACCGGGAGTTCGAACGCGGTGAACCTGACGGATGGGTTGGATGGATTGGCGATCGGCTGCACGGTGATTGCTGCGGGCGCGATGACGATTTTGACGTATGTCAGCAGCAACTTTCGCTGGGCAACGTATCTGGAGATCCAGTACATCCCGCGCGTTGGGGAGCTAACTGTGTTTTGCGGGGCGCTGGTCGGAGCGTCACTCGGATTCCTTTGGTACAACGCGCATCCGGCGGAAGTGTTTATGGGCGACGTGGGGTCGTTGGCGCTCGGCGGGACGCTTGGAACGATTGCCGTGATCATCAAGCAGGAAGTGCTGCTGGTGTTTGTCGGCGGCGTGTTCGTGTTGGAGGCGCTCTCGGTGATTCTGCAGGTGGGGTCGTTCAAGCTGCGCGGGAAGCGAATTTTCCGCATGGCGCCGATTCACCACCATTTTGAATTGCTGGGGTGGAGCGAGAGCAAGGTGATTGTGCGGTTCTGGATTGCGGCGCTGGTGTTTGCGTTGTTCGCGCTGACGACTTTGAAATTGCGGTGAGGAGGGAAGAGAAGATTTCACCACAGAGGTAACAGAGGAGAGCAGAGGGAGCGGAGACCCGGATAAGAAGAGGCTGGCTTAAAAGACCAGCGCTACATGGAAGAAAGAAGAGGGAAGAGGTAAGAAAAGGCGCCCGCCTCGGAAGGCGGCCGCTACAAAAGAGTCTGCTGATGCCGGGATCGATGGAGTTGCGGAAGAAGCGGGTGCTGGTCGTGGGACTGGCGCGAACCGGCGTGGCAACGGCGTTGTTTTGCGCGGGGCACAACGCAATCGTATCCGCCACGGAGACGCGCGGCGAAGCGGAGTTGGGCGATGCGGCGGCGAAGTTGCGGGCGGCCGGAGTCAGCCTGGAGCTGGGCGGACACACGGAAAAAACGTTTCTGGCACAGGACCTGATTATTCCGAGCCCGGGCGTTCCGGCGGACGA
This sequence comes from Candidatus Acidiferrum sp., assembly GCA_035693545.1. GTDB lineage: Bacteria > Acidobacteriota > Terriglobia > Acidiferrales > UBA7541 > Acidiferrum. Next base: position 1,266 of record DASSGJ010000440.1, read on the forward strand.
TCCGTTTCTGCGGCTTGCGAAGTCGAAAGGCATTACGGTCTGGAGCGAGATTGAACTGGCGTACCGGTTTCTGGAAGGGAAGCTGATCGGGATCACCGGATCGAATGGGAAGACCACGACGACGACGCTGGTTCATCACATTCTGAAAGCCGCGGCGATGCGCGCTTATCTTGCGGGGAATGTGGGTACGCCGCTGATTTCGGAAGTGGAAAAGATGGATGCGGGGTCGGTGGCGGTGGCGGAATTGAGCAGCTTCCAGCTGGAGCTGATTGCCAAGTTCCGGCCGAACATTGGAGCCTTGCTGAACCTGACGCCGGACCACCTGGACCGGCACAAAACGATGGAAGCGTATGCGGCGGCGAAGGCGCGGATTTTTGAGAACCAGACGGAACTGGATGCGGCGATTCTGAATGCGGACGACGCCGGTTCGGTGAAATACGCGCCGAAGAAACCGCAGGTGTTCTGGTTCAGCCGGAAGAAAATTGTGGCGCAAGGTGCGTGCCTGCAGGGCGAGGAGATTGTGTTGGCGCATCACGGGAAGACGGAGCCGGTGATGAAAGCGGCGGAGATTCCGCTGGCGGGTGCGCACAACGTGGAAAATGTGTTGGCGGCGGTGATCATCGCGCGGCTCGCGGGAGCGGATTCGGTGACGATTGCGAAGGCGGTGAAGAGTTTTGCGGGGGTGGAGCACCGGCTGGAATTTGTGGCGGACGTTCGGGGCGTGCGCTATTACAACGATTCGAAAGCGACGAACGTGGATGCGACATTGAAGGCGCTGGACGCGTTTTCCGGGAGAATCCTGGTGATTCTGGGCGGGAAGGACAAGGGAAGCGACTACACGGTGCTGCAGAAGCCGTTGCGGGAGAGCGCGATTCTTGCGCTGTTGATTGGGGCGGCGGCGGACAAGATTGAAAAGCAGATTGCGGGCAGCGTGGCGATCGAGAGAGCGGGGACGTTGGAGCGGGCGGTGGAGGCGGCAACGTTGGCGGCGCGGGCGGGAGACGTGGTGCTGCTGGCACCGGCGTGCGCGAGTTTTGACCAGTTTGAGAATTACGAGCAGCGGGGGCGGGTGTTCAAGGAGTTGGTGCATGGATTGGAAAAGCGAAATTAGAAAATAGAAATTGGAAAAGAGAAGAGATTTAACACAGAGGGCACAGAGAAAGATCACAGAGAGCACGGAGGCGGCCAGTAATGAGAGGACGAGCGGAAACGGACCGGTGGTTGTTTGTGGTGACGCTGGCGTTGTGTTTGCTCGGGGCGGTGATGATTTTCAGCGCGTCGGCGGTGACGGCGCAGCAGATGTATGGGCATTCGTATGTGTTCGTGCTGAGACAGGTGGTGTGGCTTGTGGCGGGGCTGGCGGGAATGTTCGGGCTGATGAAGCTGGATTATCACCGATTGCGCGAGCCGGCAGTGGTGTACACGGCGCTTTGCGTGGTGGCCGTGCTGCTTGTGGGAACATTTTTTCTCGACAAGTCGCATGCGACGCACCGCTGGATCAAGGTTGGGCCCGTGAACCTGCAGCCTTCGGAAATGACCAAGCTGGTGGTGATCCTTTATCTGGCGTGGTTTCTGGACATGAAGCGGCGCGTGGTGACGCGGATGGAATTCAACAAAGAGGATCTGCTGCAGACGATTCTGCCGGGCGTGGGGCCGGTGCTGGTGTGCATCGGATTGATCGTAATGCAGCCGGACCTGGGCACGTCGGTGGACATCCTGCTGATCATGACGGCGATTCTGTTTGTCGCGGGGCTCTCGTGGAAATGGCTGGCGGTGGGAGCGGCGGCGGCGCTGCCGGTGTTGATCGCGCTGATCGCGTTCGTTTCTTACCGGTCCGCGCGCATCACGGCGTTTCTGCATCCGGACTCCGATCCGCAGGGAGCTGGTTTCCAACTGATGCAGTCGTTGATTGCGGTAGGTTCCGGAGGATTTAGCGGAGTTGGCTTGATGGAGGGGAAGCAAAAACTGTTTTACCTGCCGGAAGCGCACACGGATTTTATTTACGCGGTGATCTGCGAGGAGTTGGGGTTTCTGGGCGCGGTGTTTGTGATCACGCTGTTTGCGGTGTACGGATGGCGGGGAATGCGGGCCGCGTTCAACGCGCCGGACCGTTTCGGCAGCATGCTGGCGCTGGGCGTGACGGGGATGGTGATTTTTCAATCGCTGATTAATTTTGCGGTGGTGCTGGGGATGATGCCGACGAAAGGAATTCCACTGCCGTTTGTGAGCTACGGAGGATCGAGTTTGCTGGTGATGCTGCTGGCCACCGGCGTGCTGTTGAATATCTCGCAGCAAGCGGGCGCGGGCTCGAACCTGCGGGCCTGAGGGCGGATGGCGTGAAACTTTTGATCGCAGGTGGTGGGACCGGCGGACATGTATTCCCGGCGATGGCGATTGCGCGGGAGTGGATGTCCCGAGGAGCGGATAGAGAAGTGGTGCTGGTGGGAACGCAACGCGGGATTGAGATGAAGCTGGTGCCGCAGGCGGGGTTGCCGTTGGAGACGATTCGCGTGGCGGGGTTGAAGGGGAAGGGCGGAACGACGCTGGTGAAGAATTTGATGATGCTCGGTTCGGGATTGGCGGATTCGTTTGGTGTTCTGAAACGGCAGAAACTCGATGTGGCGTTTGGGGTGGGAGGTTATGCTGCCGGGCCGATGCTCTTGGCAAGCTGGCTGCGCGGGATTCCCAACGTGATTTTTGAGCCGAATGCGGAACCCGGGTTCACCAACAAGGTTGTGGCGCGTTTCGCAAAGCGCATTGCCACGGGTTACGAAGTTACCGCGAAGATGTGGGGAGCGAAAGCGAAACTGACAGGTTGCCCGGTGCGGCCGGAATTTTTTGCGATTGAGCCGCGGAAGCCGGAAAAGCCGCTGCATTTGCTGATTACTGGCGGAAGCCAGGGCGCACTGCCGGTGAATCGCGCGTTTGTGGATGCGATGGATCTGCTGGCCGCGAGAAAAAATGAAATGCAGATTGTGCATCAGACCGGCGAACGCGACTATAATGCGGTAAGGACCGCGTACGCGCGGCGCGAAATTCTCGCGGAAGTGGTTCCTTTTCTGACGAACATGGCGGAACGCTTCGCCTGGGCCGACCTGCTGGTTTGCCGGGCCGGAGCGATCACTGCCGCTGAGGTAGCGGCGGCGGGCCGAGCGGCGATATTTATTCCGTTCGGACGCGCCACAGACAGCCACCAGTTGCGCAACGCTCAGGCAATGACGAACGCGCAAGCGGGGCGGCTGATCACGGAAACGGAACTGACCGGAGAACGATTGGCGCGCGAGATTTTCTCCCTCCTCGACCAGCCCCGGGAGATCGAAACGCTTTCCAGGAACGCGCGGAGCCTTGCCTACCCGCATGCAGCGCGCGACATTGTGAATTTGATTGAGGAAGTGGTGCGGTAAGAAAAAGAAGAGTTCACCACAGAGGGAACGAGGAGAGCAGAGGGAGCAGAGGCCGGGAATAGAAAAGCGGCAAGAAAAAGCGTCCGGCCGTAGAGGCAATCGGGACGGGCGAAAGGCGCCCGCCTCAGAAGGCGGCCGCTACAAAGGCGGCGGAGTTAAGAGGAAAGATGATGGTTTCATTTCGCAATTTTCAACGCATTCACCTGGTGGGCATCGGCGGAATCGGAATGAGCGGGATCGCCGAAGTGCTGCTGACGCTGGGTTACTCGGTTGCGGGCTCCGACCTGAAGCCTTCGACGATTACGGAACGGTTGCAGGACCTGGGCGCCACGATATTTGAAGGGCATCAAGCCTCGAACGTGGAAGGCGCGCATGTGGTGGTGATCTCTTCCGCGGTGAAAGCCGACAATCCGGAAGTGGTGGAGGCGCATAAGCGAAAGATTCCGGTCATTCCCCGAGCGGAAATGCTGGCGGAACTGATGCGGCTGAAATACGGGATCGCGGTGGCAGGGGCGCACGGGAAGACGACGACAACTTCGATGGTGGCTTCGATTCTGGCGGCGGCGCATCTGGATCCGACGTTTGTGGTCGGCGGCAAGGTGAACCAGGCGGGAACGACGGCGCGCGTGGGCCGAGGCGAATATTTTGTGGTGGAGGCGGACGAGAGTGACCGCAGCTTTCTGATGTTCGCGCCGGTGGTGGCGGTGGTGACGACGATTGACCGCGAGCATCTGGACCAGTACTCCTCGCTGGAAGACATTCAGGACGCGTTCCTCCAGTTTGTGAACCGCGTACCGTTTTATGGCGCGGCGGTCTTGTGCCTGGACGAGCCGAACGTGCAGGCGATTATTCCGGATGTGAAGCGGCCTATCATCACCTATGGGACTTCACCGCAGGCGGACCTGGTAATCAGCGACGTGGAAATACGCGGATTGGGGGCCGAATTCCGGCTGACGTACAAAGGCGAGGATTTGGGGAAGTTTTTGCTGCCGCACCCGCCAGGGATTCACAACGTGCGGAATGCCGCGGCGGCCGCCGCTGTGGCGCTCTATTTGAATGTGGCCAGCGACCTGATTCGCGAAGGGCTGGGAAAATTTGCGGGCGTCGGGCGGCGGTTCGACATCAAGGGCGTGGTGAACGATATCACCGTGGTGGACGATTACGGCCATCACCCGGCGGAGATACGGGCAACGCTGAAAGCGGCCCGGGGCTGCCAGTTCAACCGCGTGTTGGCGCTTTTCCAGCCGCACCGCTACACGCGGACGCAGCATTTGTGGGATGAATTTGCGCGTGCTTTCAACGACGCGGACATTTTGGCGCTGATGGATGTGTATCCGGCAGGGGAAGCGCCGGTCCCGGGAATTACCAGCGAGGCGCTGGCCAACAGCATTCGCGAGGCGGGGCACAAAAACGTACAGTATTTCCGCTCGATGCATGATGCGATTGAATTTTTGTTGCGCGAAGCGCGGCCGGGCGACGCGATTATGACCATTGGAGCGGGCAACGTCAGCCGCGCGAGCAACGAGTTGATGGTGCTGCTCGGCGCGGAACTGCGAGTGGAGGACCGGATTCGAAATGCGGATTGAGGAGCCCAAAATCCTGGCGGCGCTTCCGGAACTCGGCACGGAGCTACGGCGAGGAGTTTCGCTGGCTGAACTGACGTCGCTGGGAATTGGCGGCACGACCGACCTGCTGAGGATTCGGCAGCACGAAGCCATACAGGGATTGCTGAAGCTGCTCGACGAGCACAAAGTGCCGCACAAATTCCTGGGGGGCGGCTCGAACCTGCTGGTGGTGGACGGGGAATTGCCGTTTGTGGTGCTTCAATTGGTGAAGGGTGAGCCGGAAATCTCGCTGGA
>DASSGJ010000441.1:0-6736 GCA_035693545.1 Candidatus Acidiferrum sp.
GTTTGACGGGTAGTACGCCACCTCATACGACGTCCGCAACTCCTCCGCAATCTGCCGGAAATACGTGTGCGGATCCGTCTCTTCCGCATCAATGTGCGCTCCGCCCGTCTCCTTCGCCACGCGATCCATCACGCTGATCCCATACTTATTCCGCGCCGTCAGGTTCCCGTGTTTCCTCTCCGTATACCGGATCGCATACACCGGCACATTCTCCGCCTGCGCCGTTTCGATCGCGGTCATCATATTGTGCGAACTCGAATTGTCCTCACCGTCGCTGAACATCAAGATCGCCTTCCGCCCGCCGCTGGCCGCCAGCTTCTCCGTCACGCTGTAATAAATCGAATCGTAAAACGCCGTCCCCAGGTCGCGCGCCTCTGCCGGCCCAATCTCCGAAAAATGTTTTTTCCCCTTATCGAACTCCTTGTAGTTCTCCAGAATCTGCTCCGCCGAATTTGTGTAATCGCTCACCAGTCGTAAATGATTCCCGAAACAGACCAGCAGCACCCGGTCCTGCGGCCGCAGTATCTCCTTCAAAAAAACTTCCAAGTCCTTCTTGTGTTTCTTCCCGAATTCATCCTGGCTTCCGCTCACATCCACAATCAGAGCCAAAGTCAGCGGCAAATCCGTGCTCCGCGCAAAAAACTCAATCTTCTGTGGCACCGCATCTTCCAGCAGTTCCACATCCTCCCGCTTTAAGCTCTCCACCAGCCGCCCCTGCCCATCGCGCGCGGTGAACGCCACATTCACCAGCTTCACGTCCACCTTAATCGGCTGCTGCCCCCGGCAACTCCCCGCAGCCAACCCCGCCAGTACCAGCAAACTCAGTCCACCCTTCACTCGCATACACACCCCCGCCACATCCTTATTTCAAGGACGAGTTCATCCCCGCGAATGTTCCTCGATTTGCCAATAGGATCTAAAGCCTGTGCCCTCATTCTCCAGGTTCCCCGCAAGCCCACCCCTCTCGCAAAAAAAAGGGCTCCCGGCGAGTACTCCGGGAGCGCTCTTATCTTTAAAACTGTCGACTGTAGACTATCAGCTCTTGACTACCAACTACCAACTCCCGACTACCGACTTCTTCTCAATTCGCCACCGTCAAATCCACTTCCGAGCTCACGCCAATCCGCGTCCCGGCCAATGGGGACTGGTCAATCACCGTCCCGCGCGGCCACTGCGGTGCCGACAAATTGTTCAGCTTCCTCTTCAGTTTCGCCAGGTCCAGTCGCCGCTGCGCCTCAATCTCGCTCAACCCGATCAAATACGGCATCACGTAACTTTCTTCCCGCGGAATTCCCGCCACCAGCACGTCTACTCTCGGCGTCGCCGCATTTCTCCCTTGTTTCGGGTTTTGCAACAGCACCGTCTCCGGCGTCTCATCCGGTATGGACACCGTCGAGACCTCTCCCACTTGCAATCCTTCCCGCAACAATTCAATCCGCGCAGCCCGCAGCGTGTTCTTTTCCAGCGAAGGGATCTCCAGTTGTTTCTGTCCCAGGCTCAGCACTACGTGCGCTTGTTGCGACACCTTCATCAGCATCCCCGGCGGCGGCGTCTGCCGCACCACCTGGTTGATCGGCAAATCGCTGTACAGCCGGTCCGCCACCCGCAACACCAATCCCTTCGACCGTAGCGACTGGCTCGCCTCCGCCACATTTTTCCCAACCAGGTTGGGCATGGAAACTTCCCGGCCGTGAATGGCCACGCGCATCGCGGTAATCGCGCTCAAAAACGCTGCCGAGGCCAGGATGAACACCAGAAACACCATCCGGCTCAGCCATTCCAATCGTTCCCGGATCGTCATCGCCCACCTTGGAGTGCGGTAGCTCTGCTACCGCTTTTACTGTGTACACTCCATGCGCCGAAATCAGCCGATAACCGCAAACTTCCTAGCACGCAACCAGTCACCAATCACCAGACACCAGTCACTTCCTCAACTCCGGCGCCCCATACTCCGGCAACTTCTCCTTGCTCGTATCCGCCCGCTTTACTTCCAGCTCATCGAACAGCAACGACGGCGCAATAATCGTCTGCGGCACCCCGCCGGCCCGGTTGCTCACCAGCGGATCGTTCCCCAGCGCCACCAAATCGTTCCGCAGCGCGCGCACATCCAGCTCGTTAAACACCGCCCCGCGCACCAGTTCCTCGTGCCCATCCGAAGCGTAAATGCGGTAAAGCAGTCGCGGCGCATTCCCCGGCCCCAGCGTGTCTACGCGGTATCCATAAGGCTTGCCTTGGTCCCCCGCCATCGCCGTCAGCTTCTTCTTTAACGCTGCCGCCGTCTCCGGCTCCGAACTCTTGAAGATCAGCGTCCCAATCGTCGGAAACGCCGCCGTCCCCGGTGACGCCCGCCCGTGTCCATTCGAAGCAGGGAAGTCCCGGATCGGCTGCCGCCCAACCAGATAATTCTGCAGCGTCCCGTCGTCCACTACCTTCACCGTCTGCGCCGGCACGCCTTCGCTATCCACCTCGTACGATCCGACCAGCTTCTTTCCATCGAACTCCTTCATCGTCGGATCGTCCACCACGCTCAAAAACTTCGGCAGGATTCGCGTCTTGTAACTCGTGGCAAACGCTCCTACCGTCCGGTTCGGCCTTCCCAGTTGCGGTTTGCGCCCCAAGATGTTTCCGCCCACCAGTCCCGCCATGATGTCGTCTGCCGCGTCTGGCGCGAACAGCACGGGCCCGCGGTAAGACTCCTCCACAATCGGTGCCTCCCGCAAAGCCTTCAGTGTGTCCAGCGTCTTCACCGTCTCCTTCAACAACTCTTCCCGCTTCGGCAAATCTTCCGGCCGCGCCTCCGTCCAGTAAGGATTCCGCTGCAGCCGCATTCCGTCCGTCGCTTGCGCCGCACCGTTCAGCGTCACCGTTGAGTTCACGCGCCCGCTTCGCACAATCGTGCCTTCCGAGTTCACAAAATATTGATTCACCGCGCTGAACCGCGCGGAAGCCGATACCGTCTGCACCTCCGGATATTTCCGGAACAGGTTGGTCATATCCTGGATGGTCTGCTTCCACGCCCCCTCGTCCACCTTCATCGTTACCACCGGCTCTACCTTTGTCACCACCGGCGCTTTCGCAAAATCGTCGATCGGGTTCGGATCCGCGCTGAACTGTTTCAGCGCCGACAGTTTCTCCGCGTACGCATCCGCCGCCGATTTGTACGCTTCGTCCGTTAGCAGCCAGATCTGCCTCCGCAGCGCGATTGGGTCGTTATCCATCGGCAAAATTGTCGCGCCGCCCATTCCTTGTTGGTAAAAACTGTCCTGCTTGTATTCGCCGATTCGCACCACTACGCGCAGCACCCGCAGATGTTGCCGTTGCGAATTCAGCAGGGCGCCAAACGCCGCCTCCGCATCGTAATTCTCCACATCCTCCACACGGTATTCGATGTAATACGGCGGCTTCACCTGGTCCATCTTCAACCGGTCTTTCGATCGGTCCAGTTCCGTCAGCAGCGCCTCCAGCAGCACGTCGCCCTTCGCCATCTCGTGCGCTTTCACCGTCGCCGCGTCTCCCTCAAAACCCTCCGAGGTTGCCGCTCCGATCGTTCCTACACTCGCAGTTCCGGCCAGCAGCATCATCGCCGCCACCAAGCTTGTTCCGCGCTTCAATCTCTTCAGCCCGCTCACGGCTTCACCCCCGTGGACTCGTCCTTCGCGCTTCCCGCCCCGGTATCCAGTCCCGGCGCCGGCAAAATAGGCGGCCGCTCTCTTCCATGCGCGCGTTTCTGCACTTCCATCTCGCTGAACAACATCGCCGGAGCCACTGCCGACACCGGCACGCTCCCGCTTTCCGCCCCGCACACTCCGTTGAACACGTGCTGCTCGTCGCCCGTGGTGATAATTCGCGTCAGCGCCGCCAGCGGCGTTCCCACAATGTCTACTCCGCGCACCAGTTCATCCGGCCGCCCATCCGCGTAGACCTTATATACAATCACTGGCAGTACCTGGAACGCCTGCGGCAGCGACCTCGTCGTCAGCGTGAATCCGCCCTGGATATCGTCGAAATACAATCCGTACGGCTTCCCTTGCTTTTTCGCCTCATCTATCAGCATCTGCCGCAATTGCTTCTCCGGCACCGCCTGGTTCGACGTCACAATCAAATTCCCCTGTCGCCCCGTAGGCATCAGCCCCGGCTGGTTCCTACCGTGCCCGTTCGACTTCTCGAATCCCTTGATCGGCATCCGCGACATCAGAAAATTCTTCAACACGCCGTCCTGAATCACCACCACCTTCTGCGCCGGTGTTCCTTCATTGTCAAAGCTGTAGTTTCCCGCCAGCTTGATTCCCTTAATCTCTCCAACCGTCGGATCGTCCACCACGCTCAAAAACTTCGGCAGCACTTCCTGCCCAACCTTCTTCGTAAACGTCTGTCCTTCTTCTTCGTCCCGCTGCCGGTGTCCTTCCATCCGGTGCCCCAGCACTTCGTGGAAAAACACCGCCGCCGCGCGCCCGCTCAGCAACGCTGGCCCGTCATAGGGCTCCGCCACCGGCGCCTTCCGCAAATCTTTCAAATCCGCCGCCATCTTCGCGGCTTTCTCCATCAACACCGCTTCGCTCGGCAATCCGCTCGCCGCCGGCGCCTGGAACGTTTCCACCCTCAACAAATCCATCCCGTCGTCGGCCCGCGTCTGCGCTTCCATCACCAGCCGCGCTGAAGCGCTCGGCGTCTCAATCGCCGCGCCCTCGCTCGACACCATCCGCTCATTCGACGATCCCACTTGCAGAATCACTGTCGCAAAGTAAACGTCCGCGTACTTCCGGAACGCCCCCGACACTCGCCGGACCTCTTCCTCCCAGGCTTTTTTGTCGAACGGCGCCGGTGCCAGCTTTTCCCCCACGTGAATCTTCGGATCGGCCTTCGAGAAATCCGGCGATTTATCCTCTTCCTCCGCTTTCACCGCCGTATTCGTTTTCACATTCAAATAAGCCGGTGCGGCCCGCTTGTACTCCCGGTCCGTCAATTCCCAAAGCAACCGCGCCGTTGCGTCCGGATCGCCGTCCAGCGGCAATGTCCCCGAAGTCATTCCGCTCGACCGGCTTTGCCCGTGTGTGTTATCCAGTTCCGGCGTGCCCACCCGCATCGTCACATCGGTATTCCGCCGCTTCACCGCCGTATCCGAAAGCAGCGCCCCATACGCGCCCGCAATAAAAATCTGGTCCTGGTCGTAAACCGTGTAGCTCAAAAAGTACGGCGCCGGGTCGCTCTTCGCCAAATCCGTCTTCGCCCGGTTCAGTTCCGCCTGCATCGTTTGCAACATCGCGTCAGCCGCAGGCGCCGCCTTTGCCGCGGGTTTGTCCTTGTCCCCAGCCGCCAGCACCGGCAACCCAGTTAACTGCGCCGCAAGCACCAGGCACGCCGCTCGACGCGCATTCAATCGCACAACTCCAAATTTTCCTCTTCCACTGAGGCTCACAGGCAGGATCTGCATATATAAGGTAGGCTCCCGGTCTCTCAACTCAATAATCTCTAGTGCGGCGATTCCAGAGTATGACGCACCGCCCCTCCCCGCGCAAACCACCCAGTTCCAATCACTCAACGCCCACATCTAGCATAGGCTTCAGCTTGTCCTGAGCGAAGCCGAAGGGCTTGTGCTCTTGCCTCTCTCCCGCGGTTTTGGCAACGCGTCTCAACTCCCAACTCTCCGCTCCCTCTGCTCTCCTCTGTTAACTCTGTGGTGAAATCCTAATCTTCTCTTCGTCTACCGCCTCAACCCTCCCTAAACCTCTCCCCACCCTCCACCCGCGCCCCACGCAAAAACTCCCCCGCCGAAATCTCTTTCCGCCCTTCCTGTTTGACGTGCGTAACTTCCAACCGGCTGCCTCCCCCGCAAACCACGTTCATCCGATCCTTCTCCACCAAAATCGTCCCAGGCTCCCCGGAAACCGCATCTCCCGCCCCCGGCTTTCCCCGCAAATGGCAACTCTGTCCCCGAAACTCCGTATACGCCCCCGGCCAAGGCGCAAATCCCCGCATCCGATTAAAAATCTCCGTAGCCGTCCGCGCCCAATCAATCCTTCCATCTTCCTTCTTCAACATCGGCGCCATCGTAGCCCCACCATGCTCCTGCGCCCGCCCCACCAACTCTCCGCTGGCCAATCCCCGCAGCGTTTTCACCATCAGTGGCGCGCCCATCTCCGCCAGCCGTCCCGCCAACTCCGGCGCCGTCTCCTCCGCCCCAATCCGCAACTCCTCTTGCAGCAGCATCTCTCCCGTATCCATCCCCGCATCAATCCGCATCGTCGTATTTCCCGTCACCGTCTCCCCGCTCGCAACCGCCCATTGAATCGGCGCCGCACCGCGATATTTCGGCAGCAGGGAAGCATGCAAATTAATCCACCCCAGCCGCGGAATCGGCAGCAGCCTCGCCGGAATAATCTGCCCATACGCGATAATCACAATCGCATCCGGCGACACCTTCCGCAGATGCTCTTCCACCCCCGGCGCCCGCACCTTCGCCGGCTGCTGCACATCCAGCCCCGCCGCCACCGCCACTTCCTTCACCGGCGAAAATGAAATCTCCTGCCCGCGCCCCCGCGGACGGTCCGGCTGCGTATACACGCTCACAATCTCAAACTCTTTTTGTGTCAGAAGAAACTTCAAGGAGGGAACTGCAAACTGCGGCGTGCCACAAAATACGATGCGCATCCGGCTCACGGGCGGCTCACCCGTTGGCGCGGTGCCCTTACCACTCGCCCTCTTTCCGTAATTTCTTGATCTTCCGCTTGATCAAGTC
>DASSGJ010000442.1:0-3506 GCA_035693545.1 Candidatus Acidiferrum sp.
CGCACCACGCTTCCCTACCGCGCCGTCCATCCTCCATCAATCAAAATGGTTTCCCCCGTAATCAACGACGCCGCCGGCGACGCCAAAAACACCACGGCTCCCGCCACCTCCATCGGCTCCCCGATCCGGTGCAAACCGGCAATCCGCTCAATCGTATCCGCGCGAAATGCTGAATCCGCCAGCGCCGCCTCAGTCCCCGGCGTGCGAATAAACGTCGGCGCCACCGCGTTCACGGTAATCCCGTGTTTTCCCCACTCCACCGCCAGGCATTTCGTCAAATGCGCAATCGCCGCCTTAGTCATGCAATAAATGGACTCGGTCGGCAGCGCGGCGAAGCCCGCCTGAGAACTCATGTTGATGATCTTTCCGCTACCCTGCCGGATCATCACCCGCCCCGCCGCCTGGCTCGCAAAAAAAGTCCCTTTCAAATTCACCGCCACCGTCAAATCAAAATCTTCCTCGCGCACCTTCTCCGCTGGGTTTTCCGGCCCCAGTCCCGCGTTGTTCACCAGAATGTCCAGCCGGCCCAGCTCCCTGGCCGTTTCCGCTACCGCCCACTGAACCTCATCCAGCTTGGTCATATCCATCTGCAACCGCAGCGCCTGGCGCCCCATTGCGCGTATCTCCGCCGCCAATCCGTTGTCCGCCTTCGCGTCGCGCAATCCCAGCGCGACATCCGCTCCTGCATGCGCCAGCGCCAGTGAAATTGCGCGCCCCAATCCCCGCGCCGCCCCGGTAACCAGCGCCACCTGCCCCGTCAAATCAAAACTGGGAAATTCCATCGTTACCCCCCTCAATTCGTCCGCTAGCCGAAAGCGTGTCATCCCGAATCCGCGCCTTTCGCGGGTGAGGGATCTGCTTTTTCTTTCTTCGCCTGTGCAATGGCCGGTCTTAAGACCGGCTGCTCTGTTTTGTCAATGTTCGAAAAATCCGTTCTTCGTGCTTGAGTATATCTCGCATCCGCCGTCCTCATCGTCGCCGTTGCTTTCTTCCCGCGAATGAACTAGAACCATCTCTCGGCTTCATTTCAAAATAATTTCCAGGACCTCACTCAATGAAAATAGTTCGCTCGTTTCTGATCCTTTCCTTGCTGCTTCCTGCAATCGCCATCGCCCAAACTCCCGCTCCGGCCAAATCCCTGAAAGCCGTCAAATTCGGCAAACTCTGGGACGCCCGCGGCAAACTCTGGACCAACGCTATCGTCATCGTCGAAGACGACAAAATCAAATCCGTCACCACCAATCCCTCCGAAATCCCCGCCGCCGCGCAAATCATTGACCTCTCCAGATTCACCGGCCTCCCCGGCCTCATCGACGTCCACACTCACATGACTCAGTACACGGACGAAACCCCCGGCCAGCCCATGCTCCAGCAGCTTACAAAAAATCCTCCCGCCGTCGAAGTCTTCCTGGCCCGCAAAGGGGCCCTCCGCACCCTCGAAGCCGGCGTCACCACCGTCCGCGATCTCGGCTCCGATCAATACATGGACATCGCCATGCGCGACCTGATCAACCACGGCGAAATGATCGGCCCGCGCATGTTCGTCTGCGGCTACGGACTCACCGTCACCAGCACGCCCTATAAGCCCGGCCTCAATCCTCCCGCGGGCGGCATCGCTGATGGTGTCCCCGAAGTTCTCCGCGCCGTCCGCCAGCAAGTCGCCGCCGGCGCCGACGTCATCAAGCTCTTCGCCTCCACCGGCACCGACGACGACGTCACTCAGTTCGAAACCTACTCCTACGACGAAATCAAAGCCGCCGTTGACGCCGCTCACCAGTTCGGCAAGAAAATCGCCATCCATTCGTATGGCCCCGATGGCGCGCGCGACGCCGTCCGCGCCGGCACCGACTCCCTCGAGCACGCCACCGACATGGACGACGCCACCATCCAGGAAATGGTCAAGCGCGGCACTTTCTACGTGCCCACCATCGATCACAACCGCTACTACCTGGACAACTGGCAGAAGATTGGTTACGCGGATGGTTTCCAGGAAAAGACCAAAGCGTTCATCGAACGCAATCTCGAAACCGCGCGCAAAGCCCGCAAAGCCGGCGTGAAATTCGCCATGGGCTCCGACGCCATCTACACCATGTTTGGGGAAAACACCCGAGAACTAGCCTGGTTCGTCAAGGCAGGCATGACTCCCGAGCAAGCCCTGCGCACCGCCACCACCAACGCCGCCGAACTCCTCGGCCGTCCCACCGAACTCGGAGCCGTCGCCCCCGGCTATTTCGCCGACCTCATCGCCGTCGAAGGCGACCCGCTCTCCAACATCGACATAGCCATCCAGAATGTGCGTTGGGTCATGAAGTCCGGCGCGGTGGTCGTGGACAAAACTTCCGCGCGCCTGGTTCACTAATCCGACCGGCGGGATATAGCGCTGGCGGAACTAAGCGAGCCGTTTCAGTTGCGAGCTGAAGGTGAAGAGGCAAAGAGCCCCAAGCAAGAGAAAAAGAGCCGAAGAAGGCTCGGGCGCCGCGACCACATTCACACTCCCGGTGAATGTCCCGGAGGCGTCTACATTGTCGCAGGTTGTGCAGTGGAACAGCGTGAACTGGCCACCGGTAAAATCAAACGACGTCGGGGTCAACGTCGGAGAACTCTCCGGTCCGGAATAAAGGAGCGGCCCCGGAACCTCCCACTGGTATTCGAGGCCAGTCGCGCAACTTGGACCGTCGGCGCAGAAATCCACAAAGAACCCGCCGGGCTGGTAGATCGAGGTGGGTGAATAAAAGCTCAGGTAGACCAAACCGCTCGCCGTCCCCCCGTTGCTCGCGGAAAAGGAAAACGGGATGGGAGCATCAACGAAGAAATCATCTCCCGGAATAAAGTCAGTGGTGACTGGCTGTGCGGGGAGCGTGAAACTCATCGAGAACGTGTCGGAGGCGCCGCTGAGCTGAGAAGCGGTTGTGTCCGGCGAGTAGACACCGGAAACCGAGTAGGTGACTCCAGAATCCGCGCGGGCTGGCTGGCAGCCAAAGCTCAGAATCAGTAGAAGACTTGCGAGTACAAGGCCCGTTTTCGACACGACTGGTCTCCTCCCCACCGTTCACGGACCCCACTGAAGAGGGAGACCTGAAGGCGAGTACTACAACCACATCATTGTTGGAGCATTCTAAGTTCCAAAGCCAGGTTCCCTGCCTTGCCTTTAAGTGCTTTATTTTCTTTATTTAATTGCCGTCGGCTACCGAATCGACATACCTCCCACCCTGCGAATCGAAAATGCCTTCACATTTGTGCCCTACGGAAGGCGAATCCTTAGCTTTTCCTCCTTGCCTGACTCGCTACTCTGTAAAGCGCCAGACCTTGAGCTCCGGTACAACGGCCACTCGTCCTGCGACTAACAATTTCCTCACGGACTCCTCAGGACTTTTCAAAGCCCGCTCCGCGATCCTGTCTTCATTGGAGGCAGGACCTCATCTGTCCTGGCTTGGAACCATGGGCCTCACGGTATTCTTTGCGCTCTGCATTCTTGGTCTCGACTTCATGATCTATGTTCTTTTCAA
>DASSGJ010000443.1:0-3453 GCA_035693545.1 Candidatus Acidiferrum sp.
ACGAACGGCGCTGCGGCTGAAGATGACTTTGCCTGCTGGGTCGAGATAGGCGATAGCGGCCGGCAGTTGGAAATTGGTGATGGGATCGAGGACGGATTTCTTGTCTTTGTCCTTATCTTTGTCCTTGTTTTGGTCCTTACTTTTGTCCTTGTCGTCCGTGTCCTGGTCAGGATCCAGCTGATTCTTCTTGCGGAATTCGGGGAACTTCTCTGGCGAGCTTTGTCCGCACCCGTTGAGAGTTCCGATTTGCGTATGCTGCAGCTCGACCTTGAAGGTGTACTTGGTATCGCTCATTCCGTCGGAGCACGGCTCGCGGGAGATCTCCACGGCGAGGTCGGCGCCGGTGACGCTGTCTTTGGCGTGGTAGACCCAGGAAACGCCGGGTTCGTCGGCAACGATTTCGTCCGGCTCGAGGACAACCGGCGGGTAGCCCGCGCGGTCCAGCCGTTCCGGCCCTTTCATGCCCAGCCGCAGCGACCACGACGGTTCGTTGCCGTGGGCGATGACGAGGATCGGGTAGTGGCGGGAGACGGGCGCCGCGACCGGTGCTTCCGCCGCGGGAGCAGGCTTTCCGGGAGCTTTGGGGGCGGGCTTTTGCGCGGGAGCTGGCGGCGGAGTTTGCGCGGTAGCCACGGCGGCGGCGAGCAACGAGCTGCACAGAACTAGAGTGCGGGTGAAACTCGATGCGCGCATGCGGAGGGCTCCCAGGAAAATACTGTATCAAGAGGGCTGCGGCGGGGCGAGGAGAATGGCCGCGCGGTATGCGCAAAGCAAAATGCGAGGAACGGGCGGCGCGGGAAGGGTCTGCGGGGAAATATCTTGACATGGCGAACAAAAAGCGAAACACTGGACGCGTATCGAGGTGAGCCATGTCCCCAGTTCTTCCCCATACGACGCCGCGTTTCGCGATTCGGCGCCGCCCCGTTCGTCGCCCTGCAACACAACTCCTTCCTTTTAGCCCTGCTGAACCAAAGCCAGAGGCCGGCGCCCTTGCCCAGGGTCAACCCGGCTGGCGCAAGGAAAGCCTGGAAAGCCCAACGGCGGATTGCCCCCCGCCGGAATTTCCGGCTTCGCCTGCGCCACTGGTGGGCATAGCTCGCCTCGCCGCCCGAGCGCCGGAAGCGGAAACGAAACGCAAGTCTCAGGAGAAGCCGGAGTATTTTTTCCTGCCGGTGAAATCGATTTTAAATAAATGCGATTCGGCGCGGGTGCCGTTTGACTGGACGATCAATCCCTACCGCGGGTGCGAATTTGCGTGCAAATACTGCTATGCGCGGTATACGCACGAGTACATGGAGCTTGACGGCGGGGAATTCGAGCGGAAGATTTTTGTGAAGCAGGATGCGGCGGGAGTGCTCAGGAACGACGTGGATCGGAAATATTCGCATGCGTCGAAGGCTTCGGGATACACGAAGGCGGAGCACATTGCGATCGGGACGGCGACGGATCCTTACCAGCCGGCGGAGCGGGAATACGGGGTGACGCGGGCGTGCCTGGAGGAACTGGCGCGGCGGGAAGGGCTGAGCGTTTCGATCATCACCAAGTCGAACCAGATTGTGCGCGACATTGATATTTTGAAGGTGATTGCGGCGAAGTCGGCGTTGACGATCAATATCACGGTCACCACGCTGAAGCCGCGGCTGGCGCGATTGCTGGAGCCGCGCGCCCCGCGGCCGGATTTGCGGCTGGCGGCGGTGAAAGAGTTGCGTGAGGCGGGGTTGCATGTGGGCGTTTCGGCTTCGCCGCTATTACCCGGAATTACGGACGGGGACGGCGAACTGGAAGGCGTCGCTGCGGCCGCGAAAGAGGCCGGAGCCGAGTGGTTCTGGTCCGGTGTGCTGTTCTTGATGCCGGCATCGGCGCGACAGTTCTTGCCGTTCATCGAGGAGAAATTTCCGCGGCTCGCGAAGCAGTATCGCGAGTGGTACACCAAAAACGGCTATGCGCCGGAAGAGTACCGCAAGAAAGCTTCGGAGCGTGTGGCGCGCATCCGTCAGAAGTTTGGTTTTGCTTCGCGCCCGTGGGAAGGGGAGCGACCAGCTGCGCCGCAAGGTCAGCTATCGCTCGGCTGGGACGCCGCCGCGGTGAGCGGCGAAGTGCACGGGATGCGTTCCTGCTCGGCGGGATAATATCTCGCGACCTACCAGAACCGCCACCAGGGCTTCCTCAGTTTAGGGAGTTTCTCATCGTACCCCGTTCCGGAAATTACGTGCTGTAATGCACCAGGGTGTGAATGATCCTGGCTGACTGCGGGCATGGGGAATTGCTTGGACTGACCCAGCAAAAGGTTCGATATCAAAAAGTCGAGCAACTTGACCTGATAGTCAGAATCAGCTCCGCGTGCCGATGCGAGTTCGAGGCTCCAGAGTGATTCTGCGACTTCAAACCCTTTATCGCCCTGAACGATCGCCAAGCGGTACACGGGTTGGCCAGACCAGCTACGATGAAGAAAAAGATGGGGCTCGACGTAGTAGATGAACCACTTGTCTTCCATCTGTGCCGGAATTAAACCGGCACGAATACTAGTAAATTCTACATCGCTCCACGTAGCGCGGTAGGGAATGGGCTTGCCTTCTCTGAAAGGGATGTGTTTCCACGATGAAGAGGCGGCCGACATTGTTCTTGCCAAGATAAATCAAAACCGCAATCGTATCCAGCCAAACAAAAAAAACAGCTATGGGACGATGATGCGGGATTCTTCGCGCTTTAGTTCGTGGGCGCCGGGGAATTGGCCGCGGAGGAATTCGATGAAGCTGCGGGAGCGCGGGCGGCCGTTGGTGCGGAGTAGGCCCATGCGATAGAGGAAGACGAGGAGTTGGAAGATTTCGGAGTCTTTGGGCCGGCCCTGAGGAGTTTGCGCGGGTGATTGCTTGGTTTCGTTGAGGAAGGCGGTAAGAGCGTCGTAGAGTCCGCGTTGGATCGGCGGAACAGGAGGCTGTTCGTAGACGATGCCGCCGGCCAGTGTTTTGTAGGACTCAGCGAGGGATTGGAGGGCGGCGAGGATGTCAGGGTCGGTGGCGGCGGGTTGCGCGGCGCAGAATTTTGCGATGGTGAAGGCGATGGCAGAGATGAGCTCCGGGTGGATGCGCAGGAGATCCGGGGCGAGGCGAACATCCAGCAGGGGCGTATCCGCGGGGAGTTGGCGCGGGTGTTGTTCTTCGTAGCGGTGGGCGGCGAGAAGATAGGCGCAGTCGGGAGGGCAGTCGAGAGTGACTTCGCGCTCGGTGCCGCAGCAGACGGGGCAGATGGTTTCGGCCTTGGCGGGGCAGAAGCGGCCCGGTTTACGTTTTTGACAGATCGGACAGGACAAGGAATTCCCCTGGAATGAAGAATAAAACCAAAAGCGACCAGCGTGGCACGACAGAATATCACGCCATGATGACTTTGTTCTGGAAGCGGCGGGCGGCGATGACCAGCAACATGGTGCCGAAAAGGAAGAGTGCTACCGCGTCG
>DASSGJ010000444.1:0-21114 GCA_035693545.1 Candidatus Acidiferrum sp.
TCTTCCAATGCGCTTTGCAACACCTCGGAACTAGGGAGCGAATCTACCCGGGCAAGCAGGTCGAGATCCTTCGATAGCCGTGGACTGTTGTGAAAAAGCACCAGCGTCGCGCCTCCGAACAGCACAAAGTGTTCGGGCAATGCCGTGAAGAGCGCGACGGCCGCTTCCTCCATTAGCACCAGTGTCTGAGCTTGCTCTAGACTGAAGTCACGCTCCAAATATTTGACAAGTCGCCCTTCCAGATTCATTTTAGTAATGTACTATAAATAGTTGTTTTTACAAACATATCTGGGCTCGTTTTCGCAAACATCCGTATATGGTTGAAATTGAAAATATAAATACAATATAAACCCTTCGGCCTCATGGAGTTACAAACCAACTAACAGAAGGCCCACGCCGAGCTACAGTGCGCGCATTGCTTGCGACGAGCCCGATCGGCAACTGATCGCCGGAAATGAACCTCCTCGCGCCATTCTTGGCGACTTCCATCGCGGCGACGATCGTGCGCTTCGAACCGCTATCGATCCTCTATCCGGGTGTTCCTACTCTCCGCCTTTCCCGAGACAGGACACTTCTTTCTTTCTGCCCCGTTTTTCTTTGGGCTCACCGCTCGCGTAATTCCGCTCCGCTCCGCTCCGACCTACGCGTCTTCTGCTTTGTCGGTTCCGCCCTCAACAACATTGGGTTCCCTCCCACAATGCAGACGCTAGCCTGCGACTCCACGCCCCCTCGCTCTCTGTCGTGCCCCCAAAGAAAAACGGGGCAGAAAGAAAGGTAAAAGAAAATGTCCTATCTATATGTTAAGTGGAATAGGCTTTTGGGCTGGTTCGCTCGCCAGCGGTTTAGCCATTAAAGCATGTCGTGCGCCTCACTGGCCACTCCCGAAACGAAGGCCTGCGACGCCGTAGACGGCGCGTTTAGGCCCGAGTGGAGGGAGGAGCCAAGAGGGGGTCCTCACAACAGTGCGACCCCCTTGTGAACTCCGCATTCCACGGTCTACAATTTGGACTGGGATCGCCGATTGGCAGGGTTTTCGCTGTGAATCATTACGTTCTCTTGGGCGTTCCGCTTGATGCAGACGACGGATCGATTCGTTCTGCATTCAGGAGACTTGCGCGCCAGTATCACCCTGATGTAGGCGGAGGGTCGTCCTCGGAGAAATTCAGAGAGGTTACGGAAGCTTACGAGACCTTAATCGATCCACTTCGCAGAAAAGTCTACGATCAATCCTTGAATTACCCTAAGCGGATTCCTATTCACGTGGAACCACTGCGGGCTAATCGGCAACCACATCGGTCGAGCCCTATTACGACTCGCCCCCTCTCTCCTGACCGCTTTGCTTTAGATTTTGCTCAGATCGTCGACCAAATGTTTGCCGCGTTTGAGAAAGAATTCTTCTTCCGTTGGGGCCGCTTACGCTAGTCACATGATGAACACGGTAGCGTGGCTTGTGTCTAACACGAAGCCCAGGGCGAACAAATGCCCAGACTCACTCGGCCTTCAGAATGACAACCGTCAGGTCATCCTCAGGCCTATCCATTTCTGAAAACTCGACGACCGACGTGTGTATTGTCTCAGCAAGGTGATGTGCTGCGGCGTCTGAGCGGGACGCAACAACAGCCAGCAACCGATCCCGAGAAAATTCCTCGCCTGCCGCGTTGTGCGTCTCGACGACACCGTCGGTATAAAGGACGAGCAAGTCGCGCGGCAGCAATTCCACCGACCCGGTTTCGAAATGCACATCAGGCAGCAAGCCCATCACGGGACCGCCCGTTTCGAGCCAGACTACCTCCCCGGTTGAGCCTCTATATAGCAGAGGTGGTTGATGACCCGCGTTGATGTAACACAGACGACGGGTGCTGGTGTCAAGGATTCCGTAGAACAAAGATGCGAATCGTTCCTCGTCCGTGAGCTCGTAGATGACTTGGTTTGCCTTAGTCATGACCATCTCAAGGTTACCTGTGTGGTTCAAGTTGGCACGCAGCACAATCTTCACCGCGGGCATGAAGAGGCCAGCGGCGACGCCTTTACCGGCGACGTCAGCGATAACGATTCCCAAGTTCCCACTTTGCATTTCTATGAAATCATACAAATCTCCGTCGACAACCCTTGCGGGATACGTTCGCGCAGCGATGTCGAACCCCGGGACGCTCGGAGGATGTTGCGGCAGCAACCGTCGTTGGATTTCCCCCGCCAATTTCATGTCCTTGGCAAGCTCCTCCGCCTGCGCTTGCACTTCTGCAGCCAGCGCGGTGCGCTGCACACTCAGACGATTGACGAACAGAACGACCGACGTGAAGCCAATCAGGGCCATGAAATTCCGCGCGTTATGTCGCCACCCAGTGTGTTCAAGTGAGCCGAACCAATCAGTAAGACCGACACAAACGAGCACAAGAACCAGGCTTGTCCTGAGCCGGTGGATCAATCCGCTGAGGGCCAACGGTAGAAAATACAAAAAGGCGAGCGAAACCGACGCTACCAGGTGATCGGCGTAAGCGATGGAAGTTATGCCCGCAAGAACGAGCAATGACAACCAGAACGATGCATGTGTTTTCGGCTGCAGTTTCACATCCAATGTATTTCCATCCCGTAGCGGAGGGCGCGATTCACTTCGTCGAAAGAGCTTCTTCCATTGGGGCTCAGCCCTTCTTGTTCTCTACTTGCAGTTGATTCTCGACCGAGAAAACCCCGGAAACGCCGTTGGCGCGCATACCAGCAATGTTCTTGTCCATCTCCGTTGCCACTACACCGACTAGCGTTACATGTCCATTCTTCACAATGATGTGAATTGGCGGCACAGCTTGTAGCGCATACCGCTGCAACACATCATCTCCGTAGATTTTGTGATAGAGCGCCCGGCGCAACCGATCATCGCTCGGGGAAACAGGCAACACCTCAATGTCGTTCATTACCTGCGCGGCCCCTTCGAGGTGCTTCACGGCTGCCTCTGCATCTGATTTCAGAGTAGGCCGGACGACCTGTCCCATGAGGGTCACGGTGTCGTCCTTAACCGAGAATTCCAGATTATCGAACACGGAATAGAAGGGCAGCAGCACCAACTGATGGCGAACTTCTTGACCAAGCGTTTGTTCGTACTGCGCCTGATCCGGCCGCTGCTTGAGTTGACTGGCTGCGGCACAAATGCCCGCCGAGACAACGAATGTCCACACGGCGGTAGCCACCATGATTTTGCTTATTGCTCTGTTCATCGCATCCTCCTCACTATAGAAGTATTCCTGCTTTAGGTTCACAAGCACTCCGCGACATAAAATCGCGTCAAACTCAGGTAGTTTCCAGGGCTTGTTTTCCCAGCGTTTCGACGCGGAGAGGCAAGTTTTGGTTGCAATGTGCGCCCGCTGAAATGGCAATGGAAGCCCACTCATTTGCGTTATGTGGCTTGCTGTCAGTGACATACATAGGCTATTGACAAGACTAAGAGAATCTGCTAATAAGCGACTCAGGTTGCTCGGGCAGCATCAAAGCTGACCGAGCCATAACATGCTCCCTCTTCCGAGGGGCTATAAATTTGGACTAGGAGGTATGTCATGACCAACCTTATTCCTCGTGGCAGTTTGTTCCAGGATCTGTTCGATTTCCGCCGGGACTTTGACCAGATCTTTAACCGCATGGTGAGTGGCTGGCCGGTCGGCGAGGCACCCACGACTGGAACGTCGGCGGCCTTTACTCCCGCAATCGAGTCTTACATCGACAAGGATGCCAAGACGTATCACTTGCGGGCATCGCTGCCGGGCGTGGACCCCAAGGAAGTTCAGATTCATGCGCAGGGGAACACGCTGACAATCAGCGGCGAGCGCCAGGTGAAGCGCAGCGGCAAGGACCTTGACCTCCATTACGAAGAGATTTCGTATGGAGCATTCGAGCGCACGCTGACGTTGCCCGAGGGCATCGAAGCGGACAAGCTAACCGCGGAATACCACAACGGCGTCCTTGAATTGACGGCGCCCGTGGCGGCTGCCGCGTTGCCGCGCCGCATCGAAGTCAAAACGACGCCGATGTCAAAGCAAATCGCCGCCTGAAGGCTCGCTCACCAGCGACGGACCGCCTCGGGAGGCTCCCCGCCTCCGAGGCGGTCTGTATCCGCCGCGACTGGCAGTTCAAAACCCAACTCGGACCGCTCGGCTCTGCCGTTGTCGTGGCATCAAACTAATTAATACAAAGCTGGGCGAATGATTGGCAGGAGGTAGCCATGAGATTCGGCATGCACGGTTTGCGAGGGCTTGCTAGGGAGAGTGGGTGGCAATTTGGACTTGCGGTTTTCGTTGCCTTGTTATGCGGGCTCGTTATCGGCACGGTACTGCCGGGGCACGGAGCCATTTCGAAAGCGGTGGGCAAAGACACGCCTGCTCCTCTCGCGATACCCGATCCCATTCATCTGTCGAGCACTTTTGCTTCGATTGTTCAAAACGTCGAGCCAGCAGTCGTAAACATCTCCACGACGCAGGTGCATCGGACAACGAATCGGCCACGTGTGCCGCGTGGATTTGAAGACCCGTTCGGCGATTTCTGGAACCGCTTCTTCGATTTTCCCGACACGGGACCAACGGCAGAGCACAGCTTGGGTTCGGGGGTGATTGTCGACAAGAAGGGGTACATCCTGACAAACAATCACGTGGTGAATGGAGCGACCAAAATCCAGGTTCAACTCAGTGGAGACTCAACAAAGTACACCGCGAAAGTTGTGGGAACTGATGAAGAGACTGATCTTGCCGTGCTTCGAATTGAAGCGAGCCGAGACCTCCCGGTAGCTAAGCTTGGCAATTCCGATGGGGTCCACGTGGGTGATTGGGTGCTAGCGATTGGCAGTCCGTTCGGGCTCAAAGCCACCGTCACCGCTGGGATCGTGAGCGCGAAGGACCGTGGCAGTGTCGGCGGGCAATTCCAACACTTCCTGCAGACAGACGCTGCCATCAACCCTGGTAATTCGGGTGGGCCGCTGGTGGACATGGCTGGGCAGGTCATCGGAATTAATACGGCCATTGTGACGCAAAGTACTGGATATCAAGGCGTGGGGTTTGCCCTGCCATCGAACACCGCGATAAACACCTACAACGATTTGATCGAGCACGGCAAAGTCACCCGGGGCTCCATCGGTGTGAGTTTTCAGGAAGAGCAGAGTACCAATCCGATTACGCTGAAAGAATTGGGCGCTCCCTACGGAATCGTCATCGAAGGAGTGGAACCGGGTGGTCCAGCCTCGCGAGCAGGGCTGAAGCCCGGCGATGTGATCACGAAAGTTGACCGTAATCCCGTGAAAACAGGGAGCGACTTAGTCGACCGAATCACGCACGCCAAGGTTGGGAGCAAAGTGCAGATCGATTACGTGCGGGACCGCAAAGAAATGGAAACGAACGTGACGGTCGAAGCCCGCGACCGCGTCTATTCGGGAAGCGCGAACGAGAAGGAGGATTCCTCGGATGAGAATTCTGCTGCAAAGTTTGGGCTTCATGCGGAGACATTGAGTTCCGAACGCGCGCGGCACCTCGGTATGCAGGGTCAACGAGGGGTGATCGTTTCGGAAGTAGACACCGGGAGTTTCGCTGAGGATATCGGGTTCGCGGTGGGAGATGTGATTGTGGAAGTCAACCACACGGCAGTGGAGACGTTCAATGGCTTGCATCGGGCGCTGTCCGATCTTCAGAAGGGCCAAGACGTAGTGTTCAAGGTTCTTCGTCAAGACCAGAATCGCGGCCAGCTCACTGTGTTCCTTGCGGGCAAGGTACCGGCGTAAGCAGCTAACGCACAGACTACGAAAAAACGAGAGAAGGAGGCTCCGTGCGATGAATTGGACTGGTGCTTGGAAATGGATGGCTGGTCTCGCCGCGGCGGTTGTCGCGGCGCGAACAAATCTTCTCCAGGGAGTGTTGTCGATTCTTCTCGTTCTGGCCCTGGCATCCGCTATCGTGTTTTCGTTTGCGCTTTTCTCCATGGATTTACTGGAAGGAATGGCCGGCGGACTGGAGTTTTTGGAACGCCGCATTCGGCAGGCTGTCCAGCGGACTCACGCGATGCTCGCGCATTCACTTCATCAACTGTCGTCCTGCGCGGACCCGCGGCAAGGTTTTTTCCTTCTGCTACCGCTCTTGATGAAGCCGATCGGAAGCCGCATCCAAAGGTTGCTGCCGCCGCGGTGGCCGCGTCGCTCGACCCTCGGTCCGGGCGTAAAGAAAGATCGGCAAGAATTCACTGTTTCAAGAGAGTTCCGATGAGCGCGATCCCGGCGAATTTGGATTTTGGAGGGCTGGCTTCAAACAGTAAGCCGCAGTTTTCCGCGCTACCATTTGAACCGCACCCATTGTTCAAGAATCCTCATCTCGCGACGGTTGCAGCAGCGTACTGGCCGCGAAATTCCTCGTGTTTACCTGCAGCGGCTGATCGTCTATTTGAGGTAGAACCTGGAACCAAGCTTCTGGCGAAATGCCACTGGCAGGAGAAAGTAAGACGGCATCTGACCCTGGTGCTCATCCACGGCTTCCAAGGTTCAAGCGATTCTCCTTACATGCTTGGGACTGCTGAAAAGGCCTTCCAGGCGGGATTCAACGTACTACGAATGAATCAGAGAAATTGCGGCGGGACGGAGCATCTGACCCCCACACTCCACAATTCCGGTCTCTCCAAAGACTATAGGGCAGTGCTCGAAGAATTGGTCGAAAGGGACGCGCTTCCAGAACTCTTCTTTGTGGGCTATTCGGTCGGGGGCAATCTGGTCGTGAAGATGACCGGAGAACTTTCGTCGAACGCACCAACAGAGCTGCGGGGCGTTTGCGTTGTGAGTCCTTGTCTCGATTTAGCATCGTGTTCAACTGGCAGCGGCGAGCCTCGCAATTTTCTCTACGAACGGTATTTCCTTCGCTGTACGAAGAGCACTTTGGAAAAAAAGGCGAAGTTGTTTCCGGGACGTTATTGCGTTGAGAGCCTGCCTGCAGTGCGCACCTTGCACGAATGGCATGAGACCATGTTGGCGCCAGCTTGGGGGTACCGCGACGCAGCGGAATACTATCTGCACGAAAGCGCACTCGGTGTGGTCGGGCAGATTCGCGTGCCAACACTGATCGTTACGGCACAGGACGACCCGTTCATTCCTTTTGAATCGTTTCGCAACCCAGCGGTTGTTCAAAATCGGTTCATCACGCTAGTGGCGCCGGAGCGCGGCGGGCATTGCGCGTTCATTTCACGCAATGGAGGCTCTGAGCGATTTTGGGCGGAATCCCTCGTGGTCCAGTTTTGTACGCGGCATTCGGCGACATCTCGGAGGAAGAAACATCGTGACACCACCAACGCTAACGGATAACGAAAGAGAACTCTGGCGAGGGTTTCTTGCAGCTGCGCCCCGATTTGCGGACGACGACATTGGTAGCGCACTGGATGGAGATGACCCACCCGATGTGTTGTGCGTCACGCGATCCGGCAAGAAGATAGGTGTGGAGTTGGCGAGTTGGGCGGAAGCCGACCATGTCACGTGGCGCAGGGGATGGCAATCGTTCAAAGACAGCTACTTGCAAATTCTCGCCAGCACCACGCACCCAAGGCCAAGCCGCATCGGCTGGGTGTGGCTGCACCCCAAGCATCGGCAGGTAAAACCTGGAGACGTTCAGGCGTTTCGCGAAGAGCTATACGAATTTCTGGCCAGGGAGAACGGCCTGCTGGAGCCTGAATGGGACCGTCCACAAGGAGCGGCGATGCACGATTTCCATGGATTTCCCATAATTGGCCAATATCTGGACAGCCTATGGATTTTCCCGCGACGCAAAGTGGAAGTGTTGGCGGCAGGACAGAATTGGATTGGGCTTGAAAGCGGGGGAGGAGCGTATATCCCGTCCTGGATGTTACAAACTGCGATGGATCGAATTCTGACGAAGATCAAGGCTTATGAACAGCAGAACCCTGATGTGTTCCGTGGGCTTGACGAAGTGCATCTCATTTGCGAATGCAGCGACCGAGCACTGTTCGCGAGCAATCCGGAGTTCCTTAGCTTTGACTTCGGTGCGTTCGCGGCGAGAGTGGCTCGAGTCCTCGCGACTAATCACGGAATCTTCAATCGAGTTTTTCTTTTCAATCCCTATGACGCTCGAAAGGCAGTGCAAGCCTATCCAACAAGGTCTGTAAATGCCGACAAATCAGCAGCCAGATCTTGCCTTTACCACTGAGCGACCATTCTTGAGCAGAGAGGTGCAAAATTTTCGGCCTCCCTGCCCTTTAGCAACCGGTGTAATTACAACGAGTTACGGGGTCCGCTCAATAGCGTTCGACTTGACAACGAATCCAGTTTTTGTAAAATTGGCACTCGCTAAGGGAGAGTGCTAACCACAGCCTTAGCGCCCTCCTTGGCGATTCCAACTCTTTTGAGCAGAGGTTCAAGGCGATGGCCATAAAGAATCGTGTCTTCCGCGTTCGTCTCTCGACTTCCTACATCCCGAACTGGCGCCGGCGAAGAACGCGCAGCCTGTCATTGCGACAAGGCAGCAGCGTCCACCGTACAGCACTCACGACCCCGGTGCCGAACAGCAACCGGACGACCGCTGACTACGCCGGAAAGCTTTACGCGGCAGTGGCCACCTGAGTCCACGTTGTCTTGGATCGGGCTTGAATTAGTTGATTTAGAAAACCGGAAGGAGGTTAAAAAAGATGGCGATCAACCTAACACCGCTACATGACCGAATTGTCGTGAAGCGCATCGAGGAGAAAGAAACCGTGAAGGGTGGCATCATCGTGCCCGACACCGCAAAGGAGAAACCGCAGGAGGGCGAAGTCGTTGCCGTCGGCGCGGGCAAACTGCACGAGGGCAAACGAATTCCTTTGGATGTCGAGGTCGGTGATCGTGTGCTCTTCGGGAAGTACAGCGGCACAGAAATCAAACTGGAAGACGAAGAGTACTTGATCCTGCGCGAGGACGAAGTTCTCGGCAAATTGCAGCGAGCCGCTAAGGCCGCTTCTGCGAAGCGATAACCCTATCCTCTCCCCGCTGAACGAGAAACCCGGGAGAGCCGGAAAACAAATTTCAAAAGAATCGAAGGAGGTACAGCAGTCATGGCAGCAAAGCAGATTGTGACCGGCGAGAATTCCCGTCAGTCCATTTTGCGGGGCGTCAATCTTCTGGCGGACGCCGTCAAGATCACGCTCGGTCCGAAGGGCCGCAATGCGGTGATCGAGAAGAAGTTCGGCGCTCCGGTCATCACAAAGGATGGCGTCACCGTCGCAAAAGAAATTGAGTTAAAGGATTCGCTCGAAAATATGGGCGCGCAGATGGTGCGCGAAGTCGCCTCTAAAACCTCTGACGTCGCGGGCGACGGCACCACGACAGCAACCGTCCTGGCTCAGGCCATCTTCCGCGAAGGCGTGAAGACAGTAGCGGCCGGCGCAAGTCCGATGGCGCTGAAGCGTGGCATCGAGAGGGCCGTTGAAGTGGCCGTCGAAGAGGTCAAGAAGCTCCACAAGGATGTCAAGGGCGATATGATCGCCCAGGTCGGCACCATCTCCGCCAACAACGACAAGCAGATCGGCAACATCATTGCCGAGGCCATGAAAAAGGTCGGCAAGGACGGCGTCATCACCGTCGAAGAATCCAAGACGATGGAGACGCAGCTCGAAGTCGTGGAAGGCATGCAGTTTGATCGCGGCTATCTCTCGCCTTACTTCGTAACAGACCCTGAGCGGATGGAGTGTGTGCTCGAAGATGCACGCATCCTGATCCACGAAAAGAAGATCAGCTCGATGAAGGATCTTCTGCCGCTTCTTGAGGAAATCGCAAAGATCAGCAAACCGTTGCTGGTCGTTGCGGAAGAAGTGGAAGGCGAAGCGTTGGCGACTCTGGTCGTCAACAAGCTCCGCGGCACCTTGCAATGTTGCGCCGTGAAAGCGCCCGGCTTCGGTGACCGGCGCAAGGCCATGCTCGAAGACATCGCCACTCTGACGGGCGGGAAAGCCATCACCGAGGACCTAGGCATCAAGCTTGAAAACGTCAAGCTGGAAGACCTTGGCAAAGCCAAGAAGATCACCATCGACAAAGACAACACCACCATCGTTGAGGGTGCGGGAAAGGCCAGCGCCATCGAAGGACGCGTCAAGCAGATCCGCACTCAGATCGAGGAAACCACGTCGGACTACGACAAGGAGAAACTGCAGGAGCGGCTGGCCAAGCTTGTCGGCGGTGTCGCGGTCATCAAGGTTGGCGCAGCTACCGAGACCGAGCTGAAGGAGAAGAAGGCTCGCGTCGAGGATGCGATGCACGCGACCCGTGCAGCCGTCGAGGAAGGCATCGTTCCTGGTGGTGGTGTGGCGCTGCTTCGCTGCATCCCGGCTCTTGAAAAACTGAAGGTCGAGGAAGACGAAGCGATTGGTGTGAACATCGTCAAGCGCGCCTTGGAGG
The DNA here is from genome assembly GCA_035693545.1 of Candidatus Acidiferrum sp. Classification (GTDB taxonomy): domain Bacteria; phylum Acidobacteriota; class Terriglobia; order Acidiferrales; family UBA7541; genus Acidiferrum. Next base: position 10,385 of record DASSGJ010000444.1, read on the forward strand.
AGCCTCTCCGGCAAATTGCGCAGAATGCTGGAGTGGAAGGAGCCGTTGTCGTTGGCCGCATTCGCGAGTCCAAGGAAGAACACTTCGGCTACAACGCGGAGACCGGTGAGTATGGCGATCTAGTAAAGATGGGCGTGATCGACCCGGCGAAGGTCACACGCCTGGCTCTGCAGAACGCGGCTTCGGTCTCAGCTCTCATGCTTACGACCGAAGCGCTCGTGGCAGAGATAAAGGAAGAAGAGAAGAAGGCAGCGGCAGCAGGCGTTTCCGGCGGAGGGATGTACTAAAACATCCTAACGCAGCCCCGGCACACCAGTAATACACAAGGTAAACGCGCACGGCGCGCGGAAGCGCCCGCGCCCGTGACGAAAAACCGAAACTTTCGGAGGTTGCCATGAAACCCACACTAGTTGTGTTTTTGCTGTTGGGCGCGTTTGCCGCCGCCGACTTCGCCCAAACATCCAGCAACGATAAAAATCAGAATCTTCGGAACTGTTTGGAAGGCTTTGTTGAGTGTGATCGCTCCCAGCTTCCAGATGTCCAGCAGAAGCAGATTGCAGAATTGCAGCATGACCGTAACCTTTGGAAATGCTTACGGGGATACGCCAGCTGCAATCATTCAGAGCTGAATGAGACGGAGTCCTTGGAAGTGACCGAAGCCGAACGTTTGCGCAATCTCCTGGCATGCGAGACGACGCTCGGAATCTGCAACAAGTCACTGCTGTCTCCAGGGGAGAAAGAAAAAGTGGTTAGGCTCGAAAATGAATTGAACCTGGTGCACTGCAAAACCGGCTCAGGAATTTGCGACCACTCTCTGTTGAATTCAACCGAAAAGGAGGAAGTTGCTGCTCTTGAGCACGAGCGCAATCTTCTGGCGTGCGAAACGGGAGATGGCTTGTGCGATAAATCGCTGCTAACTCCTGCCGTTGGACAGGAAGTTGTCACCGCCCAGCATCGCCTGAATTTTCTGGCATGCAAGACGGGTGAGGCCTACTGCGACGAGAGTCTTCTGGACTCTTCAGAAGCCAAGGAAGTCGCAGAGGCCAAACGACAGCGTAATGCGTGGGCGTGCGCGACAGGCTGGAGCATTTGCGACCGTTCTTTGCTGAACGCCGAAGAGGCAAAGCAGAACGGCTCCAAGCCATCAAGTGACTCGCCTGATGACTGACAGAGGTTCGACATGCCCAAGACGAAGCAGTTGAGTGTGTTCTGTGAAAACCGTCCCGGCAGCTTAGCCCATGTGGCCAGAGTGCTCGGCGACGCGAAGGTCAACATCTTGGCCTTTTGCATGGGCACAGGAAGCGGTGGTGATGTGCACCTGATCGTGGACGACTCAAACAAGGCCAAGAAGGCCTTAAGTGCGTTGGGAGTGACCTATAAGGAGGCCGATGTCCTGTATCAGGAACTGCCAAACGTCGCCGGCGCACTGGGCTATTTCGCAGGAAAGTTGGCCAACAAGGAGATCAACGTCACGTCGGGCTGGGGGACCACACTGAAGGGGTCGAAAACTGCCGCTATCGTTCTTGGCGTTTCGGATTTGGATACAGCGGTCCGGGTGCGCTAGTTGGACCGGAAACCGTGGCCCTTGCAACAGCTAGGATGGCTTGGGCGCAACGGCAGGCCATGCTCTCCCCACGGGCGATTCCACCAATAGGCCTGCTCAATCCGAGGAGCCATCCAAGGCGTGTTTGAGCCGCTGGTACGATTCCCGCTGGAACTCCTCCAACTCTTGTTTGACTAGGTTGAGTCCAACTACGCAGAGTTCGAAATTCTCGGAAAGCCTGCGGAACACGGGCGCTTCCTCCCTATATTCGAATTGGTCAAAAGAGGAAACGATAGCGTAAGACTCCTTGCCGGCTTGTACAAAATTGACGAACGCATCTACGCGAGACTGCTGTCTTCGGCGGGCCCTGGCTACACTCTCCGGGAACAAACCTGTCATAAATAAAGTGTAATCACCGACGTGTTTACGAACCTCGCGCTCCCGATCGAACGAAGCCGCATCCAGCAATGGGTTTGATTCCGCGAGCATCGCCGCCACGTCTTCGAGCCGTTTCCCCAGTGCATTTCGAATGCGATAGAGGTTTTCTGTGCGCGCGAAGTCCGCGAGCAAAGCGGTTACATAGGTTGCGACCTGAGGCTCTTCCAACCGCACGTCTTCGAAGAAGTGACGCCAGACAAGTTCCCCAAGAAAATTGCGCAGCGAGCGCGTGCCACCAGTACTCAGCTCACCGGGCATAACCCTAAAGCCCTCCAGGTTCTCCAGGACAATTTTATGAATGTGCTCGGCCGTGGTCAATTGCGCTAGCCTCGCAAAGTGAACTGATTGGATGTCGCCAACCTTGCCTTTCCACCATTGCCCTCAAAAGTGCCCTAATGCGTGAGCTGGCCCAACGCTTGAGGTCACAACCTCTCAAGCAGCGAGCCGGGCCCAGAGCCCGGCTCTACTGCTACCTCCTTCCTTCCGCTTCTTTTAGAACCGGAACTGGATTCCAGTCGAAACACGCAGGTTGTTCTGCACCTGGCGGCCCACGCCCGGAAGCTCACGGAAGTTGGTCATTAGATAGTCCACCTCACCTAGTCGAAGACTGAGATGTTTGGTAGCAGCTATATCTAGACCGGCTCCTGGCGCCATGGCAAAGGAGTTTCTCGATCCGGGAAGACTGAACCCAGTTCCGCCAGTCGTGTGGGCCAGACCAAAAAGGCCCTCGGCGAAGGGGGTCACTCGACGAAAGCTCGGCAAGTAAACTCGCGGGCCAAACAGATAAGTTCCCAAGCTCGAATCAAACCTATCCATGTGATAGCCCCCGAAGTTGGCGACGATACCGAACCAGCTTCGCGGGTTCAAAGCAACCTCCGCTGTACCCCCGTGGACGTTGAAATCAGTCGAATTGTGCGTAGCAGGGTTGGCTCGAATATACGAGTAGCTCAGAGTGACGTCGGTTGTCATCCTCTCTTGAGCTGCGGCAGTAAGGCACAGAAAGAAAGATACTGCAACGAGACACGCAAACTTTCGCATATCAAGTGACCTCCGACTACGAATTTTCTTTTTGTGTTTCCGCGGAATCGGACACCCTCATCCACGGTGGCAGCCCGCCGAAGGGTTAACGGCAACAGCCGCCGATAAATGCGATGCACCATTTTTGTGCAGGGTTGTCCGTCTCGCCTGTGGTCTAGTATTCGGCCAATGCGCAGAAATCCACTGAGATGAAAGCGGTCTGGCGACTCGGATTCCGCACTTAGATACGTCTACTCAGTGCGAAAAACATCACGAATCGTAAGGCCGTGCAATCGGCACGGACATCTGCCGCTTACCACAGATCCCCACCCAATGGCCGCAATATGCCGGGCGGAGGCCTGGAGCGCCGTACTGCGTCCGAGAGGATTGTCGCCCACCCGGAAGTAAGGGCCGCAAAACGCAGGAGCCACTTGAATCGGGCGCGATTGTGGGAGCTGTGGCAATCGTGGCACGGCTGATTTTTTCTGGTCCGCTTTGCCTTCTCACATAGCTCGGCCGATATCGCATCGATCTTCGCGGTTCAGTAGGCCAGCCTTTTTCTGCCGCTCATTTTTCTGGGCGCTGCTTCAGGCTAATTCCTGCGTCCTGCAGCTTCGCGTCTTCTGCTTTCCCGGTTCCGCCCTTACACCATCGGGTTCCCTCCCATAAAGCAGCCGCTCGCCTTGGAAGCAGAAGCCCTCGCTTTTGGGCGCCCCAGAAAAATGGGGCAGAAAAAGGAGACATTTTCATGTCCTACTTGAACTCGGTAACGATCGTCGGATTTGTTGGGGCCGACCCGGAGCAGCGGCAAGCGCGGAACAACGGTTCAAAATTCACCGTTCTTTCCGTCGCTACACAACGCTCCTGGAAAAACTCAGAAGACGAATGGGCCTCGAAAGTCGAGTGGCATCGCATCGCGATATTTCGCCCTCGGCTGGCTGAGGCTGTTCTCAACAACATCAAGAAAGGCGCTCATGTGCTCGTCGAAGGCAGTCTTGTCAGCTCGACTTACGAGCAAGCTAATGGCAAAGGCAAGAAGGCCAAGACCGCGAAGATCACTTCGTGGTCGATACGCGCCGATGTCGTGCGCAAGCTCGACCGCGGCGAGCCCGAACCGCAAGCGCCAGCGCCCAGCCCTGACGCTGCCGTCCTGCCATCCGGCGCGAGCGATCCCGCTCCGTTCTGACACTTCACTTCCAAAGGCCCTCCGCCGATGGCGGCGGGCCTTTTTTGGTTCTCTGCTTTAGCGGATCAGTCCGCCGCCTCGCTCTTCGTGGTGCCGCCGTCACTCAGTTGTAGTGGCGTTGGAACGGCCGGTGTCGGGACGTTGGCAAGACGCTTCAGCAACGAATCGAGAGCCGAGGCGCCATCATCTACCGCCGCCGCTTCTGCATCGGTCAGTGGAATTTCCTGCCGCATACGCAACAAGTTGTTCTTGCCTTCAAGAAGCACCGAGGCCGTCGAGCCTTTGGGCATGTAGAACGAGCACTTCGCGCATGCCATGCGATGCGGGCATTGGTCGAAAAAATCGTAGGTACAGTAGCCGTGACCGAGGTCATAAAACTTCCAGGCGTCCTGGGCACCCACACCTGCTCGAACCTTCTCCTGATCAATGAGAACTTCGATCGTTCGCAGATTTCGACCGAAGTACCCTGCATCTGAATAGGACTTCATCAGCTTCGTGGGTGTGATCTTTGCATACCGCTGCGTGGACGATGGCAGCCGGTGCCCAAGCCATTCCTGCAACTCGTACAGGCTCATTGGCTCCTTGGCATTGAACAACTGTGTAGCGATCGTAGATCGCGCTCGATGGCTCGTAATCTTTCCTCGGAGATCTCGTTGTGGCACTCCGGCCTTCTTGCACAGTCGAGGGATCAGGTAGAGATTCAAGAAGTACGGCCCGAGATGCCTCATGCGGTGCAGAAACAGAAAGTCAACGATCTCGCCTGTCTTGCTGTCGCAGAGTTTTGCTTGAGCAGGTCGCACCTTCTCCCAAGCATTGATCGCTTCTCCGACCACCCTGTCCACCGGTTTTGTAAACTCTGCGCTGGTTTTGTTCACGGGAACATCCAACAAGCATATGGAGGACTCAGTTTCCTGCTGCCAGCGCACACACCCAACTCGCAAGCGGCGAATTTCGTCCCCTCGCAGACCGGTAAACAACCACACCACGCTTAGGGCACGCAACATTTCGATTGGGTAAAAGGTGTAGGTTTTCCCCTCTGGGTTTCGCCTGCTCGCAAAATCCTCTGGAGTGATATTGAGTCCCGCCCACAGAAGTTTTGCCCACACGTCATCAGCGATGACTCTCGGCGGAGAAGCACATACCAGTGCTTTAAGAGAACGCGGCGGTGTGAGGCTACGATAAGGATCGAACCGTGGAGGAATGACACCCCATTCTTGCAGATCCGCAAAGAACACTCGAACCGCGCTATAACATTGCATCCTCCCGGCAGGTTTTAGCGGCCTTCCGTACTGTCTTTGGTGGCGCCCCGGCGCCCTCCAGTCCCCACACCGGATGTTGGTGATCATGGTCAGGCACTCGACTGCCACCTTGCGGTCCCAGTCCTCCGGTCCGTTAATCCCCGGATGCGTCGCTCCCAGCCATCGACCAACGGTGAGAAGAAAGTAGTAGTTTTGGGTTCGGACGCGCCACGTGTACTTGGCATTTTCGAACCAGTACTTTGTTGCCTGGGCCCATTTCTCCGGGATTCCCGTCAGGAGCTAAGGATTGGGATACCGCGGGCGTTCCATACGCTTGATCGGTGCGGAGATGATTTTGCGATTTGCCAACACCTTCGAAACCGCCGACAAGTGGAACGTAGGATTCTTACCCTGCCGGCGGTCAAACACCTTTTGAAGAACCTCCAGTGTGACGTCCTCCAGATAAGGACTACGATTCGTAATCAGAACCTCGATCATCACCCGAGGAACGTAGATTCTCGCCGTTCGGTCGCGATATCCAAAGCTCACAAGCATCTCTTCGAGATCCGCGAACAGCCTTCGAACGTGTTCGCGACCGAAGATGCGATACGCAAGACCATAAAAGATAAAGGTCTTGCCCCCCAACTTATGCACTGCGTCGAAACCACACAAGAGATAGCCGACTGAAGCAACGGAAGGCTTTTCATGACCGCCTTTCCTGATGCTCTCGATCCATTCTTCCTCCGTCCACCCCCAATAGCTCCTCCCGCGAGCGGCCATGTCGCGCACCATCATTGCTTTCAAGTTGGCCCAATATTTTGGCTGAAGCTCGATGTGGGTGCAGACATCCTCAAGCGGCTTCATCAGCCGCGGGAGGGCGCAGTTTTCGAGTACCACCAAAGGTGGAACACCACTCGCCAAGCTCGACCGATTGGCACGCAGAGTTTCTGCTTCCTGTGGCTTCAGCTCGGGACTCCGGTCGTACTGGTCGAGCTTCACAGGCCAGGTCCACGAAGGCGAGGTACACGCTCTATCGCTCATGCCAGCATTTCGCCCATCACTGCTACTCGACGTGCATGGATCGCCGCCATACCGCGAGCTAGCTTATTCGCCAGGTCGCGACCACTCAGGTGAACGTACAGCGCAGTTGTTTGTACGCTGCGATGTCCCGCAAAAGTGGCGATCTCATGGATGTCCCAGTTCGCTCGTGCCAGATCGGTCAGACACAGATGCCGTAGGCTGTGTGGAGTAAAACGAGGCAGATTGCAGCGCTCCGCTACCCGCGCGATTGCTTTCGACCAGGTCCAAATCGAAATCGGTTGCCCATGATTGCGGCACGACTCGGAAAGGAACAACGGGCCTCGCTCGCGACTTAGTTCGCGGCGGATCAGCAGATATCTACTGAACAGCTCACCCGTTGCTGGCGAGTACGGAACCATTCTCTCTGTGCGGTTCTTTGTCTTTTCGGCCCGAATGCGTAGCATTCGATGCGCCGGGTCGATGTCCGTCGTCTCCAGCGAGCAGACCTCCTCACGGCGAAGCGCCGCGTCGTAGGACATTGCCAGCATCACCCGATTGCGCAGGGGCTCTCGTTTGCAGACGTTCAAAATCGTCTGCCACTCTTCTTCGCTTGGAATCCATGGAAGGCGGTGGTGCCTTTGAATCAGGCTGCGCCCGGCCACAGCCGGGCGCAGCGGGTTTCGTGTACAAATTCTCTCTTCCACCAGGAAGTCATGAAACAACCGAACCACAGTCAGGTGCTGTTGCAGGGTTGCGTGCGAGAGTGTTGTCCTGACGACTGTCCCCTTTTTTTGGACGCTCGGGACAGCGAGTGCGCTGATGCTGCGAATGTAGGCCCCGATCGTCGGGCGAATAACAGCATCGAATGAAATGCTTTGCGACGCTAGGAACCCAAGATACGAGTCCAAGTCTCGGCCGTAGGCTTCGATGGTGTTTGCTGCTAGACCTCGTGCAGCCTGAAACTTCAGCCATTCTCTTGCGTGCGGATTCTCTGCTACCCTCCAATATCTCTCCCAGCGCACCTCACAGATCACAAACTCCAGGGCCATTGGTTCCTCCAGGTTGGGTTCGGCCCCTCGGGGCCGAATCCACGATACGTCTGGCAGGAGAACCAGCCCTATTCCACATAATCAACTCTGTAACTCTCGTCGGATTCGTCGGTGCCGACCCGGAACAACGTCAAGCGAAAGGCAACGGTTCTAAGTTCACCGTACTGTCGGTCGCCACACAACGCTCCTGGAAGAACGCCGATGATGAGTGGAGCTCGAAAGTCGAGTGGCACCGCATCTGCGTTTTTCGCCCGCGGCTCGCCGAATACGTCGCGACGACCATCAAGAAAGGTTCGCACGTGCTCATCGAGGGCAGCCTCATCAGCTCGACCTACGAGCGCCCGAACGGCAAAGGCAAGAAGGCCGCGGCCGCGAAGATCACCTCGTGGTCGATTCGCGCCGACGTCGTGCGCAAGCTCGATCGCGGCGAACCCGAGCCCGAGGCGGCTCCGGCCAGTGAAGCCGCCGCGCCGAGCGACGCCCCGTTCTAGGGCGCCCCTCGTTCCGGGCCTCCCGGCTCTGCCGGGAGGCCTTTTTTTTGTTTGGCACCGTCGTTGGCCCCGGTGGCTCGTGGCCGGGATACCGTCCAAAATCCGGAAAGGCACCACCCGCGGCGCCTTCCTGCTCACGATGTGCCCCCCGCAGGGTGCTGTCCCCGCATCCCCGCGAAAAAACCCTATGGCAGAGCCCGTCCCCCGTTCTGTCACCGTACTCCCGTACGCCTGGAGACCGGTTATGAGCGTGAGGCCAGACTGCTGTTGCCCCCTTTGCCTGATCGAGCGAAAACTTCATGCGGAGCTTGCCGACCCCTCGAACAACGAACGCCACCGGAGCTTCCTCTGCTCGGCTCCGCTTCTCGCGGGTTTCCGGACCGCCGGTGATCTTGTTTCCCATCTGCAATCGCTGAACGGAAATTCGTTGTCGGACCGGCTCCTCCGGCAACTCCTCGAAGCGAGGGCTCTCTTCCCCGGCGGTATGGCTGACAGCGTGTTCATCCTCTTGTTTCTCCCCCTGCTGCACTCAACCGTCCGCCGCGTGCGCAAGCGCTATCCTGCTCTCACTCGGGAAGACCTTGCGCAACAGGCCCTTGGCGCCCTCCTCGCCTGCCTTGCTTCCGCGACCCTTGCGGAGCGCCACAGCTATCTCGCTTTTGCCATTGCCCGGAATGTGCGGCGCGCCACATTCGGGTGGGCCGCCCGGGAAGCCAAATCTCCCCTGGAGGCGCCCCGGTCCGATGATCCCCGGGAAATGAACTTCTCCGGATCCGCCGGGGAATCGTTTGAGCGTGCCGCCCTCCTGCGGCATTTTTTCGGCCGCGCGGTCGAAGGGGGAACGCTGACTCCTGGCGAACTCGATCTCCTCATCCAGTTCAAGCTCGAAGGTGGAGCGGAAAACGGTGCCTTTTCGAATGCCGAGCGCCAGCGGCTTAAGCGCCTTCTCGGCAAACTCCGAAGACTGGCCAGTGGGAATCGGGGGACCCACCGGTGAAATTCATTGCAACTGCCGGGGGCTTTCTTCGTCGCACACCGTGCCCCTTCCATTCGCAAAACGTGTCGCAGGAGCGCGGAAATATATTTTCGTCCTCGCGCGACACATTTTTCCGTTCTTCCGCTGATTAGGTATAGAGAGGGGAGTTCACACGGAATTCCGGCGTCGGTGGGCAAGGCGTTTAAGAGTAGTTGCCGCCGGTGCCTTCCTTCGGAATGCGGCAGTGCCCGTTACGCCGGGTTCCCCGGCGGGATCGCTCGCGGCATCTGCGGAAGCCGGAGGAGCGGGGAAACCGCATCGGGCCGTTCCGTCGGGAGCGTGTGAATCCCCCCTCGGGATCGTGTGCTTCGAAATCCACTGTGAGGTTCCATGAAATTCAACCGCATTCCTTTCTCTGGAAGTTTCCGCCGCGTCGCGACCGCCACGGCCATCGGCCTTCTTCTCGCCAATTCCCTCCTCGCCCAGACCAATTCCCCTTGGGAGAACGCCGTCAACGTCCTGCAGACGGCCTTCACCAGCACCATCGCCCGCGGGCTTTCGCTCGTCGCCATCGTTGTATCAGGTCTCACCTTCGCGTTTGGCGAGGGCGGCTCGAAGCGCGTGCTCGCTGGTGTGCTCTTCGGCGTGGGCATGGCCATCGCAGCCGTGAACTTCCTTGCTTGGCTCTTCCCGTGAGGATGGGCCAGGTTTCATTCGTTTCCGAGCGAGGAGAACCATGCCCAATGTCCGTCGCGTGAATCTCGTCCATCGATCGCTTTCGCGTCCGCTTACCATCCTCGGAGCCGAGCGGAAACTCTTCTTCTTTGCCATGTGTCTCGGCGCGGCCACGTTCAACCTGCTCGGCAGCTTGCTCGGCGGCCTGCTGATGTTTTGGCTGCTCTATTTCGTGGCGCGCTGGGCCACCCAGACCGACCCGCAGATTTTGCGGTTCCTGCTCACCGCCGCTACGCTGCGGGCGGAATACGATCCGGCCAAGTTCTCTCCTGTCTCGATCCGGTGGTTGCGCGATGCTTAGGCTGAAACGCATCTTCCAGAACTACGAGGAAACGGGCTCATTGAATGAGCGGGTCAATCTATACGGATTCATCGATTCGCATGTCTTCCTCACGAAGACGGGCGACCTGGGACTCATCCTCGAGGTGGCCGGGGTCGATTACGAGTGCCTGGATCAGGAGGCCGTCGACGGACTGACCAAGAGGCTTGAATCCGCGCTGAAACTCTTCGATGAAAACTACCGCGTCTATCAGTATCTTTTCAAACGCAACAGCCCGGCCATCCCCCACAAACTCTACGGCAAACCTGTGGTCGATGCCGCGATCGCGAGCCGCATCGCCTACCTTGCGGCTAAGTCCGACACCCTGTTCTCGCTTGCCATCTACTACGTTGTCGTCTTTGAAGGCTTTTCCCATACGCGGAACTTCACGGCCGTGCTCTCGGAGCTGCCGAAGCATCCGGGGAAAACCCTTGCCGAACTTTTCGGTTCTTTCTCCGCAAGAAAACAAATCGTACTGCTCGAACGCCAGATCGCGGACGCCCGCGCGGGCCTTGAGCGGAAAGCGCGGAGCTTCCTTTTGCAGGTTTCGGATTTTTTGCCCGCCCGAATCCTCGAAAAACAGGAAGCCTTCGCGGTGCTGAAGCGGACCCTCAATTTTGCCATCCACAAACTTGAGCTCGCGAAGCTGCGCCACGATACCTTTCTCGATTGGCAGCTCGCCGAATCGCACCTCGAATGCCATCGTGGCTACCTGCGC
>DASSGJ010000445.1:0-5543 GCA_035693545.1 Candidatus Acidiferrum sp.
TTGCGGCCGTCGATGACCAGGCGGCGGCTCATTGCGTGGCCGGCTTTTTCCCAATCGAGGTCCCTGTAGACGGGCCACTCTGTGCAAACCAGCGCGGCGTCAACGCCCTTCAGGGCTTCGTAGGGATCCTGGAAATAAGAAACGTTCGGGAAAAAGCTTTTAGTCCTTGCAATGGCCTGTGGATCGCTGGCGTGTACCTGAGCGCCTTCTTCGAGCAACCGGCGAATCACTTCCAGCGCGGGGGCGAAGCGGATGTCGTCGGTATTGGCCTTGAAAGCCAGTCCGAGAACGGCGACTTTCTTTCCGCGAATCACCCAGAGAGCCTTGTGCACTTTATCGAAGAAGCGGTCAATGCGCTGCTTGTTGACGCGCTCGGCAGCTTTCAACATGTCAAACTCGACGCCCACCGCCGCTGAGAGATGGATGAACGCCTGAATGTCTTTCGGAAAGCAGAAACCGCCGAAGCCGAGCCCGGCCTTGAGGAATTGCGCCCCGATGCGCGGATCGAGACCCATCGCATGGGTGACTTCCTCGACGTCGGCGCCGATGCGTTCGCAAAGGTCGGCGATAACGTTGGCGTAGCTGATTTTGAGGGCCAGGAAGGAATTCGAAGCGTGCTTGATGAGTTCGGCGCTGCTGATGGTGGTGACCAGAAGCTCGCCACTCGATCCACCCGGGCATTTTCCATTGTGGATGGGGCAATGAAATTTCTTTTCGAGAATGGGCCGGTAGATTTCGCGGAGAGTCGCAGCGCTTTTTTCGTCTTCGACTCCGACGACGATGCGATCGGGATGAAAGAAATCAGACACGGCGGTGCCTTCGCGCAGGAATTCAGGGTTGGAGGCTACCTGAAACCTGGTGCCACCATCCGGAGAATAGGCGGCCAGCGCCTTTTGCAATTGGATGCCGGTTAAGGCCGGGACAGTGCTCTTTTCCACCACGAGTTTCGGGCTGCGCGCTTCGGTGGCAACCTGCCGGGCGACGTGGTCGATGGCGGAGAGATCCGCTTCACCGGATTCTTTCGGCGGTGTGCCGACACAGATGAAAACGACTTCGCCGGCGCGAATGGCTTCACCGGCGTCCGCGGTGTAAGTGATTTTCTTTTCCCGGACGGCGCGCTGGAGGACTTCGTCCAGGTGCTCCTCGTAGATGGGAACCTTGCCGGCCTTCAGTTGGTCAATGCGGTTTTCATCGATGTCCGTGCAGAAAACTTCGTGACCCGCGGCCGCGAGGCATGCTCCGGTCACCAAACCCACGTAGCCACATCCGATTACCGTCAATCGCACTTGCGTATCTCCTTTTCAATTGCGGGCCGGTTGAACTGAATGTTGTTTGGAGCGAGATGTAATTCAAAATTTACGCGCCGGGAAACGCGAAAGCGACAGCTTGTGCCCATTACCGCTTTCCCAGAAGAAGTCCGCGGAGGCCGAGAAGGACAAGTTTCGGCTGGCGCCGGATAACGTTCCAGAGGAGCCGCGTGGATTCGTCGCGGTTGATTTCGCCAAGCGATTCGCGCGCGGAGTCGTTCAGCAGGTCCACGAGTTCGGAATAGTCGGCCTGTTTGAAATGGTGCAGCGCGCGGCGGATAAGCCAATGGGTACCGAGTTCGCGGCGAAGGGTGCGGAGTTCGGAATTGCCCTTTTGCAGAATCGCGTCGGCCACACCGCGCGCGCCGCGGAATCCAGTGACGATTCCGCCGACCGTGGAAACTTTCACCTGGGCCGCGGCGTCACCGACCAGGTAGACTTCGCCATTACCGACGGTGCGTTGCACGGGAACCCAACCGTTGTAGACCGGGATGCGGGCGCCTTGCCACTCCAGTGGCTCGAAGCCCTTCTTTTCGAGGAATCGATCGAAAGAGAGTTTGGTGGCGCGGCCTTGCTCTCCAATGACGCCGACCGCGGCGCGTTCCGGAGATTCCGGAATCATCCAGTAAAAATAAGGGGTGTCGTCGGGAATGAACCAGACGCGGGTGGTGTCCGGCGGGCAATCCTTGGGCAGTTTCACGATGGCCTGGACTAGCGGAACCGTTTCGACGGGGGGCCAGCCCGCGGACTTCGCCACCCGGCTTGCTGCGCCATCAGCGCCCACCACGCTGGCCGCGTGCAATTCTTCGCGTTTTCCCGCCCGGTCCACCTGGACATGGAGGCCTTTTGCGTTGGGCGAAAGATCGAGAAACCGGGTGTCGTAGCGGATGTTTGCTCCGGCGTGGGCGGCCTCTTCCGTCAGCGAACGGATCAGGCGGGACCGTTCAATGATCAGGTCGGGCTGTTTGAGGGTAACTTGCGCGGAGCGGCCATCAGTAAACAATTCGAAACGGCGGATTTCATTGAGGATGCTGGAACGCGCGGCGGAGCTGATCTGATTCCTGAAATAGTCCGTGACGATCAGGGTGCGCTGCGCAGGATCAGGAGTCGCTTTCGACTCCAGCACGCTGACACGGCGACCGCCACGGGCCACGCGCGCAGCGGTGTACAGCCCGGCCGCCGAGCTTCCAATGACAACTACATCTTCGGTGTTCCCCGCGACGGGGAACTTGGACTTTTCGTCTTCTACCAACTCCAGATCCTGTTAAAGGAGAGTGCCCTTGTTCGCGCCCCGGGCCAGAACCGTTGCGTCACCAGCCAGGCGGACTCGAGCAGGCAGGCAAGCAAACAGCGAACAAGATTATAACGAAACCCTCTGCGCACACCAAACCCGGCCGGGAAGCGAAAGTTCCGCTCGAAAAAACGTTATGAGAAGCTTCTAAGCGTTTGTTTTGCGTTCCTGTTTCTCGTATGGAGCGCGCTCCAGCCAAGCGACGGCGAGGAGCATAGCGCACACAACAGCGATCCCGACAAAAGCCGCCTCCTGATTGGAAAGGTATGTAACCAGGATTGCCGCGCCTCCGCTGATTGCACCCACCAGGTAGATCGTCAGGACAGCGCCGCGCTGGCCAAGGCCGAGATTGGCCAGGCGATGCGCGGAATGGTCTTTCCCCGGAGTGGCGAATGGAAGCAAGCCGCGGCGAGAACGCGAGATGGTGACGAGGGTGGTGTCAAAAATGGTGGCGCCCAGAATGAGTACGGGAGATAAACATGTGGCGAGCGAAGAAGCGTGGTCCAGGCGGAGTTTCAGGGCCAGGGTGGCCATCAGAAAGCCGAGGAACATCGCTCCGCCGTCGCCCATGAAAATCTTGGCGGGTTTGAAATTCCAGCGCAGGAAGCCCGCGGCCGCGCCAAGAACAGAAGCGGCCAGGGTGGTCACGAGAGTCTGCCCGTTCAGATAAGCAAGCATCGCGAAGAAAACGGCAGCCATCGCGGCGACACCGGCGCATAGACCATCCATGTGGTCCAAAATGCTGAAAGAGGCCGTGATTCCCACGACCCAAACAATCGTGAGAGCGGCGTCAAGCCAGTAGCCGAGGCTGCCGTGAACGACAAGACTGAAGACTTGGGCGTGGATGCCGCTGACCAGAAGAATCGCGGCAGCAAAGGGCATGCCGACAAAGAGTTTAATCTGATGATGGAGCCAACCGCGGTCGTCCAGGAACCCAACGACGGCGACCAGTGTGGCACCGCTGACGATGCCGAAGACCTGGGCGCGCGCCGGACCATCGAAAACGATCAGGATGGCCAGCATCACGCCGCCGTACATAGCCAGTCCACCCAGAAGAGGGATGGGTTTCAAGTGAACTTTACGCGGTCCGGGCAAATCCACCATGCCGACGCGAATGGCCAGCGCCCGGACAGGCACTGTCAGAAGGAGAGATGCTGACAAAGCGATTAAAAAAGCCAGCAGGCCCGCACTCATTCATCCTCATTGCTCGTTCTAAGGAAACTGGCTTCGGGCAGGTGCGCCAGTAATTCACAGAGACGTTGCCGGTTTGGGATCCGGCTCCCAAGTAACGCCCAGATAATGGCGGTTTAGAGAGAACCGCCGGTGCTGCCCCACGCAGCTTAATTAAAGTAGCGCGAATGGTTGCGGACCGCCAGCCGAAAATTGGGTTGGCGGGTTCTGATGACAATTTAGTGAATGGAGTCGTAACTAAAATGCAACTAGGGAGAGATTGGCCCGGTTGCAACGGCCGCCTCGATGATCTTCAGGAGCTTTTGGAGTTCGGAGGAGCGGTTGAATTCCGGGGCGGCGGCGAGGGCTGCTCTGGACATTTCGTTGAGCTGGGCCGGGTTTTGGGAGAGTTCACGGACGAGCTGCGCGAAGCGGGCGGGATCATCAGGGTCGGAGGAGATCGAAAAACCTTTTGCTTCGCCCAGGGAGACGACGTCGCATTCGGGTGGCGCGACGGCGACGATGGGTTTTCCCGCGGCGAGGATGCCGTACATTTTGCTGGGAACAACAACGCCTTCGAGACCGCGTTTCACGGTGATGAGGTGGGCGTCGGCCGCTGCGAGGACGGACGAAACTTTGCTGCCGGGGAAAAACGGGAGGAAGCGGACATTGGGGAGGTTCACAGCGGCGGTTTCAAGGTAAAGGCGCTGTGCCCCGTCACCGACAAAGACCAGGCCGATACCATCGGCGGCAAGTGAGGCGGCGCCGGAGAGCAAGGTGTCCCAGGCGCCGTAAAATCCCAGATTGCCCGCGTGCAAGAGGACGAATCGGAAGTTGCCGCGAATGGCGCGGAGGACTTCGGAGTCGAGTGCGGGCACATCACCGGAAGCGATTTCCGCCCCGTCGCGGACTACGGCAATGGCGGAAGGTTCGACCCCCTTGGACAGGATGCGGTTGCGCATGTCTTCGCCGAGGACGACGACGCGGGTGGCGCGGCGAAGCGCCCAGCGATGCAGCTTTTCCCAGATGCGCGCCAGCAGGCCCGGCCTGACGATAGAGCCACCGACAGCCATGTCGGGATAAAGGTCGCGGATGTTGTAGACGTAGGGCTTGCGTTTCAGAAGGGCGACAAACGCGCCCACGATGCCTTCGAAGGGAGGATCGGTCATGGCGAGGACTACGTCGCACGGAAGTAACAGAGCGCGCGGCACGGCCAGGAGAACATAGCTGAGGTAGTTGAACAGGCGCTTTTTCATTTGCGTGCGCGGGTAATCCGATGAGCCGGCGCGGATGATTCGCACGCGGCCGGATTGTTCGGATTGATAGAGACGCCAGGGACGCCGCTCGGTGGGGTCGTAGGAGGGCCGGCCGCAGAGCACGGTAATATCGTGCATTTCCGCGAGGGCCGCGACCACGGTTTGCGCCATTTTCGCCGTGGCAGAGGTGTCCGGGGGATAGTAGAGATTCAGAAGCAGTACGCGCACGGAAGGATTGTACAGGGGAAAACGAGGGCGATAAACGCAGGGCACGGTAGATGGCGCGGACAGTTGGCCGGATTCTGTGCTTAGGGACAGTATCGGGGCGGGTGCCGGCAGACTACCTTACTCTTCCATTTAGAAGAAGTCGGGGAGGTCCGCATGTGGAAGAATTCTTTCCCGGGACTGGGAATTTCCCTACCAATTTTCGTGCTGTGCTGGGCCGGATGGAGCGCGTGGGCACAACCTTCGGTGCTGCCGGAGGCGGTAGTGAACGCGCACACGGTGTTGATCCAGAAT
>DASSGJ010000446.1:0-2148 GCA_035693545.1 Candidatus Acidiferrum sp.
GTGGCCGCGATGCCCGCAAGCAAGCACGGCACGATGACGCGATAAAAACGCTTGGTCATAGAAATGTTCACCGGATCTGCAAATTCAAGGAGATCAGCCCGGACACAGGGCCGCCCAGCATAATGGATGATTCACTGGCCAGCGATTCGCGCAGCACCTGCACGCTGCCCGGTCCCGGCCGCCCGTCTACAACATTAATCTGCGACAAAGGCACGTTCGGCAATTCCTTGTCGTCCCACACCAGCGTCGGCGCGGGAACAAACAGCCCGACGTACAGCCGGTCGTTGTGCCGCTCGCGATTCATCACCGCGATCAACTGATCCAGCCCCTCCGACCCGCCCCCGCCGGTCATTCCGCCAAACACAAATCCTCGCGAAGCGCGGTTCAGGTAGTCCGCGTCGCTCACCATCACGCGCAACGTCGTTCCACGCGCTATCTGATCCGGCACGCGCACGGTCGTCTCTTCAATCCGCGCCGCCCCGCGATACGGCCGCAGCAGCACGCGGACCTTCAGCGTCTCTCCAGGCGCTGCTTCGCCCTTTTCCAGCCATGCGCTGTCCACCGTGTACGACTGCCTTCCCGGCAAACTCTCCACGCGCAGCGTGATGTGCTCCACGGCGGGGATTTCAAAATTGTTTGTGAACAACCGGCCGAAAACGTTCTGCACCACTAGCGCAATCGGCAAACTGTCCGGCGCCATCGTATCCGTCGGCGCAACGGTATTTTCAATCTGCACCGGCACATGTCCTTTCAGCCGGATCTCGCCGGTCAAATGCAGCGTGGTGCCTTCGCCGTACAGGTAATTCTGGTTCACGCCATTAAACGTCGTCAGCGCCACCAGCAGTGGCGTCAGCTTCGGATGATTCACCACCTCAAAATGCAGCTTCCTCTCGGCGCTGCCGGTCGCAAACGTCAGGTCCAGCGGAATCATCGCCGGCGGTGCGCCGAGCTTGCCGGTCACGGCGGTCAAATGGTCGCCGGTGATTGTGCCGATCGCTCCGCCCATGTTCACAATCTTTGTCGAAGCCAGCTCCGAAGAAAGCGTCGTGACCACACGGCTGCGCGCCATCGGCATCTGCACGTTGCCAAAATTCAGGAACGGATGCCCGCACAAATACACGTTGTCTCCGCGCACCGCCGTGACCGTGCATGCGGAATTAATGGAAGCGTCGCCCTGAACCAGTACCATTCCGGCCATGTCTCCGGCCGCAAGTTTTCCGTCGTCGGGCCGTGCTGCCGCCGTTCCGCCTTGCGCGGCAACAAATCCGAAACTCTGCAGTTGCGTTGCAAAGGGTTGCAGCGCTGACGGCTGGAATCCAGAGAACACCAGCGGCGTTTCTATCGGCTGCAGCGCCGCGCCGTTCGGCAAACCGCCCTGCGCCACGGTCGTGTTCGGTAAGGCAAATTGGCCGGCGCTTTGGGTTGTAGCGCCGCTCTGGTCGGGTGGGTGCAAAATATCTTCAATCGGCGTCACACCGGCTAGCGCTTCCTTCGTAAAAACCCCCAGCTTCAGCGACAGCGCTCCGGCCAGCTTTCCGTCCAGATACACCGGGCTGCCGCTCATTCCCGCCACCACGCCCGTGTGCTCCACCTTCGGCCCTTTCAGCTCCACCAGAATGATCGACTGCTTCGGCCCCAGGAAATTCGGCATTACGCCCACCACCACCAGGCCAAACTTCTCCACCTGGTCGCCCGCAAACACCGTGTAGGCATAGCCCTGCATGCCTTCGCGCACCTGCGCAAGCGGCAGAATTTCATTCGACTCGGGCGGAGTTGCTGCGGCAACCGGAATACCCGCCACCATCGCCAAAAACAGAAGGAAATACCCGAAACGCTGGGAAAGACGAGCCATATAGTGAGGAAAGAACCCCCAAACGGTGGAGCAACGTGAGCGCCCATGATACCGGGCGGGCCAGTGGTACGCAATTCAACCGCCTGCGTAGCCGTCCTGGGCCCGATGACTTAGACGTCCTAGAACCCGAAGCAGTTGCCGGCCGCCGAAATTGCCTGACACTTCCTGCGGGTGGCCCGAGTGTGGGAGGATGTTTAGGCCCAAGCTTGGAGGAATGCAATGTCTGAACCGACAAAAGAAGAACTGATGGCGCGCATCGCCGAACTGGAGAAAAAAGCCGAGGGCCGCAAAAAGGG